>CALXLD010000047.1 GCA_944389105.1 uncultured Spirochaetaceae bacterium | reverse complement strand
ATGTGCTTGTAGAAGATCTTATTGCATATCTCACACCAGCTCCGGAGCCTGTCGTAGAAGAGGCTGCAGAAGAAGCTGAAGAACCAGCGGTGGTGAGAGAGTATGAGTATGCTGGTTATAAGCTTACAGCAACGATCTCCTCTGGAAAGGCAGAGCTTGTCTATCCAGCATTCATCACAGATGATGAGGTGAATACATTCTTTGCAGTTGAGAACGCAAAGTATGGCCTTGCGGATCTCGGAGTCTCCTATGCATTCGGAGGGGCAGGAGAGGTTACAATAAACTATCCTGAAGCATATTCGAATGAGGAAGCGGCCGCAGAGCTTGATGCTCTTGTTGAAGACCTTATTGCATATCTTGCTCCAGCTCCTGTGGAGCAGCCTGTAACTGAAGCTGTGGCAGAGCCAGCTGTTGTGAGAGAATATGAGTATGCTGGTTATAAGCTTACAGCAACGATCTCCTCAGGAAAGGCAGAGCTTGTATATCCGTCATTCATCACAGATGATGAGGTGAATACGTTCTTTGCAGTCGAGAATGCAAAGTATGGTCTTGCAGATCTCGGAGTCTCCTATGCATTCGGAGGGGCAGGAGAGGTTACGATAAGCTATCCTGAAGCATATTCGAATGAGGAAGCAGCTGCAGAGCTTGATGTACTTGTGGAAGATCTTATTGCATATCTTGCTCCAGCTCCTGTGGAACAGCCTGCAGCTGAGCCTGTGAAAGAGGAGGTTGCTGCAGAACCTCAGCCAGTGCTTCCAATTGCTCCACTGACACCTGTTGCGCTTCCGGAAGAAGAGGATTCGCCATTTGCATTCTCTCTTCTTGTGAGAGGTGGTGTTGCATCTTCGTTTGATACATCTTTCAGCTTCAGCGATACGATATTTGCAGAAGCAGGACTTGGCTTTGATTTCTCTCGCATTCTTCCGATAGGAGATCATTTCGGATTTGGTCTGAGATCGGATCTTCTTGTAGATTTCGTGCCAAAGGCAAATGGTAAATGGGATCTTGAGGACAATCTCCAGTATTTCAATGTCTTCAATTATGCAGAGATGACTTCTATAGACCTTAAGCTCACTATGGATATAGTTGCAGGGCCTGTGGATATCTATGTTGGCGGTGGTGCTGGTTTCGCGATTGGCAACCCGCATGATAATAGCGTTATTTCAGAGTATCTGCAGCTTGGAACCTTTAACATTGGATCAGTGAGGTTCTCTATGGATTGGTTTGCATCTGCAATTGCTGGAATAAGATTCTATATCGGAGATGTATTCTCAATCGGAGCTGAAGTGAACTACAGGTATATGGTTGAATCCAATAAGCATATGGGTTCAGCAGATCTTGTTCTTGGATTCACTTTCTGAAGAACAGATTGAAGTATTTCAGGGCCGGTCCTGGGAGTTCTCAGATCCGGCCCTGCTTTTTGGAGATGTTATGATTGAAATAAGAAAAGCCCAGGCCGGGGATGCTGCCGGAATACTTGAAATGTATGAGGCCATCATTGATGATACAGAAGGAAAAGCGGCAACTCCGCGTTGGGAGAAAGGTGTATACCCGAATCTGCGCTATATAGAACAGGCTATAGCAAATGGCGAGCTCATTGTAGCTCTGGATGGAGGAAAGCCAGTTGGGGGAGTTATCCGGAACCATGAAGCTGCAGCTGGATACGAACGTGTGAAGTGGGGCGTGAAGGCATCAAGGTCCGAGGTCTATGTCATTCATACGCTTGGCATCAGGCCAGACCATCAGCATATGAATATAGCAACAGAACTGGCAAAGCGTGTTGCTGAAGATGCAAAAGCCGATGGTATGAAAGCAATAAGACTTGATGTTATTGATGGAAACTATCCATCCGTTAAGCTCTTTGAGAAACTTGGCTATGCAAATTACGGAAGATATGTCCTGGATTATCCTTCACAGCATGGTGTAGGATTCACAATTATGGAGTTCGTGTTAAGCGTTCATTGACCCCATATTGCTAATTGGGTATTATTCCCATGGAAAGGAGAGATGAAAATACTCTTATGAAAACCGACCGGCTGGATTACGGCCTCGATTATATGAAATTCACCGTGGAGGCGGATGGGGAGACGCTTACCCCGGAACTTGAGGAGAAATTCAAAGACATCCTTGAAGGTGAGCTTAAAGCTGAGAAAGCTATTGCGGATTATATCAGGGAAGAAAAGCTTGATTCATCGCTTTACAGCGGAGATGAGGATGAGCTTTCTTATTATCCTGATACAAGGTGTCTTGTGAATTACTTTGGCATCAAAGATAAGCCGATGCTTCGTCGGATAGATAAGAGGATATCATCATTCCGTACAGCCGAACTTCTTCGCAAACCTCTTTCTATGCCTTTCAATTTTGACAATCTCGTAGCGATACATTCCCATCTTTTCGGCGATATATATCCATCAGCTGGAATGATCCGGGTCTCATCGACAAAGAAGCATAGGGAGTATTGCCAGTGTGAATATATTATCCCATCTGCAGAGAGGCTTTTTGACAATCTCCGCCAGAGCAAGTACCTGATGGGAATTAATGACGTCGATGATTTTGTGAATGATCTTGCCTATTACATGGGTGAGGTTGAGGCTATTCACCCGTTCATGGACGGAAACGGCCGCACTACGCGTCTTTTCTTTGATACGCTTGCAAAGAATGCAGGGTATATTATCGGATGGGGCAGTTCTGATCCTGATCGTTTCCTTGAAGCGAATGTTGCGGCGCTTGATGGTGATTATCAGGCCCTTATCGATGTGCTTGAGGAGATTGTGTTCCCAGTCGCTGACGAGGACTAGAGCTGACTATTCTGATCCTCAAGGCTGAGAAGGAATTTCTTGGCCCCCGGTCCGAAAAGACTGAAACCTCCTATTTTCCCGTCATTCCTGATTATTCTATGGCATGGGATCATGATGGCTATCGGATTCTTGCCTACTGCATTGCCTACGGCTCTGCAGCTGCCAGGTCTTCCGATAGCTTCTGCGATATCCTTGTATGTTTTACGTTCGCCATATGGAATCAGCTGCAGCTGATTCCACACAGCTTCTTCAAAAGCTGAACCGGAAAACGAAAGAGGAATTGAGAATGTCTTCCTTTTCCCGCTGAAGTATTCTCTGATCTCATCCGCCGCTTTATCGAGAAGCGGGGAGTTATCAGAGAAATCGCCATCTGCTTCCTTTATGCCTGTAAGGTACCCATCGGTTTCTATAAGCTCAAGTCTGCCGATGGGAGTCTCTATGCTTTTTTTCATCTAGCGCGATAAACCTTCTTCTTCGGTATTGATACTTTGATCTTGTTCCTGATCAGGTAGCACTTATGGATGTTCGGATCAATTTCAAAGTCCTTTCCGATTGTCTTTTCCGTTATATCCTCAACAACAAAGTCCTCCATGATCCGCTCATCCATCCTGAAGCGTCTGAAATTTGTGCTGAAGATAAGAGTACCGCCTTCCGCGAGATGCATTGCAGCAGCTCTTATGAGTTTCCAATGATCCCTCTGCACATCGAATGTCCGTCTGTCCTTGCTGTTTGAGAATGTTGGAGGATCGCAGAATATAAGATCATATTTATCATAGGTTTCCCATAGCCAGTCTATTGCATCGTCGCGATAGAAGAAATTCTCGATATCAGTAGGGTAGCCATTGATCTTGAGATTCTCTATAGCCCAGTCAAGATATGTTGAGGATGAATCCACTGAGACAGTAGACACAGCTCCTCCCTTGATTGCATTGAGGGTTGCAGTGCCTGTATAGCAGAAGAGATTCAGGAAGCGTTTCCCATCTGCCATCTGCTGTATCATCATCCTTACCGGTCTATGGTCAAGGAAAACCCCTGTATCAAGATAATCCTGGAAATTCACAAGAAGCCTCAGACCATTTTCCCTGACTACATTGAATCTGTTTGATGAGGCAAGGCGATTATACTGGCTTGCTCCCTTCTGGCTTCTTCTCTCCTTTATATAGATATTCTCAATATCGATTCCTGTTGCCCTTTCAGTGGCAAAGACAATCTCATTAAGCCTGTTCTCGGCAACTTCCCTGTCGATATAATCCGGAGCAGCATATTCGGAGAGATTTATCCACTTGCCTTCATATATATCTATTGCAGCTGCATATTCCGGTATATCCGCATCATAGATCCTGAAGCATGTTACGCCTTCTTTTTCCATTTCCGGCTTCAGCTTGTCCAGATTCTTCATAATCTTTCTGTAGACAATCTCAGCTCCTTCTGAGAGCGGGGTAGCAAGGCGTATTCTCTTCTTTTCTTTTGCTCTTTCAATCAGAGCTTCTCTTTCTTCATCTGTGAAGATGATATAGTGGGCGGCCTGGCAGAGTATTCCGCCATTGTAGAGGGAGTTTGTCCTGTCAGGCTTCATATCTATATTCGTGAGAAGATCACTTGAGCCAGTGAGAATCGTGGCTCTCCATCCTTTGAAATAATTCTGGAGTGTATAGCCGATGTCCGTATAGAGCCTGTCTATATCTTCCACCCGCATTCTCTCTCCATATGGAGGATCTGTTACAATGTAGCCTTTATCTCCTGGCACATCCTTTTCCGTAAATGCCGTGAAATCCTTTTCCCTGAAGTCTATAAGACCATCCACTCCAGCTCTTTCTGCTGCTGCTTCTGCAATTCTTATTGCACGGCCCGATATGTCGGAGGCATAGATCCTTATATCTCTTTCATCCAGGGCTTTCTGTCTCCTTTCCCTTGCTTCTTCAAGAAGGGAATCCCAGAGCGCTGAATCAAAGCCTGGCAGTGTCTGGAAGGCATAGGGTCTTTTCCTTATAAGACCAGGAGCGATATCCGCAGCCATAAGAGCCGCTTCTATGGCGATTGTGCCAGAGCCGCAGAAAGGATCCATGAAAATGCCGGGGTTCCCGTCATTTACAGTCTTCTTCCATTCGCTTCTGGAAATCAGAGCTGCCGCAAGATGCTCTTTCAGGACCGCATCTGTCTGTTCGTCCCTATATCCTCGCTGATGGAGTGCCTCTCCTGAGAAATCGGCATACCATTTCACGACATTGCCCTGAACATGAACATGGAATTCCACATCCGGATTATCCGTATTGATATCGGGGCGTAGGCCATCAGCTTTCTCTTTGATTCTGTCACAGATACCATCTTTCACTTTCAGGGCAGCATAGTGATTGTTTCTTATCCAGCTGCAGCTCTGCGTGGTACAGGTTATCTTCATTGTTTTTTCAGGGCTTATCCACTCTTCCCAAGGCAATGCCAGGGTTGATTCGTAAAGCTCCTCATCGCTTTCTGTATCTTCGTCGATATAAAGAGCCATCAGAAGTCTTGAGGCAACTCTTGAATAGAGGCAGAAACGCATTCCTGTCTCCCAGTTTCCTTCGAATTCGACCCCGGATGAAGTCTGTCTTACATCTTCAGACCCTGCCTTCCTTGCCTCTTCGGCAACAAGATCTCCCTGGTTAGCTGCACATGCCGCAAAGAATATCATAGATCCTCCCTGAATAGATTTTCTGTTTCTTCCTTTGAGAAAGAGTATGCTGTCGCACAGTTGAAGCATTCAAGAACAAGCGGAAAATTCCCATTAAGTATAGCTTCCTTCTCATTTTTTGGAAGAGCCTTTAGGTAACCCTCGAAATGGTCTCTTGAACATGGGCATGAAAAGCCAGTCGGGATATGGGCAATATGTTCAGGCGAGAATGCCCTGAATTCGTTTTCCGCATATTCAGAAGCACTGATTCCTTCAGAAAGTGCTTTTCCCAGATCAGCAAAGGATGAGGATGCGGCCTGAAGCCTGTCCAGAACTTCATCCTTGCATCCTGGCAGAGCCTGTATGAAAAGTCCTCCCGCTCCCCATACTCTTCCTTTTCTGTCGAATCTGATTGACAGATAGAAAAGGGAAGGAGTCTGTTCGGATTCCTGGAAATAAACTGCAAGGTCATTTGCAAGGTTGCCATGTTCAAGCATTATCTGCCCTGAGAAGGGAGATCTGCTTCCTTCCAGTATTTTGGTCACAGTGAGAAAACCGGGACCATATAGAAGAGATGTATCAAGGCTTTCTATCGGTTTTTCCAGCGGAATCGGGTTATGCCTAAGATATCCTCTTACCGCTCCAGAAGCCCAGGCTTCGATGCTCATGCCTCCGATAGGTCCTCCGCATTCAATATCCAGCCTTATCCTGTCATTTCCCTTTACTGTCGACGACAGCAGGGCTCCTGCTATATATCCCTGTCCAAGGACATAGGTTTCGATAAGTCCTGTGCCATGGTTTGCCCTCATCTGGTTAACCATCCTTGTCGCGGACACTACCGAAACCCTCACGCTTTTATCAGCTATGAGAAAAACCTCTCTTCCGTCATGGGGAAGAGAGGCAATATGTTCATTAAGTTCAGTATCCTCTATTGCTCTGGAAATCATAGCTGTAGCTTATTTGACAGTAAACTGTTTTGCAAGTGCCTCAAATTCATCTCCTTCAAGTACTTCCTTGTCCAGAAGGGCTTTTGCTATGTTTTCCAGCGCATCCTTGTTCTTTCTGAGATTTTCCAGGACGATCCTGTAGCGGCTGTCTATCATCTTCTCGGTTTCATTATCGATATATTCCTGTGCTGCTTCCGAGTATTCCCTGTTTCCTGAAACACCATCTATTCCTGAGTTTGTCTTAGGCAGTGTCATGTTGCGGTATTTCTCCGACATACCGTATTCAGTAATCATTCTTCTTATGGTGTCGGATGCCCGGGAAATATCATTGCTTGCGCCTGTTGAGATATCTCCGAAGATAACTTCTTCCGCAGCTCTTCCTCCCAGCATCACATCAACAGAACCAAGAAGCTCCGACTCTGAAAGCAGGAACCTGTCTTCCGTAGGATACTGCAGGGTATATCCTAGTGCCCCATAACCTCTTGGTATGATTGAGATCTTTGAAACAGGGGAGGATCCAGATGTGAGGAATGCGGTAAGAGCATGTCCGGTCTCATGGTAGGCAACCCTTTTCCGTTCATTGGCATCAAGTATCCTGCTTTTCCTTTCAAGACCTGCTATAGATTTCTCTATTGCTTCCTCGAAATCCGACTGCATTATGGCGCTGTGCCTGAGCCTGACGGCCTGGAGTGCTGCCTCGTTTGCTATATTCGCGAGATCAGCACCGGCAAGTCCTGCTGACCCCTGTGCAATCTTTCTTAAGTCGACATCAGGGGCAAGCTTCATATTCTTTGTGTGAATCCTTAGAATAGCCTCCCTGCCGTTCAGATCAGGTTTGTCGACAAGAACCTGCCTGTCGAATCTTCCCGGCCGGAGAAGTGCCGGATCGAGAACTTCAGCCCTGTTTGTTGCTCCCAGGATTATTACTCCTGTCCTTGAATCAAAGCCATCCATTTCGACAAGAAGCTGATTAAGAGTCTGTTCCCTTTCATCGTTTCCGCCGATGGAGGCATCGGACCTTTTCCTTCCTATTGCATCGATTTCATCAATAAAGATGATACAGGGGCTTTTCTCCTTTGCCTGCTTGAAAAGATCCCTTACCCTTGCAGCACCAACACCAACGAACATTTCGACAAAGTCTGCGCCGCTAAGTCTGAAGAACGGTACGCCTGCTTCTCCTGCGACAGCTTTTGCAAGGAGGGTCTTTCCTGTTCCCGGAGGTCCCACAAGGAGAACTCCCTTTGGTATATGAGCCCCCATCTCCGTGTATTTCTGGGGATTCTTCAGGAAATCTACTACTTCTACAAGCTCTGCTTTGGCTTCATCTTCTCCTGCAACATCTGCGAATCTGATTCCGGTTTCATTCTCTGCGACAAGTGTGCTCTTGTTCTGATTGAACGACATCACACCCTGCACGCCTCCAGCCATTTTCCTGGAAAGCCATGCATAGAAGATGAAGAAGATTATAATAGGCAGCAGCATTGAAACCAGATAGCTTAATACAGATGGCTGAGCTGGCTCAGTCGCATAGTACTCGACTCCCTTTGAATCCAGCAGTGGAACAAATGACGGGTCATCAATTCTGTATGTCTGGTATGCGATGATTGCCGAGGTATCTATTGATGAAGGGATCCTTCTCGACTCAGCAATCTCCTGAAGAGTTTTTACGGCTTCTGCTTTCGTTACTCCATATCCAATGTACTGATCTCCATCAAACGCAACCTGGACTATTGTTCCATCTTCAACGTAAGCCTTGAACTGGCTGTAATCGATATTGATAGCCTCGTTGAGATGCGAAGAGAAGAATAGATTGTTGAATATTATTATGAGAATTACTGCAATGACAAAATACCAGATCGAGAAAGTGAATTTCTTTCTTGAATTATTATTGTTTCCACCTGTGTGGACTCCTGGTTCCTGCTCGTTTCTGCGATGCCTGGAATCGTTTGTTTCCAGCATCATGTCTTTCTGATTGTTTTCCATGATTATCCTGCAAGTTTTTATTCTGTATAATAAAAATAATAATGCTGATTTGTAGATGCGTTAGAATATTTGTGAAGTCCGTGTGTAGATAGGTGAGAGACTGAAAATGAATATTGGGGTATAATCCTCTCATGGGCAGGAAAAAGAGAACAAGGTGGACCCCGGAGAAAAAGGAGAAGTGGATTACGACATCCGCTGTCACTTTGCCATTCATTCTCTTCCTTGTGTTTCTGGCCTTTATGACTTCATTAGTGCTCTCATCAGAGAATCTCCGACTTGAAAATGCCGTTGAGAGAGCCTTCGGGGATGTTATCATGGCTTTGCAGCGTAATGAGGAAACTGTTCCGATTACACTGCAGGACAAGAATGTCCTTGGTTTTGGCTATTACACATATACAGGAAGCCCTATTTATATATGGGGAGATGCATATAGGATTCTTCCGTTTTCGATATTCACTGATGCAACAAGTATTTCGGAGACGATGATTTCCTTCAGTACAGAGACAGGAATCATAGAATGTATCAGATATGTTGATTCAATTACTTTCGATCTGAACAATATCTTCAGGAGAACTGGTGAAATCCTGGAATTCCCTGATCTGATCTATCTTGCCTTTGATGCTTCCCGTTTTGTTGAGAGAATCGCTCTTACAAGAGTTGTTTCAATCTCTGCTTTCGCTGTTGTCCTCGTGATTTATTTTATAATCATGAAGATCCTTGGCGATAACCGCAGAATCAGGGAGACGATGAGAAAACAGGAGAATCTTATAAGTCTTGGAGAAGCGGCTAGAACTCTCACTCATGAAATAAAGAATCCTCTTTCTTCGATTACCATCCAGCTGGCAATTCTCAAACGTGAGGTAAGCCCGGAGGTGCTCCCGGATGTAATGCTGATCGATCAGGAGACTGAACGCCTGAAAAAACTCACTGACAGAGTTTCAGAATTCCTTCGCAATCCACTTGGGCAGCCTGAACGCCTCGATCTTGTTGAGAGCGTGAGAGAACTCATTCCTGTCTTTCATGGCAACGTCAGGATGATTGAGCCAGGGTTTGCTGCGGCGCCTGTATTCTTTGATAGGGTGAAGCTCCGGTCTGTTATTGAGAATCTTATGAAAAATGCTGTTGAGGCATGCGAAGGCAGAAGAATTGATGTCGAGATAGAGATAACCGCAGATACTGATTCTTTCCATCTCTTTGTCAGGGATAGAGGCTGTGGTATAAAGACGGAGGATACAGGAAGGATTTTCTATCCTTTCTTTACAACCAAGATAAATGGATCTGGTATAGGGCTTTCAATAAGCTCACAGTTTATGAAAGCAGCAGGAGGAACGCTCAGCCTTTATCCTCGTCCAAATGGCGGTACAATTGCTGAAGCTGTCTTTCCTAATGGTCTGAAATAGAGGTTTTATGAAAATACTTGTTTGCGATGATGAAGAGAATATAAGAAATCTGATGAAAAGGTTCCTCCTGATGGAAGGGCTAGAGGCTGATACTGCGGAAAATGGTCTTTCGGCGGAAAGGCTTCTCAGGGAGAATCCCTACGATGCCGTGCTCCTTGATCTGAGGATGCCCGGAATCAGCGGTCTGGATGTAATCAAGTGGATGCGGGAAGAGGGCTTCAGGATTCCGGTTATCATGATCAGTGCCCATGGGGATATAAATGATGCTGTGGCTGCGCTCAAGCAGGGAGCCAGGGACTATATTGTCAAGCCATTCAATCCGGAAGAGGTGGTTATAAAAATAAAGAACCTCGTAGAGGCTACCAATTTAAGGAATGCTGCGGATAATGAACTTCTTGAGCAGGGCGGTTTCATCGGCGAGAGCCCTGAAATATCAGCTATTAAACGGATGATAACACGAATAGCATCTACCCAGGCGACTGTTCTTATAACGGGGGAATCCGGAACAGGTAAGGAAGTTGTTGCGAGGGAAATACATAGAAAATCTACGCTTTCAGACGGACCCTTTGTTGCAATAAACATAGGCGGAGTTCCTGAGAACCTCCTTGAATCAGAGCTTTTCGGCTATGAAAAGGGAGCATTTACTGGAGCTTCCCAGAGAAAGGTCGGTCTCTTTGAGCTTGCCGCCGGAGGCACTCTGTTTCTTGATGAAATAGGCGATATGCCCCTTCCTCTTCAGGTAAAGATACTGAGGGTCCTGCAGGACAGGAAGATAACGAGGCTTGGCGGGACTGAACCGATTCCAATAAATGCACGTATCATTGCCGCTACGAACAAGGCCCTTGAGGAGCAGGTTGTGAAGGGGAGTTTCAGGGAGGATCTTTTCTACAGGCTGAATGTTGTGAGAATAAACATTCCTCCATTGAGAGATCGCAGCAGCGACATTCCGCTTCTTGCTTCCTATATCCTTGCGAAGTACAGCAGGGAAATGAGCGTGAAGGTCACAGGCTTTACTCCAGAGGCTCTTGAGGCGCTCAGGAATCATAGTTTCTATGGGAATGTAAGGGAACTTGAGAACATAATCGAACGGGCAATGATTTTCGCAGATTCCGATACAATTGATACCGATGATCTCGATCTCCGCTCTTCAAGTGTAAGGAACGGGGAGGCAGAAGAGAGGGAAGCTGTCCCACGTGCTTTCACGCTCAGGGATGCTGAGAAGGAAGCTATTATAAGAGCTCTGAGAAGATGGGATGGCAACCGGACGCATGCGGCAAAGGAGCTTGGGATATCAAGGCGTACTCTCATAAGCAAGATCCAGGAATATGATATAGAGCTGTAGCAGATAAAAGGCTAAAGAGTTAGAATTCTTTCCCGGAGGATGTTATGAAGAAGTTCATATTCTATATAATGGTTCTGCTTCTTGCTCTTTCAGCAGCAACAGCAGCAGATGTTTCAGTTGCAGCTCTCCGTGGCCCTACATCAATGGGTATGGTAAAGCTGATGGATGAAAGCGAGAGCGGTACCGTCAATGGCAACAATTATACATTCCAGCTTGAAGGGGCTGCCGATGCCCTGGTTCCGATGATTGTCCGTGGTGATGTTGATATTGCGGCAATTCCAGGCAATCTCTCTTCAGTTCTGTATCAGAGGACCAGCGGAAAAGTTGAGGTTATCGCAATCAACACTCTTGGTGTACTCTATATTGTCGAGAACGGGGATGAGGTTCATAGCATAGATGATCTGAGAGGGCGTGTTATATATTCAGCAGGACGCGGTGCAACACCTGAATATGCACTCCAGTATGTTCTATCTGCAAATGGCCTTGAAGTAGGCAAGGATGTCTTTATTGAGTGGAAAAGCGAACATGCGGAATGCGTTGCTGCGCTGAATGCGGATCCCGATGGGGTTGCAATGCTTCCTCAGCCATTCGCAACTACCGCTATCATGTCAAACCCTGATATAAGGATCGCACTGGATCTGAATGATCTCTGGGAAGAGAAGGTTGGTTCGGTGCTCATCACCGGTGTGACTGTTGCCAGAAAGGATTGGGCTGAAGAGAATCCGGAAGCACTCTCAGCCTTCCTGGAAAGCTATAAAGAGTCTGTAGACTTTGCAAACAGTGATATAGAGGCAGCCTCTTCTCTCATCGGGAAGTATGGCATTGTTCCAGCTAAGGTGGCACAGAAGGCACTTCCATATTGTCAGGTGACATTGATTACAGGAGAAGAGATGAAGACAGCCCTTTCTGAGTATCTTGGAATACTTTATAGCCAGAATCCTCAGAGTATTGGCGGAGCACAGCCTGGTGATGACTTCTACTATACGGGAGAGTAAGGCGGTAAAAGCCGGGGCTATAGCATTCTGGCTTATTGTATGGGAAGCTGCTTCTCTCCTGATAGGAGAGGAGCTGTTCCTTCCGTCTCCGGTAAGTGTAGCAGCCAGATTCATTGAGATAGTTCCGACATCCGGGTTCTGGACTTCGGTATTTTTTACGCTTAGAAGAATACTCCTTGGTTTTCTTCTTTCTGTTGCTGCAGCTTCTCTTGCGGCCTCTCTTTCATACAGACTGCAGTTCTTTGCAGTTCTTGTCGATCCTTTCGTAAAGATTGTCAGGGCCACTCCGGTAGCTTCAATCGTCATACTTGTGCTTGTGTGGGTCAGAAGCAGAAACCTGTCAGTGATAATTTCATTCCTTATGGTATTCCCGATTATTTATACCAATATATTAGAGGGACTGAGAGCAACCGATAAAGATCTGCTCGAGGCAGCTTCTGTCTATCATATAACGATTATGAAGAAGATCAGATACATCTATCTGCCTTCGCTTTCGACCTATATCCAGAGTGCTATAAGCATATCTCTGGGACTTGCCTGGAAAAGCGGGATAGCAGCTGAGGTCATTGGTCTTCCAGATGGTTCAATAGGTGAAAGGGTATATGAAGCTAAGATTTATCTGTCGACTCCGGATCTCTTTGCCTGGACTGTTGTGATAATCATCCTTGCATTTCTCTTTGAGAGGTTTTTCCTTGGCCTTTCCGGATATCTTCTGAGGAGGGTGGAGGAATGAGAGTCTTTATAGAGGAGAAGAAGTTCGGAGATAAGATCATCTTCCAGAATGCTTCATTTGAAATACCTGAGCTATCCAGAACCGCAGTTCTCGGACCATCAGGGTGCGGCAAGACAACGCTTATGCGCATATTGTCAGGACTTGATAAGGATTATCTTGGAAGAATTGAAAGCCCACCTGTGAATCCTGTTATCCTGTTTCAGGAGGACAGGCTTTCAGAGAGAATAAGCGTGATGTCAAACCTTATTGCTGTCACGGATGATAGGAATAAGGCTTTATCCACACTTGCTTCCCTTTCTCTCGGGGGAGAGGAGAAGAGCCATATACATGAGCTTTCCGGCGGTATGAGAAGGAGAGTTGCGATTGCCAGACTGCTGCTTGTCGATTCGGATTATGTCTTTCTTGATGAGCCCTTCAGAGGGCTTGATGATTCTACTAGAAAGAAAGTTTCCTCGCTTATACTTGAGTATGCGAAGAATAGAACTCTTGTGTTTATTACCCATGATGAAGAAGATCTCCCGATTCTTTCTTCGGATAATGTAATCAGATTATGATAATCAGGAAATTCCCGCTCGCCCCAAATGCTGAGGCTGAAAGCATTATAAAAGAAGCTTATTATTCTCTTGATATCAAAGACTGGTTCGCAGTAGATCCTGATAGCTCGATAAAAAGCGGCGAAGGCAGGCTGTATATTGCTTATGAAAACATTCCTATAGGTATGCTTTCAGTTGTTTATTCCGGAGAACTGTCAGAAGTCATTGCTGCTGATTCTTCTTCTGCAGATATGGATGTGGCGGCTGTCATTCCTTCTTGCAGAGGGCGTGGTGTCATGGCTGAGCTCATGAAAGAAGCCGAAAAAGATGCAGCAGGGGAAGGCATCAGGATCCTTCTTGCAACTGTCCATCCTGATAATATCCCATCACGCCATACAATGGAGAAGCTCGGCTACAGGGAAATATTGCATAGGAAAATGTATGGGGGCTATGACCGGCTTATCATGATGAAGCGCATCCAATGATAGCTTGATGTTCATTTAAACAATATGAAACCTTCAGAATAAAATATAGACGATTCCGTCTATTTTTACTATCTTAATTCATGTTCTGAGTAAAGGGCAGGAAAATGGAAATTCTGATTGAGATCCTGAGACTTCTTGTCTCTGTTTTTATTGCGTATATTGCTGGAAAGCTGATTGCTAAGCTGAATCTTCCGTCGATTCTCGGATGGCTGATAACAGGTATTGTGATAGGCCCATATGCCTTGGATCTCCTGAGCCAGTCTGTTCTGGATTCCTTCTGGTTCACTTCGATTGAGCATCTGCTGGAATGTATATTCGGCTTGATGATAGGGACAGAGCTCATATGGAAGGATATGAAGAAAGCGGGGTCGCAGATTGTAGTTACGACAATCACTGAATCGCTTGGCACCTTTGTTATAGTAACAGCTGTTTTTGGCATCATCTTCCATTTCGCGGGAATTCCTTTCTATCTTGCTGCCATTATCGGGGGAATAGCACTTGCTACAGCTCCTGCTCCTTCTCTCTCCGTTGTGACGAATCTGAAGACTGATGGTCCTGTTACACGAACACTCATCCCTATGGCTGCGCTGGATGACCTTGTGGGGGCTCTTGTGTTTTTTCTTGTAATTGCCGTCGTCTCTGCCCATATTTCCACATCAGGGCTTCCTGTTTATGCGGTTTTTCTCCTTGTGTTTTCTCCCGTAGTGCTTGGGATAATCACAGGTTATGTTACGGGTCTTATTCTCAGAAGGATGAAAAGCAACAAAAGCACGATTATAGCGATGCTGGCGATGCTGTTTGTCTCTGCTTTGATCGGCTTTATCGTTAATAATCAGCTTCCTGCTCCTGTAATAAACTTCATGCTCATCGGTATGTCGTTCTCGACAGTGTTTGCCAATATGATTTCAAAAGAGCAGCTGGATGCGATGATGAAGGTGATGAACCCGGTCATCGGATTTGCGATGATTCCTGTGATCCTCAATCTTGCAGCTCCGCTTGATTATCATCTGATTTTCGGAGCAGGGCTCTATACCGTGGTTTACATAATTTCCAGAGCCATTGGTAAGTATATAGGTGCATATTCAGGCGCGGCCATGATGCATTGTCCTGAGACAGTCAGGAAATATCTGGGATTCACATTGCTTCCGCATTCAGGTGTTTCCCTTGTTTTTACGGGCATCACTGTTTCTGTTCTTGAAGTTCCTGCTCCGGAAAATGCTGCGATAATACAGGGAACTATTGCAGCTGCGGCGATTATCAATGAGATAATAGCAGTATATATGGCTAAGAAAGGATTCGAATGGGCCGGGGAGCTAGGGAAGGCTGCAGCTGAATGAAACAGGAAGAAAGAAAAGAGAGAAGCAGGAATCTGATTATTCAGGCAGGCATTGAGGAATTCGGAAACAATGGATTCAATGCAATGCGCATGGAAATCCTGTCTACAAAGCATGGTATATCAAAAGGGCTTCTTTACCATTACTTCAGGAATAAGGATGAGATATATCTTGAGTGCGTGAGGCGGATAGTCTCGTCGCTGTTCAGTTATCTTGAAGACAATGAGGCTCTGCTGTTTAAGGAGAGTCCATCGGAAGGC
The DNA here is from genome assembly GCA_944389105.1 of uncultured Spirochaetaceae bacterium. GTDB lineage: Bacteria > Spirochaetota > Spirochaetia > Sphaerochaetales > Sphaerochaetaceae > Ornithospirochaeta. Next base: position 3,559 of record CALXLD010000047.1, on the reverse strand, counting down.
ATTGCGGCATTCTGCATGCTCCGTGAGAGGTTTTTCCAGAATAAGAAAGCTGAAAGCCGGCTGTATGAGGAGGCTGTTATCGACCCTCCCGAGCACCTGAAGCAAGACATATCTGAAATAAGGACACCTCTGAGAAATCTTAATGAAAGGTTTGTCAGGTCAATGGTTTCCCGCATAAAGCTTCAGAGCGGCATTACTGCTGATATGGCATCAAGGTATCTGGACAGCAGCCTTGCCTCCTTCAGGATGCTCCTTTCAGATTATCAGCAGACAGATGATTTCAATTCTATGATGAATGGCGTTGGTGAACTGCTGAAGATGCTCATTTTCGGAATCGCCGATAAATAGCAGCAATCTGAACAGGGCAGAAGCAGTTTTTCTGTTTCAGGGAATCCGTCTCTGCATGTTGACCGTGCTTTATTAAATAGGCATCATCATATAGTCCAATAAGAGGTGAAAAATGGCACTTAACTGTGGTATAGTAGGTCTTCCCAATGTCGGGAAATCAACGATATTCTCTGCTGTTACATCAGCTCCTGCTGAAGCTGCGAACTATCCTTTCTGCACAATAGATCCAAATATCGGAATAGTAGCTGTTCCTGATTCAAGGCTTGATGAGATTTCCCGTCTTATTCCTGCAAAGAAGGTGACACCTGCGACTGTTGAATTTGTTGATATCGCAGGGCTTGTAAAGGGTGCATCTCAGGGCGAGGGCCTTGGAAACAGATTCCTGGCCTCAATCAGGGAAGTGGGAGTGATTGCCCATGTCGTCAGATGCTTTGATGATCCTGATATCGTCCATGTCTCAAATCGCATTGATCCTGCTTCTGATATTGAAACGATAAACATCGAGCTTGCGCTTGCTGATCTTGAGACTGTGCAGAAGCGCTATGACAAGATGTCGAAGCTTTCAAGGATCTCAAAAGAGCAGCAGAAAGAAAATGAGAAAGTGCTTCCTATATATGAGAGATTGATCAAATGCCTCGAGGAAGGAGTTCCCGCAAGAACTCTTGGGCTTGATGAAGACGAGAGTGCTCTTGTGTATGATCTTCATCTGATAACTCTTAAGCCTGTCATCTATGTATGCAATGTCGATGAATCAGGCATCTCTGAAGATAATGAATATGTTAAAACCGTAAGGCGCATCGCAGCTGGGGAAAATGCTCCTGTCGTTGTCATCTGCGGAAAGATAGAGTCAGAAATAGCCGCACTTGATTCCCTGGAGGAAAGACAGGAGTTCCTTGAAGCTTCCGGTCTTACGGAGAGCGGACTGAATCCTCTTATCAGAGCTGCATACTCTGCACTTGGCCTCAGGACTTTCTTTACGGCAGGTTCTGATGAAGATAGAGCCTGGACATTCAGAGAAGGATCTAAAGCACCTCAGTGTGCAGGAATAATTCATACAGATTTTGAGAAAGGTTTTATCAAGGCTGAGGTCTATAGCGTTGAGGATCTTATTAAATATGGTTCCGAGGCACATGTCAGGGAAGCCGGAAAGCTTCGGCTTGAAGGGAAGGAATATGTTGTTCAGGATGGAGATATAGTCTTCTTCCGGTTCAACGTCTGATTATCAGGGAAGGGCAGCATTGCCCTTTTCTTTTTCTGGGAGTTTAAATGAAAATCAAACCATTTGCTGTAGAAGAATGGATGAATGAATATGAGACGGAGGCTAGGTTCAACATTGCGGAAACCTGCGTTGATTCCGTTTCCCTTGATGAGCTTTTCCTGCTTTCAGGAACTGACAGGGCGTCTTTCTTCTCGTCTCTTTCCTCAAAGCGCCTTACATATGGCGATATAGCGGGAAGCGAGGCTCTGCTTAAAGGAATCGCGGGACTTTACCATAAAATCGGGAGTGCACAGGTAGTACCTACGCATGGAGCCGCTGGCGCGAATTATCATGTGTTCTGTTCCCTTATCTCTCCGGGAGATCATGTTATAAGCATAATGCCGACTTATCAGCAGCTTTATTCGATACCGGAATCCCTGGGAGCTCGTGTTGATATCATAAAGCTCCGCCGGGAAGATGGTTATGTTCTTGATTTAGATGAGCTTAAGTCCCGTGTCACTTCTGATACGAAGATGATCTGCATAAATAATCCGGATAATCCGACAGGTGCTGTGATACCGAATGACCTTCTTGAAAAGATTGCTGGTATTGCCGGAGAGGCCAATGCATATCTTCTCTGCGATGAAGTGTACCGGCATCTTACACAGGAAGATGGATGGTGTGAGTCCGTTGCGGATATTTATGAGAAGGGAATTTCTGTAAGCAGTATGTCGAAAGTATTCTCTCTTGCCGGAATCCGCATGGGATGGATTGCTACAAGGGATACAAAGGCTCTTTCTGCTTTCCGTTCCCATCGTGATTATGATCTCATCAGCTGTGGAATGATCGATGATGCCGTTGCTTCTCTTGCACTGAGCTGCAGCGATAAGCTCCTTGAGAGGAACAGGAAGATAATCCGTGACAATCTCCGGACTCTTGATGACTGGATCAGCCATTCTACTCATTTCTCTTATGTGAAGCCGCAGGCTGGAACTACTGCCTTGATCCACTATGATTTCAATATCCCATCATATGAGTTCTGCACGAGGATGTATGCAGAGACAGGAGCATTCGTAACTCCTGGCGATTGTTTTGAGGAACCATTCTGTTTCCGCATAGGATATGGCTGTGATGCTGATACATTGAAAAACGGTCTCAGAGCAATTTCTGATTTTGCTGAGAAGCTTTAATAATATTGCAGATTAAAAAATCCCGGAGATTATCCGGGATCTGCCTTTTTTCATGCTCTTTTCCTGAGGGCAGCCGTCAGAGCATGTGTTCCAGAGACTGGCATGAAATTGGAATGTGGCCTTGTCTCTTTCCCCAACCGCTATGTGGTACGGTTCTGGCTTATTGAAGACTATTACCTTGAGTAGAACTCAACAACGAGCTGGTCGTTGACCTGAATTGGAACTTCGTTTCTTTCAGGAAGTCTTGTGAACTTAGCTGAGAACTCCTCTGTATTCTTCTCGAAATATGGGAGATTGAAAGCTGGGTGTCCAAGGAAGCACTCCTTGAAAAGCTCATTGTTCCTTGACTTCTCTTTGAGAGAAATTACATCGCCTACGCTGATCTGGTATGATGGGATATCCACCTTCTTTCCATTGACGAGGATGTGGCCATGTGTAACAAGCTGGCGGGCAAGTCTGATTGAATTGCCGAATCCGATGCGGTATACAGCATTGTCAAGTCTTCTCTCAAGTGAGATAACAAGAGCATCTCCTGTGTTGAGGTTTGACTTAAGAGCCTTCTCAAAATACTTGTGAAGCTGCTTCTCAAGAATTCCATAGTAAGCCTTGAGCTTCTGCTTCTCTGTGAGCTGCCTGCTGTAATCTGTAGGCTTCTTCCTCTTTGCGAAAGCAGGGGAGTTTGCCCTGTCCATTGCTTTGGGGTGTCCACATACATTAACCCCGAGTCTTCTGCACTGCTTGAATCTAGGACCTGTGTATCTTGCCATAGATTTTACCCTCCAGTAAACAAGTGTCAGTTTTATGCTGTGTCAGCACAGCAGCA
>CALXLD010000046.1 GCA_944389105.1 uncultured Spirochaetaceae bacterium | reverse complement strand
TGGCAGGGCGGCTACTCCCGTTGCCGCCCCGAGCACGGCAGTGGGGCCCCCTCGCGCGGGTGGTACTGCAGCTTCGCGGGAGAGTAGGTCGCTGCCAGGTTTTTTTTTCGTCCTTTTACGGCCCTTCAGGGCCATCATATACATCCTCCTTCTTTAAGGCCCGCCCAAGGGCCTTCTTTTTTTCTCTGCATGGTGCTCTTCTATTGACATTATTTAACGTGGGGGGGGGGGGTATATTAGTGGCGGAGGCTTTCTATGAAGAAAACGCTTATGTTCGTGGCATCTCTTTTGATGCTTTTTTCGTTTGCTTCGTGTAATAATACACCATCGGGCTGGGTCCCGCCTTTCATTGATTCGGATAATCCTATTGGACCTGTTTCGCCATCTAATCCATTTGAGGACGAGGCGATTGATGTTGCTGTTTCTGTAATTGATTCTTTGGATCAGCAAACAATCAAAGGCGAACTCATTACTGCGGTAAAGCATCTCTTTGGTGTAGATGGTGCATTAAATAACCCAAATCTCGATCATGGTTCGATAATGCTGACAATTAAAGATGAGCAGATTGAGATCAATAGTTCTCTCATTCAGAGCATTAAAGGAATGGATCTTTCCGAATATTTGAAAGATCATATTCCAGAGCTAATGCCATATCTTTCGTATGTTAGCGAGGCCCTTAATGGTGTTGTTGTCCGGGATCTTGACACAGTCTCTGTCTCATCTTCTGTAATTTTCAATGAATATACAAAGGGCCTGAGGTCAGAAGGAGAAGTTGCTATGATTTCATCTGGTACAGTTGATGTTGTTGCAACACCAGGAGTGCTGCTACTGGATATTGTCAGTGGTTCTTCACTTTCTGATTATGTCATATCCGTTTATATAGTTGGCCAATATAGATTGAATTCTGCTTCCGGCCAGCCTATCCATGTCGTTATGAATGATGATTCTGAATATGACATTACTCTTTCAGATGTTTCTGCATTGTTCAAATTACATTCGGAAATTGATGTTAATGAGCTTTATAAATACATCGCAGATGGATCTGGAGATATAACAAAAGCAATAAATAATACTAATGCAGTAATGTATCTACCAGAGAAAGAAGCAGATTGCAAGGTTTCTATTTCAGCTTCGGATAACAGTGGTTCAGATGAGATAACATGGAAGCAGATTGCCGATGCTGGTGTTGGTGGAACAGCTGGGCCGGATGCTTCTGTTTTTGATAGTGCCGTTATTCTTCCATATTCAACAAACTTTGGCACAGTAAGATTCTTTAATATGCTTGATAATGCCATTGGAAATGGCGGTACAGCAACAGATTCTACGAATGGAATAATTTCAATTGAAAACTGGGCTTCGATTTCTTCACTTAATGAGAATCAGACATCTCTTACTTTCGATCTGAACCTTATTGATTATGAGTATGCTACTAAGATTTCACTTGATGGTATTTCTACAGGTAATGGTCTTGTTGATTCCATAATAAAAAATTTACCACCATCTAAAACGGCCAATGATAATGTTACGTTTACTTTCAATGGAAGTGTTCCCGATAATAAGTTTATTGCTACAGGCTATACCATAAGTGCAAACTTGCAGCTTGAAGTGGGCGGTGTGTCAGAAAGTGTTGATTTCTCAGCGAATGGGATATTTGAAAATAACATTGTGATTTCAATGACTGATGGCATTGAAAATGCTAATTCGGATAGTCAATCATCATTGAGCGGAGCATTTAATGGCATTGTTTTTGATAGTATTTCTGTAGGTGGACAGCCAATTGATCTTGAATCACTCGATTGGATTCTTGAAACTCTGTAAGTTCATTATTTGATTTTATATTAAGTGCGGCCATGTCTTTTCAGGCATGGCCTTTCCCGTAATCTGTGTATCTGTTATCTTGTGAATATGAAGATTATCTTTGTGTGCCACGGCAATATATGCCGCTCCCCGATGGCTGAATTCATATTCAGGCATCTAGCTGAAGAGAGTGGTGTTTCTGATGAATATATAGTTGACTCTGCAGGGGTGAGCAGTGAGGAGAATGGCAATGATATCTATCCTCCTGCAAAGCGGATCCTGAGGGCGAAAGGAATTCCTTTTTCTTCCCATAGAGCTCATAGGATTACTGATGCAGAGTTCTCCGAGAATGATCTGGTTATTGCTCTGGATAGTTCAAATTACCGTAATCTTGTCAGAAGATTCGGAAATGATCCAAAGATAAGAATGCTTCTTGACCGTGATGTCGATGATCCCTGGTATACTGATGATTTTGAGAAAGCTTTCGATGATATTTTCCAGGGATGTAAAAATCTTCTAAGTGGTCTAAAAAGCTGAAGATTGTTATACTAATAAATAGAGGAGATAAAAATGGATATTCGCTATTCAACAGGCAAAGAGCCTTTTAAAAGAATGAACACAGATGAGCTCAGAGAGGAATTCCTTATTCAGGACATTTTCCGCCCAGATGATGTAACAGCTGTATATTCCCATGTGGACAGAATCGTAACTATGGGTGCTATGCCTGTAAAGGAAACAATCTCAATCGATAAGAATATTGATTGCTGGAAGAATTTCGGTGTTACATATCTTCTTGAAAGAAGAGAGCTTGGTGCCATTAATATCGGAGGCAAGGGAAAGATCATAGCAGATGGTACAGAGTACCCTATGGATCATTTTGATGGAATCTATATCCCTATGGGAACAAAGGAAGTGAAGTTTGCTTCTGATGATTCTGCTGATCCTGCAAAGTTCTATATGTGCACAACACCTGCTCACCGCCCGTATCCAATAAAGCTTATTCCGCTCAAGGATGCTATTCACAAGCATCTTGGATCACAGGCAACATCCAATGAGAGAACAATCAATCAGTACATCCATCCAGATGTTCTTGATACCTGCCAGCTTTCAATGGGTCTTACACACCTTGAGCCAGGTTCTGTATGGAATACAATGCCTGCTCATACACATGAGAGAAGAATGGAAGTCTACTTCTACTTTGAGATTCCAGAGGACAATGTAGTATTCCACTTCATGGGAGAGCCAAGCGAGACAAGGCATATCATCATGCATAATGAGGAAGCTGTCATTAACCCGGCATGGTCAATCCACTCAGGCTGTGGTACGTCAAACTACACATTCATCTGGGCAATGGCTGGCGAGAACCGTGCATATGATGATCAGGATGTCCTGAAGACAGATAAGGATCTCAGATAAAATAATCGTTCCCCTGATAAATGACTGCCACTCGTACAGGGTGGCAGTTGCTTTTTTCGCCTGTTGGTGGAATTCTCTGAAACTGATATAAATAGCCATTGGAGCAGCTTATGGAAATAAAATTAAGGAATCTGAGGCGAAACTACGGTTCTCTGCATGCTGTCGATGACGTCTCGCTTGTGATTCCATCGAATACTGTATATGGGATTATCGGGAAATCCGGGGCAGGTAAATCAACACTTGTCAGGCTTATTTCAATGCTGGAAAAACCTGATAACGGAGAAGTCTACTATGATGAGAAGCGTGTTGATAACCTTTCCAAGGATGATCTGATTGAAGAAAGACGCCATATAGGAATGATTTTCCAGACATTCAACCTTTTCTCTTCCCGCAATGCAGCAGAGAATATCGCATATCCAATGGAAATCTGCCATATGGATAAAGAACATATCAGGAAGAGAACGGAAGAGCTTCTTGCCCTTGTTGGCCTTGAGGGAAGGGGAAAAGCTCCTATTTCTACTCTGTCCGGAGGTCAGAAACAGCGTGTTGCCATAGCCCGTGCATTAGCTACGAATCCTTCCATTCTCTTCTGTGATGAGGCTACAAGCGCACTCGACCCGCAGACAACAAGATCCATTCTTGCTCTCATCAAGGAGATTCAGAAGAAAATGAATCTTACTGTTGTGATGATTACCCATCAGATGGAAGTTGTCCGCGATGCCTGCGATAGAGTTGCCGTATTGGATTCAGGTCATATTGTGGAGGAGGGAGTTGTATCTGATATCTTCTCTGCTCCTCAGAGCGATGTTACAAAGGATTTCCTCTCATCCCTTACGAATGTCCAGGATTCTATGGTCCGATGGTCAAAGGATGGGGGGCATTACACCCTTCGTTTCCGCGGATCCACTACGGATGAGCCTATAATCTCCTCAGTTTCTTCTGCAACCGGTGCTATTTTCAATATACGTGCTGCAGGTGTTCAGAATGTAAATGGGGAAGAACTTGGAGTAATGGTTACGGATATCGGACCGGATGAAGAGACAGCGAAAAAGGCTGTTGCGCTTCTCAGGGAAAAACGTGTCTTGGTTGAAGAGACAAAGGTGGGTGTATGATGGAACTTCTTCAGTCGATGCTGGATGCTAGAATGTGGAGCCTTGTTGCCTCATCAACCTGGCAGACAATTGTTATGGTATTTCTTTCAACTATCTTCTCGATGATTCTTGGCCTGCCAATCGGAGTTCTTCTGCATGTGACAAGCTCTGAGGAACAGGGTGGAATAATTCCTCATCCGGTTTTTTATAATGTTCTGTCGAGAATCGTAAACATCCTTCGTTCTTTCCCTTTCATAATCCTTATGATTGTTCTCATGCCGCTTTCAAGGATTATTATCGGAACAAGTATCGGAACTATGGCTACGGTCATTCCTCTTTCAATTGCAGCTGCCCCATTTGTTGCAAGAATCATAGAATCTGCGCTGAAGGAGGTTGATCCAGGGGTTGTTCAGGCTGCGAAGGCTATGGGGTCTACGAACTGGCAGATAATCCTTAAAGTGCTTATTCCGGAAGCGATGCCATCACTTGCCTCCGGTGTTACTCTCACGATAATAAACCTGATCGGTTATTCTGCAATGGCTGGAGCAATCGGCGGAGGAGGTCTTGGTGACCTCGCTATAAGATATGGTTATCAGCGCTTCAATCCTGCATATATGGTCTGTGCTGTCGTGGTCATAATCATAATGGTTGAGCTGATACAGTTCATCGGCGACAAGATAAGCGCAAGATTGATTGCAAAGAGATGATTTATTCCCGGCTCGTCCGGGAATTTTATATTTCTAGAAAAAAGTTTTTCTTATAACTCTTTGATTTATAAAGAATAATCAAAAAGTTGTTCGAAATTGGCAAAAATAGATTGCATACTCTTGCAGTTTTATGCATAATGAAGCCATCAAAGATAAGGAGGACGCAGCATGTTTAATTCAATGTTTATGTCTATGATGATGTCCTCTATGATGATGCCCGTCAGGGCATGACACTTTTATTCTTCACCACATTATTATTGTATTGTCCTGGTATCCTTCGGGGTATATTCTTGAACGGTTTTATCCGAAATTTTCTGGAGAAAAAATAAATGAAGAAGTTTTTTGTTGTGGCTCTTGCCATCATCGCACTTGCAGTACCGGCTTTCGCTAACGGCGCACAGGAAAGTGATCCTAATGTCATTAAGGTAGGAGCTACACCTGATCCTCATGCCGCGATTCTCAGCCAGATTGTTGATCAGCTTGCAGCTGAGGGCTATACACTTCAGATCGTTGAATTCACTGATTACGTGACACCGAATGAAGCACTTGCTGCAGGCGAGCTTGATGCCAACTATTTCCAGCATCTCCCTTACATGGAGTCTGCTAATGCTGAAAGAGGATATTCGCTTGTCTCTGCCGGTGGCATTCACATCGAGCCTCTTGCTGTTTACAGCGATAAGTATACTTCTCTTGATCAGATTCCAGATGGAGCGACATTCGGTATTCCTAATGATCCTACAAACGAGGGAAGAGCTCTTCTCCTTCTTCAGAGCGCTGGCCTGATCAAGCTTGCCGATGATGCAGGGCTTGAGGCAGTTCCTTCTGATATCGTTGACAATCCTCATGATTACAGCTTCGCAGAGATTGAGGCAGCTTCTCTTCCAAGAATCCTTCCAGATGTTGATGCTGCTGTAATCAATGGAAACTATGCAATTCCTGCAGGTCTTATCGCAACTCGTGATGGTCTTTTCGTAGAGGGTGCAGATAGCCCATATGTAAACGTCATAGCAGTCCGCGAGGGATCGGAGAACGAGCCGAAGATCCAGGCACTTGTTGCAGCACTCAAGAGCGACACAGTCAAGGAGTATGTTGCAGAGCGTTATCCGAATGGAGAGGTTGTTCTCGTAGACTAAGAGGATCATCCGCTTTTCAAGGTCGCTTCCGGGCGGCCTTTTTGTTTTTCTGCTATTATTCTTCTATGGACATGATTCTTTATATTCTCATTGCATTTGATGCAGTCATAATAATACTTCTCATGGTGCTTCTTCTGAGAAAAGGAAGCAGTGGGGAATCTTCATTTTTCAGGCTTTCACAGGAGCTGCAGGATAGGCTTTCCTCTTCAATTGAATCCTTCAGAACATCCCAGGAATCCAGGCTTCAGGCACTTGAAAGCAGGCTGTCTGATCTCTCCATCTCGCTGAGAGGAAGCATAGAGGCACTTAATGCCTCGGAGAAGAAGCAGATGGAACTGTTCTTCACGGAGACAAGAACATTGAACGAGAAGCTCACGCAGTCCGGGAAGGAAACCTCGGATTCCATGAAAGCTTCTATTGATTCAATGAGACAGGATAATGCCCAAACGATGCAGATGGTCCTTAAGGAAACAGCTGAGCTGATAGAAAAAGTCAGGGCTGGAATGGATCAGATACGTACTGATAACAATAAGCAGCTTGATCTTATCAGGGGGACAGTTGATGAAAAGCTCCAGAAAACCCTTGATGCCCGGATAACGACTTCATTCCAGGAAGTTACGAAGAATCTTGAGGCGCTTTATAAATCCATAGGGGAGATGAATACGCTGGCAAAAGATGTTGGAAATCTCAACAGGATGTTCTCCAATGTGAAAGTACGAGGTACCTGGGGAGAGGTCCAGGCTGAGAATATCCTCTCCGATATGCTCACACCATCGCAGTATGTAAAGAATTTCTCTCCATCCCGTGGCAGCGGAACAGTCGAGTTTGCCATAAGGCTCCCTGGAAAGAATGAGGGGATGGATGTGTTCCTTCCAATTGATTCGAAATTCCCAAGTGAGGATTTCATAAGGTATTCAGAGGCTGTGAGCGCTGGAAATGAAGAGGGGATACATGCGGCTATCAAAGGAATGCGTGCAAGAGTCGTTTCAGAAGCCAAGGATATTAGAGATAAATATATAGTGCCTCCGAAAACCACGGATTTTGCTATTCTCTTTGTTCCGACGGAGAGCCTTTATGCAGAACTCCTGCGCATAGGAGGCTTTGCAGAGATGCTTCAGGAACAGTATAAAGTTGTCCTCACGGGTCCTACGAATTTCGCTGCTCTGATCAATTCCCTTCAGATAGGATTCAGAACACTTCAGGTTGAGAAGAACACCGAGCGCATCTGGAAGCTCTTCAGGACTCTGAAATCACAGTTCTATCGTTTCGGGGAAGATCTGGAGAAATCCCAGAAAGCCCTTGGTGCAGCTTCGGATAAGATAGAGGCAGCAATGCGCCGCAGCAACTCGATTTCAGGAAAGCTTTCTAGGATAGAGCTGCCCGATGAGGATGGAGTAGAGTTGGAAATTGCAGAAAAACCAGAAGAAATTGAATAATTATGCATATATTTGCTGTAATTATTGACATTTTATGCATGAATATTTAAAATTTATGTATCTAGGAGGATCGCTATGAATCTAAAGGGAAGAAGCTTTCTAACACTGAAGGATTATACAAAGGATGAAATCCTTTATCTCATTAAGCTTGCTGCTGAGCTTAAGAAAAAGAAAAAGGGCAAGCCCGTGGATCCTGGTGTTCATGGACGTCTTCTTGCTGGAAAGAACATAGTCCTTCTTTTTGATAAAACCTCTACACGTACAAGATGCTCTTTTGAGGTCGCAGCTTATGATGAAGGTGCAGGTGTGACATTCCTTACCAATTCCCAGATGGGGAAAAAGGAATCCCTTGAGGATACTGCGAAGGTTCTCGGACGCATTTATGACGGAATTGAATACAGAGGTTTTGAACATAAGATCGTAGAAGAGCTCGCAGCTTTTTCCGGCGTTCCTGTATGGAACGGTCTTACTGATGATGATCATCCGACCCAGGTTCTTGCCGATTTCCTTACAGCTCAGGAGCATCTTGGCAAGCCTCTTGATGAGATGAAGCTTGCATATGTGGGGGACGGAAGAAATAATGTGGCAAATGCTCTTATGATAGGAGCTGCAAAGATTGGTATGGAGTTTGCTGTGGCAGCGCCGGAGTCTCTTTATCCTGCAGAAAGCCTTGTGGGTGAGTGCAGTCTCTGGGCTTCTGAAAATGGCTCTTCCATAACCGTAACCTCCGATCAATATGAAGCTGTAAAGGATGCAGATATCATCTATACAGATATCTGGTGCTCAATGGGCGAGGAAGACAAGATGGCAGAGAGGATCGGTCTTCTTAAACCTTATCAGGTGACAAGGAAACTCCTTGAATCTACAGGGAAGAATACGATCTTTGAGCACTGTCTTCCTTCTTTCCATGATATGAATACATCAACGGCTCAGATGGTTTATGAGAAGTTTGGCCTGACGGAGATGGAAGTAACGGATGAAGTCTTCAGAAGTGATGCATCTGTTGTCTTCGATGAGGCAGAGAACAGGATGCATACGATAAAGGCTGTCATGGTTGCCACTCTTTCGGATACTCTTAAATTCTGATCATCCAATCAGGCGGTTCAGCGAAAAAGCCTCGGTTTCCGGGAACTTGCTGCGAAGGGTTGAGAAAAGAATCTCCCTTGCCTCGTTAGGTCTGCAGGAATTGAGGCTTTCTTCAAAACCGGGATAGATATGCTCAGGGAGTGCATACCTTGCAATTCCCCATCCATATGCTTTTCCTGCTTTTGTCAGATTATACTCAAAACCTGAGACGATTATGAATGTCCTCATCTGCAGCCTTGAGTTTGAAGTATCGAAAGCACTCTTTGATAGATTTGCTTTGTATCTTAGAAATGTGGAGGTTTCGCTTCCTGTTTCCTCAAGAATTGAATACAGAATCCTCTCGGTATGGGTTACCAGGCCATCGTTCACCATACCTTCAAAGTCATAGTCATCACGTCTGTATGCAGCAAGAACCGGAAATAGGCTCTTTGACACAAACCCCGGATGCGACATGAAGAATTTCCCATATGCCGCACCCGTATTCCTTATGACAGGATCCTTCCAGTCCCAGACACCTTCTCCCTCTTTAGGAAACCAGACAGATTGATCTGCCATCTCCTCGATGGAAAATCCCGGGATTGCGGACCTGAAGAATGGCAGAAAGCCGAATTCTTCCACAATCCCCTCAATATCCTTCTCTGTCCGTATTACAGGTAACTTCCTCATCTTTTGTATCCGAAATCAGGGATAGCCAGCCATCGCTTCCTGAAATAATGGGCAGCCATCTTTGGCCTTCTGTCCCGTGTCAGAAGTCCTTTCCTGTTCCCGTCTGCTCTCATTGGCCCCTGTATTGTGCTGAAATCCGCGAAGTTCCATGGATGCTCGCCGATTATGAATTTTCTCTTGTCGAATTCACCATTCATGGTCCTGTAGTAAAGTATCTGGAATTCCTCGCTGAACATCTCAGGAGAGGACAGGTGGAAGCCGGGGAGAGTATCTGCACCATACTCTGTTATGATGAGAGGCTTTCCGATCTCCTCCCAGAAATCCAGTTCCATATTGAGGGCATATGCAGCTGCTTCCATGTCGCCTGACAGATTGTACCAGCCATAGTACCTGTTGATGCAGACCACATCCATTTCCCTTGTGATTCTGTCACGCTCGTAGTTGTTCTGGTTGCACACGAATGTGACAGGACGTCCTGCCGGGTCGAGGGCTTTTGTATATTCATAAAGAGAGTGCCAGTATTCATATGCGGAGTCGGGGTAGCTTACAACATCTGGTTCATTGCCCATTGACCACATAACAACCGATGGATGGTTCTTGTCCCTGGCGATGAGATCTTTTATTACATCTTCATGGTGTTTCCGGAAACTGCCGATTTTATAGATGTCCTCTGTAGTTCCTCCGATTCCGACAGCAGGAGTCTCATCTATGATTACAATTCCTTCCCTGTCGCAGAGCTGATACATTTCCTCTGCATAAGGATAGTGGCTGGTCCTGAAGGAGTTTGCCCCCATCCAGTGGATCATGCTTACATCCTTCATGTCCATGACGAAGTCAAAACCTCTGCCATGTATTGCTGTGTCCTCGTGCTTTCCGAATCCTTTGAAATAGAATGGGCGTCCATTTATAAGGAAATCGAGGCCGTTCACTTCAGCTGTTCTTATTCCGAACTCTAGCGAGTAGACATCGTCCCCATGCCTTGCCACCGCCTTATAAAGATACGGATCCCCCGGGTATGGCCACCAGAGATGGGCATCCTTGATTCTTATAACTCCCTCCGTGCCCTCGGCCTCTGCAATGCGTTTTCCTTCTCTGTCCACGATTTCAACCGTTGTTTTTCCGCTGCCCTTAGCTGAAACTGAAAAACTGATGACGCCATCATTTCCTTCAATGTCCGTAGTTATTGTAATGTCATCGATATAGGATTTCGGTGTTGTATATATCCTTACAGGACGGTTTATACCCGCATAGTTGAAGAAATCAAAATTAGGGAGATTGGTCGGCTTTCTCCATTTCTTTGCTGCGATTACACTAGGAACGTCAGCGTTATCAGAGCCGAAGAAAGCTGTTCCTCCCTCGTTTCCCATCGGAAGGGTAGAGTGGTTTATCCTGTTATCCACAGCGACAATAAGCTCTGCTTCCCTGCCGCTTTTAACCTTTTCTGTGATATCCGCCTCAAAAGGCAGGAATCCCCCTTTATGCTCTGCTATAAGCTCTCCGTCAAGATATACTTTTGCATAATGGGTAACTGCATCGAAACGGAGCATTATTCTTTCCGAGCATAGTGCTCTTGGTATAATGATCGTTCTTCTGTAATATGCCCATCCATAATGCTTTCTGTATTCAGGATTCTCCTTCAGATCATTGTATGAGGCAGGGACTGCAATAAGGCTGTCATGCCCGATGAAATCTGAATCGGCCTTTCCTTCGTCATGGCTTCCATCATCAAGGCGGAAATACCATGGTCCTGATAAATCAATGACGCTTCTAGCTTCGTTTATCTCTGGATAGAGCATATTTACCTCTCTTCTAAATGCTTCTAGCAGCCTATGCCGGAAGACCGGAATAGGTATGCAGGCAGGGAATCTCTCTACACGCTGGTTATATTATAATCCTATCATATGGATGTCTCTCTGTTCTCTGCAAAAAAGAGCATCCTCTTCCTTTTCAGGACGGGGATGCTGTTTTTTCGATAAGTGAAAGCTTCAGAACTCTATCAGTTCATATTCCCTGCTTCCGATGCCAAGTTCTGCAGCAGCTTCTATTGTATGTATTCCATTGCGGCTTGTTACCCGTTCCATGAAGTGCTCCTTCCCAGGATCTGAAGAATTCATCACAAGATCGATGCATGCCTGGTCGATTGCTACAGGATCAAGGGAAGCAAGAATGCCGATATCCTTCATGCATGGATCTTCCGCTACTTCGCAGCAGTCGCAGTCGACGGAGAGGTTCTTCATGACGTTGATGAAAGCGATTCTTCCTTTGAAATGTTCGACAATGCTCGAGGCTGCATCTGCCATTGCCTCCGGGAAAGCTTCCTTGTCCGCATGTTTCTGCCAGGTTTCAAAGCGGTCATCAGTTACTCCTGCAGAGTGGATAAGGGCTTTTCCTGCACGGCTTGCACAGCCGATTGAAAGCTGCTTCAGTGCTCCACCGTATCCTCCCATCGGATGCCCTTTGAAATGGGCAAGAACAAGCATTGAGTCATAGCTGAGTATATCTTTGCCGACTGTATTTTTCTTCAGGATCTTGCCGTTCGGGATGTCGAAGACCACATCCGGTCCTTCTGCATCCATGAGGTCTACTTTGAAGTACTTAGTCCATTCATGTTCCTCAAGCAGCTTCATATGCGATTCGGTATTGTCCCTGACCCCTCCTGCGGCATCTCCGTATGCTGTATTACACTCAACTATAGTTCCGTTTATGGTATCAACAATTGGTTTCCAGAAATCGGGATGGAGGTAATTCTGATTGCCTTTCTCTCCTGAATGGACTTTCACTGCTACCTTCCCCGGTAGTTCAATGCCGAGTTTTCCGTAGGCTTCTACGACTTTTTCCGGTGTAAGTATTCTTGTGAAGTAGACTTTTGATTTCATATATTCCTCCCTATGGTCATTTGATTCTGGTTTTCTCAAGACTGTCTGTAATGAATGATCTAGTAAGACCTGTTATTGTTATGTCCGGTCTCTGGAGTCCAGCCTCATTCATTGCTGCCAGCTGTTTTTCAGTTGGATGGGCGTATGGATAGATTCCATATAGAAACGAGAGAAGCTCATAGATGAAATTATCCTGTTCCGTCTTCTCAAGGGACGGGAAGAACTTCTCAATGCAGGAATGAAGGATATTCCACGTGTTCTTGTATTCCTTTTTGAAATCCACAAGCCTCTCTTTCCTGCTGTTGTCTTCGATTTCATATAGATTCATACAGAGGATCTTCAGCATATCCGTCCGATCTGCAAGCGAGGAGGCGATGGCTTCTGCAAAGTCTTCCAGTCCCATTGTCTTTCCAGATTCCAGAAGCTTTTCCAGATCATGCCCCCAGAGCCTGTATTCCTCCTGGAGAATTGCAAGGAATATCTCTTCCTTTGTCTGGAAGTAGTTATAGATTGATGGCCTTGAGATATTCGCTTCTTTGCTGATTTCCTTGAGTGTTATCTCCTTGAATGACATCTTTCTGTACAGCTTTCTGCAGGCTGCGATGATATCAGAAGGTCTCCTTTCTGCTACTTCTCTTGAAACTTTCATGTTTATTCTGACGTCCTGTCAGTAATATATCCGGTAATGTGACACGGCGTCAATAATCCTCCTTCATTTTTCTTCAGCTAACTAATGCCAATTATCCTTTCCAGCTTCACCTTATCTGCAGATTCATATCCCATCCTCTTGGCAGAGGAGGCAAGAAAATGAAAAGAATCTTTATTGTTGCAGCTGTTCTTGCTATTTCGGTTTCCGCGGCTTTCGCAGCCGTGGATATCAACGCGGATGCTTTCCCTCCTGGAATCATTCCTGAGGGATCAGATGCTGGAGGTGCAGTGATTTCCGGTCAGGTAGCTGTTGAAGCAGCAGGAGGAGCAGTCCTGAAAGATGATGGCACGGTCTATAGTCGGGAAGTCACGCTTTCTGCTGGTTCCGCCCTTTCATTTGATGGAAAGAGCGGGGAAGTGCTGAGGATCAATGGTGCGGTTCCTGCAGATGGAAGCGGATTTGAAATGCTTCTTTCATCTGAATCTTCTGAGTATGTTCTCACGGGAGAATCTTCTGATGGGCTTTCCGCAGAGGCAGAATATGTGCTTGATGCAGATGGTTCATATGTCCTGAGTGCACCGGAGAGTGGTGCAGTTCTGTATTCCGTGACAGTTCAGTAAAAGCTGAAGTTCCTGGAAGGAGGGATTATCTCTCCTCCCGGGAAGCTCCTGTCTTTTCATCCTGCGATCTCTTTCTCTGGATAATAAGAACGGGAACTGCTGAAAGCAATGCTGAAAAACCGCAGGCAATGAACACCGCCTGTATTCCGATGAAATCCGCGAGAAATCCGAAGAAAAGGGGTGCTGCGGTATTCGCAATGCTTGTAGACAGTGAATTCATGCTGTAGGCGGTTTCCAGTTCAGCTTTTCTTACTGATCTTGCTATCATAGTGCTTGTAATCGGAACTGTTCCTTTTGTCAGAAATCCAAGCATTATTGCCAGAAACAGGATAACGATAACTGACTTCGCAGAGGCAAGAAGGGCTAATGCAATGAATATTGAGACTTCGGAGCATATGAACAGCCTGTTTTCTCCTATTCTGCCTGTAAGCCTTCCCATTGCTATTTTCCCAATTAGGTTGCCGGCAAAGAATACTGAAGTGAAAAGGCTTATGAATGACGGATCTATGTTCCTGTATATGAGAAGGAATGGGATGAAGATGAAAAGGGACGAATTCGCAAAGGAATCCATAAGACTTGCAGCATTTGACAGTACAAAGTCCTTGTTCCGCAGGATTGTGCAATCCAATGGAGCTTTCTTCTGCTTTGCTGCCTGATAATCTTTCTTCCGCAGCGCTATGATAATGCAGGGAATAAAAAGAAGAAGAGCAGCAGCTCCATATATAAATGAAGTGGTCCTCCATGTTGTCATTCCTATTATGAACGTCAGTGCGGAGGTAAATGCTATTCTTCCTATATCCCCAGATGCTGCGAAGACTCCCATGTTCTTTCCGATCTGCTCGTCTGAGGAGTCTCTTGCCACAGCCGAGAATGCAATTGGATGGAATATCCCGAAAGCTATGCTTCCAAGTATGAATGCTGCGATTATAAAAAAGACATCCGGAGATACTGAAAGGAGCAGAAAGCCTAGCGCATACATCAGCACTGCAGCGCTGAGTGTCCGCAATGTACCGAAAACCGAGGAGAACGCAGCCGCAGGCAGGGCAAGTATCACTCCGGAGAAGCTGAGGATGGAGCCCAGCAGTCCTACAAGACTCAGGGATAATTCTATTTCTTCTGCTGCAAATGGAAGAATAAGCGGCATTGCAGCATAATACCCGTCATTGAATAGATGAAGAACCGGAAGCAGCATTCTCTTTTCTCCTCTCTTTATGATACATGCTATGGCTCTCAGACGGTACTGCAAGCTTGAAGGCAGGAGTGCATTGTGCTATCAGAGAGATATGAAAATAACCATAAAAGCTCTCAATGAAACGCTTTCTGTCTGCCATGTTGAGGATTATTCCCTCATCAATCTGTCTTTGCCTTTCTGTTTCACTGCCAATACTCCAGGGGAGAAATCATTGGTCTGCAGGACAGCTGATGTTCCCCAGAATGCTGTAAAGTGTGAAGATGGATGGTCCGCATTTGTAATAGAAGGCGAGCTTGATTTTTCCCTTATCGGCATTCTTTCCGGGATTTCCTCATCTCTTGCTGCTGCCGGAATCGGAATATTCGCAATCTCCACTTACAATACTGACTACATACTTGTTAAGAGCGAGAATATGGAAAAAGCTGTAATGGCATTGAAGGATGCCGGATACACTGTGATTGAGTGAGGAACAATGTCTTTTATACCAGATTCAGAAACGATAATGCCGAATGAATATGGAACTACTGTCTTTCTCAGAAATATAGTGAAGGCAGAGAACATAAAGATCGGAGACTATACATATTATGATGATACAAAGGATCCTATGGGGTGGGAGAAGAACAATGTTCTTATCAATTACCCGTTCTTTGGTGATCATCTGATCATCGGGAAGTATTGTTCGCTTGCAGAGGGGTCTGTATTCATCATGGGTGCTGCCAATCATAGGCTTTCCAGCGTAACAACGTATCCATTTAATGTTATGGGAGGAGTCTGGAGGGAGAGAAGCACACCCCATATTGAAGAGCTTCCCCATAAAGGGGATACAGTAATCGGGAATGATGTCTGGATTGGACATGAGGCTGTCGTGATGCCTGGTGTACACCTCGGTGATGGCTGCATAGCTGCCGCTTATTCCGTCGTCACGAAGAGTTTCCCTCCCATACAGCGTTATTGGCGGAAATCCAGCCAGGCTGATAAAGAAGCGGTTCGATGATGAGCTTATATCACTTCTTGAGGAGTTCAGATGGTGGGACAAAGTTCCCGAGGAAGTCACTGATCTGCTTCCTCTTCTGACATCTCCGGATCTGGAAAAAGTGAAAGCTGAGCTGAAGAGCAGGCTTGGCAGACAATAAGCATAGGGCTGTTTGGCAAAAAACGCAGGCAGTTGTATCATCTTGCCATGAACAGATTGCCGCATTGGGATATGACTGGAATCTATCCGTCGCCGGATTCAGAGGAATTCCGCCTTGATATAAAGAAACTTGCTGAGATCAGGGATAATCTGATTGAGCTGTCGTCTTCGGATGTTCCGCTGAAAAAACTCATAGCATTGAAAGACAAGGGTGACAGTCTTGTAATAAATCTTACAGCCTACGCTGATTCTGTTTTATCTACCGATACGGAGAATCCGGAGTATCTCAAAGCCTCTGCAGCGGCAGAGGAAGCTGCTGTTTCTTATCAGAGGGCAGAGGATGCGTTCATACGTGCAGCAGCAGGAAGAAGGGAGGAGTTCTCGGATCCCTCGCTTGCGGATTACAGAAAATATCTTTCGGATATCCTTATAGAGGAAAGCCATCTGATGAGTGCTGAAGAAGAAGCACTTGCTGCAGAGCTTTCACGTTCTGGTTCATCCGCTTGGGAAAGATTGATGCAGAATGTTACCGCAACAGTATCAAGGGGAGGCAGGACTCTGACAGAGCTCCGTCTTCTTGCTTCTGATCATGACAGAGCGGTAAGGCAGATGGCATATCAGGAGGAGATTGCTCTTCTGGAGGAACATAAGACGGCGCTTGCAGCTTCGCTTAATGGTGTAAAGGGAACTGTGCTCCTCCTGGAAAGGAAAAGGGGCTGGAATGATCCTCTGGACCGTTTTCTTTTCGCATCTGCCATCGATGGAAAGATCCTTGATGGCCTTATTTCCGCAATCGTTGATTCCCTTCCGGTATTCAGAAAATACTTTGAGATCAAAGCAAGGCTTCTTGGGCTTGATAAACTTGATTTCTTTGACTTGTTCGCACCTGTAGGAAATGCTTCGAAAGCATATTCCTTTGATGAGGCAAGAAGGATTGTCGTTTCTTCATATTCCTCCTTCTCCCCTGAAATGGGAGCATTCGCAGAATCAGCATTTGACTCAGGGTGGATTGATGCAGAGCCTAGAAAGGGAAAGGCAGGTGGTGCCTATGATGTCTTTTTCCCCATAGCAAAGGAGAGCAGGGTGTTCTGCAATTTCGATGGAAGCTATGACAGCGTAGCCACGATTGCCCATGAGCTTGGCCATGCTTACCATGATTCAGTTGTCAGGGATCTGCCGCCTTCGCTTTCCTCTTATCCTATGACACTTGCTGAAACTGCTTCGATATTCGGCGAGATGCTCGTTTTTGATAGCGTTCTTTCCTCTGCGGGAAAAGATGAGGCGCTTGCCGTGATAGAGGCATTTGTGCAGTCTGCAGCGCAGGTTATCGTCGATATCTATTCCAGATTCCTTTTTGAGCGTTCCGTATTCGAAGAGAGAAAAAGCGGCGAGATAAGCGCAGACAGGCTGTCGGAGCTGATGCTTTCTGCACAGGAGAAGTCCTATGGGGATGCACTGGGTATAAAGCATAAATACATGTGGGCCGTTAAGTCCCATTATTACTCTGCTGATTTTTCCTATTACAACTATCCATATGCCTTTGGAGAGCTGTTTGCGCTCTCTCTTTATTCAAGAAAAGATGAGAAAGGCTTTTCCGATACCTATAAGCATGTATTGAGATGCACTGGCATGATGCAGGCATCTGATGCTGCTATGACTGCGGGTGAGGATATAACAGATGCCGGATTCTGGAAGAGGGGTATTGATGTTATTGCAGATTATATCGAGAGGCTTGGCAGATGGTCCTGACAATTGAGAAGATGGCGACGGATGCCCTGGGTGTTGCCCATGATGACGGCAAGGTGATTCTTGTCCGTGGCGTGCTTCCAGGAGAAACTGCCGAGTGCCGTATCATTGAATCCAGAAGCGGTTATTCAATTGCTGAAGCTGCAGGGATAATAAATGCTTCTCCTGTGAGGAAGGAGCCCGTCTGTCCTTACTATGGAATATGCGGCGGCTGTGATTTCCAGATAGTTGGAGAGAAGGACAGTGCGGAGATAAAAAAGGCTGTCCTTGCAGATAATCTTATCCGTATCGGAAAAGCCGATTCCCTTCCTGAGGTTATAGAGGTTCATTACGGTAGCTTCGAAGGGTATAGAAGAAGGGTTCGCTTCCATGTGGATTATCCTTCAAGGAACTGGGGTTTTCTTGGAAGGAAGTCTTCTGAGATTGTAAGCGTCAGGCATTGTCCAGCTATATCAGAACGCCTGAATGAGCTTCTCTCAGATGGCAGGAAGCTGCTTGATGAAGCAAGAAAAGCGATGTTCATGAATGCACTCAGAAGAGGTACGGGACATGCTGAGATAAGAGCCTTTGATGGGGATGATGGCGTTTCCCTTGGCCATGAAGCTGTTTCAATATCTGTTTCAGGTATCAGGTATGTACTGAATGCTTCGGTGTTTTTCCAGTCGAATCCCTCCGTCCTTCCAGCACTTCTTTCCTTTGTCAGGGAAAATGCCCAGGGGGAGACGATAATGGATCTTTACAGCGGGGTCGGGACATTCTCTGCATTGTTCGAGGGGACTGGAAAGAGGGTATACGCTGTAGAGAGAGATAAGGAATGTCTTTCCCTTTCAAAGCTTAATGCACCTTCTGCGCTGTCATTCACGGCTGATGTTGCTCTCTGGGGCAGAAAAAACGGACGTCATGTCGATACTGTAATAGTTGATCCTCCCCGGACAGGTCTTTCGTCTGAGGCGCTTTCGGAGATTGTTTCATGGAAGCCTGATAGGATAATCTATGTCTCCTGCAACAGCTCGACACTTGCAAGGGATGTCTCTAAAATGGAGGGGTACAGGATAATGAAAGCAGCTGTCTTTGACTTCTATCCAGGTACTGGCCATGATGAAAGCGCGCTTGTGCTGGATAGAATGTAATGATTCTGTATAGCCTCGGCAGGCCATAAAAACAACAATTCCTGAATCTGCATATATTTGATGACGTTTAATCCATTAGGATTAATTTTCCCTTCTTCAGCCCTTTTCTTGACTTTTGGATGGTTTAAGAAGATATTATCTGTAACTATATCAAGTTTAGGAGATTCTGATGAGCATTATCGAATTTATCGAAGCTAGAGAGATTCTTGATTCCCGCGGTAATCCTACCGTAGAGGTCGATGTCATCCTTGAAGATGGTTCAATGGGACGCGCTGCTGTTCCTTCCGGTGCATCAACTGGTGTTCACGAAGCTGTAGAGCTCCGCGATGGAGACAAGAAGCGCTTCGGTGGAAAGGGCGTTCTCAAGGCTGTTGACAATGTAAATAACATCATCGCACCGGCAATCGAGGGCATGGATGCTCTTGATCAGGTTGCTATTGACCGTGCAATGATTGAGCTTGATGGAACACCGAACAAGGCCCGCCTCGGTGCAAATGCTATCCTTGGCGTATCTATGGCTGTAGCTCGTGCAGCAGCAGATTTCCTTGGACTTCCGCTTTTCAAGTACCTTGGTGCTTACCATGCATGCGTTCTCCCTGTTCCAATGGCAAATATCCTCAACGGCGGTGCACATTCTGATAACAAAGTCGATTTCCAGGAATTCATGGTTATGCCTATCGGCGCACCTTCCGAGAGAGAGGCTGTAAGATGGGTTGCTGAGGTATTCCATTCACTTAAGAGCGTTCTTAAGGCAAAGGGATACAACACAGGCGTTGGCGATGAAGGTGGTTTCGCACCTGACCTCCAGTCAAACGAGGAAGCTCTCGATGTTATCATGGAAGCTATCAAGAATGCTGGTTATACAGCAGGACGTGATGGTGATTTCATGATTGCTCTTGATCCTGCAACTTCCGAGCTTTATGACGAGAAGACAGGAAAGTACACACTCAAGTGGACAACAGGCGAAGAGCTTACATCTGCACAGATGGTTGACCTCTGGGAGAGCTGGGTAAACAAGTATCCTATCATCTCAATCGAGGATGGTATGGCAGAGGATGACTGGGAAGGCTGGAAGATGCTTACAGAGAGAATCGGAAACAAGGTACAGCTTGTTGGTGATGACCTCTTCGTAACAAACACAGAGCGCCTTAAGATGGGTCTTGAGAAGGGTGTTGCTAACTCAATCCTTATCAAGGTAAACCAGATCGGTACCCTTACTGAGACATTCGAGGCTATCGACATGGCTCAGCGCAATGGCTATACAGCAATTGTTTCACACCGCTCAGGAGAGACAGAGGACAGCTTCATTGCAGATCTCGTAGTTGCTCTCCAGACAGGTGAGATCAAGACAGGTTCAATGAGCCGCTCTGACAGGCTTGCAAAGTACAACCAGCTTCTTAGAATCGAGGACTACCTCGGTGATACAGCTAAGTATGCTGGACGCGACGCTTTCAGAGTTCTCTGATTCTGTCATCTAGTTCAGAAAAGGGCAGTGTATGGTATTCATATGCTGCCTTTTCTCTTTTCTATGTTGCCGTATTTTTCACATAAGCTTAACTTAAACCATCGAATTCTGTTGGAAATGATGAGAGTTTAGTCTAAGATTCTTTCAAATTAGCCGCATGAGCGTTATTATTAATGTATCGGAGAGGAGGCATGAAAGATGATCATTGCAAGAAGAATGACTAGAAATCCCGTTACGGCTACGCCTGATATGTCAATTGGTGAAGCATCCGATCTTATGAAGAGGGAGAAGGTTCATCGTCTGCCTGTTCTGGATAAGGATAAGAATCTGGTTGGTGTCATTACAGAGAAGGATATACTTCATGCATCCCCTTCTCCTGCATCAAGCCTTTCTATACATGAGATGGCTTATCTCCTGTCAAAGCTGACAGTACGGAAGCTCATGACAAAGGATCCTGTGACTATCACGGAAGATACGACAGTTGAGGAAGCTGCCAGGCTTATGAGCGATCAGGACCTTTCCTGTCTGCCTGTCGTCAATGGTTCAAAGCTTGTCGGAATTGTCACTAAAAGCGATATGTTCCGCATCCTGCTTGAACTCTTCGGAGCACGCCACTATGGTGTAAGGCTTTCGTTCCTTGTTGAGGATAAGCCCGGTACAATTGCGAGAATAAGCCAGGCACTTGCAGACAAGGGCCTTGATATAATCTCATTTGGCACTTTTGCAGGAACCGATCCTACGAACGCAATCTGCACAATCAAGGTGCAGGGCTGCACCATTGAAGATCTTGTAGAAATCATCAAACCCTTCGTTTCCGAAATCCTTGATGTCAGGGAAGTGTGATAATTGGGAAGGAAGAAGACCAGGGCGGCTGATATCAGACGCCGCCTGAATGAGAAAGATGATGAGATAGTCTCTCCATTTGCTTCAATTAAGCTTGTAGAGAAGAAGGAACCGGAAAAGAAGAAGAAAATAGTAAAGCCTGTTCCCAGGAAACCCTCAGAGATAGTGCAGGGGTATAATCCGTCATCATCTTTTGCAGATATTCTTTATGCTTACGAGCATACTGGAAACCCTTATACATTGCCATCGAAGGCAAGAAAAGCCGAAATAGCAGCCTCTAGGACTGATTTCGGCGCTATCCTCGATAAATGGGAAGGAAAAACTCCTGTAAAGCATAAGAAGGCTCCGGATGCTCCTCAGAAGAAGAGCACATATAAGCCGACTAAATCGTTCGGCGATATCCTTGCTTCTTATGAGGGTGTGAAAACCCCTGAGAAACCTATACAGAAAAAGAAGGAAAGCGAAGCTGTCCCTGATGAGAAACCTCTTTTCAGAAAGGAGAATGATGAGGAGAAGGCTGCTCCAGAAGCTTCATGGTCAATCTTCGGCGGAAGGAATGAGAACTTTGTAAGAAAAGCGGAAGAGAAAAAGGCTGAGGAGGAGAAAGCTGAGATAAAACGAGTCTCCAAGCCTTATAACCCAACAAAGTCCTTTGCAGAGATTCTTTCTGCCTATGAGGGGCCGAAGAAGGCTGAAGAGCCGAAATCAGAGGTGAAGGAAGAGAAGAAGGAGAAAGAGGAAAAGCCGCTTTCTGACAGCTTCTTCAAAGCCGAGAGCGAGGGTGAGAAGCGTTCACCTGAAGCTGTCTGGTCCGTATTCGGCGGAAATAAAATCCCTGATGAAAAGAGGGAGGCAAAGCCGTTTTCTGCGATTCTCTCTGATTATGAGAAGAAAAGCGAGAAGACCTTCGATGAGATTCTCAGAGAAAAAGGTGATGCAGCTGAGCAGAAGCCGGAGCTGACAATCAATAAGCTAAGGGCAATGCTGCCCCAGACCACGCTGGATCTGCATGGGTATACTGCAACGGAAGCAGAGAAGCAGGTGCGCGCATTCATCGATGAGTGCGTGAAGAACCATCTCCGGAAAATCTCAATAATAACAGGCAAAGGCTTGCATAGCGAGGACGGTATCGGAGTACTCCGCGATGTTGCTATAAAAGTCCTCGATGAATCCGGTGCAGCAAGGGAAAAGGGCAGCGCTCCGCAATCTGCTGGTGGCGCAGGAGCGCTCTGGGTAATCCTTAAAGCTTAACGCTCTCTGTAGACAATTCTTCCTTTTGTCAGATCATATGGTGAAAGCTCGACTTTTACAGTGTCACCAGGTACGATTCTGATATAATGCTTCCTCATCTTTCCTGAAAGATGGGCAAGGATTACGAGCTTGTTTGTGAGCTCCACGCGGAACATTGTGTTCGGGAGAGCTTCTTTTACTACTCCTTCTACTTCAATTGCTTCTTCTTTTGCCATTGTATCTCCGTTTTTTCTGCCATTTTTCCTGAATATGGCAGGGCCGTAATAAAACCTTCTGTACTCTATATATAATTGAAAAAGCTGTCAATCTCCATAAGAAGTTGTGCTCAGAGCTCTTGCATAAGCTTTTTCTAAAGCGCATCCTCACAAAAAGGAGCAATGAAATGAGTGCCTTGAATGACTATCTCAGGAGCGGGAAGGAAATCAATCCCGGCATGATCATGTATACATCGTCGCTGGAGCTTATAGCGAAGGGATCCCCGAGCGTAGCTTCTTCAATTGTCAGGGAGCTGAGAGACCAGAGGACGCATCTTAAGCTTATAGCTAGCGAGAATTATTCATCCCTCCCTGTTCAGGCAGCAATGGGGAATCTTCTTACAGATAAATACTCAGAGGGTTTCCCGTTCCATAGATTCTATGCGGGGTGCGAGAACGTCGATGCCATAGAAGCGGAGGCTGCGGAGAGTGCAGAACGCCTCTTCGGTGCAGATCACGCATATGTGCAGCCGCATTCCGGGGCAGATGCCAACCTCTGTGCATACTGGGCTATACTCAGCCAGCGTGTCGAGATGCCGGTTTTCGAGGAAATCGGGATCAGGAATCCTTCAGATATGAGCCGTGACGACTGGAACAGGATCAGGGAGGCTACTCATAACCAGAGGCTTCTTGGTCTTGATTACTATTCCGGCGGGCATCTTACCCATGGATACAGGCAGAATATTTCCGCACAGCTTTTCGATGCATATTCATACACGGTCGATAAGAACACCGGGCTTCTGGATTATGATGAAATCGAGCATCTTACTGCAGAGATAAAGCCTTTGATCCTTCTCGCCGGTTATTCAGCTTATCCTAGGGCGATAGATTTCCATCGGATGGCTGAAATAGCCCACAGACATGGTGCTGTATTCATGGTTGATATGGCTCACTTTGCAGGACTTGTCGCCGGAAAGGTCTTTACAGGAGATTATGATCCGGTCCAGTGGGCGGATGTAGTGACGACAACGACGCATAAGACGCTCCGTGGTCCACGCGGTGGCATGATCCTCTGCAAGGAGGAATTCGCATCGGCTGTCGACAAAGGCTGTCCTCTTGTGCTTGGTGGACCGCTTCCTCATGTCATGGCTGCTAAAGCTGTGGCTTTCGAAGAGGCTGAGAAGCCTGAGTTCAGGGAGTACGCTTCAAATATAGTAAAGAATGCCAGAGCCCTTGCTACGGCCTGTATAAAAGAGGGGATTCCTGTGGCAACAGGAGGCACTGATAACCACTTGATGCTCCTTGATGTCCGGCCATTCGGGCTCAACGGCAGGCAGGCAGAAAGCCTGTTGCGCGAGTGCGGGATAACATTGAACAGAAACGCGCTTCCTTTCGACTCAAACGGTCCTTGGTATACATCCGGCCTGAGAATAGGAACTCCTGCACTCACAACGCTGGGAATGGGAGAAGCAGAGATGGAGGAAGTTGCTTCCTTGATTGCGCTTGTACTGAGAAATGCACATCCTGTGAAGCTCACAAAAGGAGAGAGGGCAGGCGAGCTTTCAAAGAATAAGGCAAAGGCTCCGGAAGAGGTGATGGCAGAGGCAAGGGAAAGGGTGAAATCCCTTCTTGGACGCTTCTTGCTGTATCCAGAGCTTGATCTTGAATTCCTTGAAAGAGAATTCTCTATCTCAGACGCTAGATAGTGTTCTTTTATATAAGACAGTCAGGGGTTATCCGCAAAAAATCTGCATATTGCAAAGCAGAAAGGCAATATGAGAGTAGAATGACCCCTGATACTGGGGTAGACTAGCGATTAGGAATATAAAAGGAGAAACCATATGAAGAAAGTTTTAGCAGCATTTCTTGTCCTTGCTGTCCTGCTGACAGGCGTATGGGCTGGGGGAAGCAGTGAATCCTCTAACGGTGTAGAACGTCTTGAAATCCTTCTTTCTGATGATACACTCGAAGGGGGGGCAATGGCTAAGGCCGTTGAGAGATTCAACGCTGAATATGCTGATAAGGGAATCGAAGTTTATATTAATGAGATTGCCTATGGCGATATGCAGACACAGATCCAGAACAGAGCTATGGCAGGCGACCTTCCTGCTCTTATCCGCTCTGGTCACTTCGTTCAGTACAATGACCTTGCATATCCTCTCGATGGAAAGATCGGAGATCTCACAAATGATGATTTCGTAATGAATGGTGCTGTAAATGGTAGCCTCTATGCGGGAACAGTAAACGCAACAGCAGTAGGTCTTATCATCAACAAGACAGCATTCGATAAAGCTGGTGTTTCCTATCCTCTTACAGAGGAAGACAGATGGACATGGGATGAGTTCCTTGCAGCTCTCGACCAGGTAATGGCAGCTAATCAGGGCGACCTTGACTACGGTCTTGTTATTGATTACTCACAGCAGAGAATCAAGACTGTTCTTTATCAGTTCGGTATGCAGGAGTTCGATCCAGAAGATCCCAAGCACCTGATTTTCGACAGCCCGGCTACAAAAGAAGGTCTTGAGTTCCTCCTTTCTCTCTACGAGAATGGCTATTCTTCAGTATCTGCAGGTCTTGGAACAGAGAATGCTCAGCAGATGTTCAAGACCGGAAGAGTTGCAGCACACCTTGCTGGTAACTGGGTAATCACAGATTACACAGAGAACATCACAGACTTTGAGTGGATCCCGGTTCTTATGCCAATGGATGAAAGAATCGCAACATGTCTTGGCGGTAACTATCTCTATGCATTCGACGGAACAGGTCAGGAAGAGGCAGCTTGTGAGTTCATCCGCTGGTTCTTCGAGCCAGAGAACTACATCCAGTACTGCAAGGATGGAAACTATCTCCCAGGTGTCCGCGGAATCGAAGTTGATTATGATGTTCCAGGTCTTGATATCTTCGTACAGGAGCTCAATGCTTCTTCTACAGTTCCAGAGGACGATAGAGCTATCGAGCAGTCCTATGTTGGAAAGGACCCAGGAAATGTCATCCGTGACAACCTTGCAAGAGCAATTGCTGGAGAGATTTCAGTTGATGATGTCATCGATATCACAACAAGAACATTCCTTGAGACATACGAAGATCTCTACGAATGATCTGATGGAATCTGATTATAATAGCCCTGCAGACCGCAGGGCTATTCTTTTAGGGAAAAAGAACTTTTCTCAGTTAGCAGTACAAGGTTTTTCCATAGGTTCCTTGTTCCTCTGATAGAGAGCAGAATCCTCCCATGTGATTACCTTGCCATTGACTTCGGTCTGTATGCCGCTTCCGGCTTTGACAAGGCCATAGCTGAAATCGCTGAAGCTTACCGTGCTGTCTTTATATTCAGCGTGCGCTTCAGTGAAAAGCTTTCTGAAGTTATCAAAGCTTCCTGTCTCTGCACTGTTTGAGCATCTTACGATGACAAGCTGCTTTTCTCCTTCTGCGATTATTTCCCTCATTCTGTTCATTCCCACTGTTGTGAGATGCGGAACAGAGGAGAAGTAGAGTCCTGCATAGCCGTTTCCGGAACGTGCAAATGCATAGTGGCCATCAATGGACCATTCATCATAGAACCAGGTAGGAAAGTATGCATGGATATATTTGACCACTTCTTTCTCCTCGATATCGAAAAGAAGGACAAGGAGGGCTTTATACTGGAGCGCAAGAGGAAGGGTACCGTTTCCAGCCCAGTATGATGGCCTATTTTCTCCGCTGTAGGCTTTCTCTCCCGGATGATTTACAAAGAGCGTTGCCTCTCTTCCAAGCATTACGTCCATTATATGCTGCTGGTGCCCATGCCTGAATGGTTTGAATGAAAGCGCCGAGGAGATTGAATAATCGCGGCAGGATGCTCTGTAAGTCCACACCGGCTCAAGTCCCTGAACGCAGAGCAGTGTAGTAAGCTCATCCTCTTTTTCCTCGTCTTTCTCAATGGGTGGAACATATGAGGATAGCGAGAAGAGTGCTGCGGCACCTCCATGGGCTACAGCTTTTCCATCTCCGAATGCTATGTAGGATAGGAACGATGGTTCATTCAGTTCCTTTGCCTTTACATTTCCCTCATATGCTCTTCCGAAAGAAGATGACATGATTCCATGGAAAGTGTTGTCTCTTATGACTGTGAAGGTGTAATCGAGCGCATCTTCTGCTTTTTCCCTGATATCATCCTCCGGAGCCGATTCATAGAGCGAGAAGAGTCCTATAAGATCAACAGGGAAATAGGAAGCGCTGTTCCACTCTGCATAGTGGTAAAGACTGAAATTCCTGAACCATGTAACAAGACGTGATCGTCCCGTCCTCATTACCTCGTCACCTTTTCTTCCGCTGTTTGTGAAGATTTCGTCCTTGAAGAGGTTTCCTGCCAGGTACTGCGATACATGGAAAAGGAATGCATGGTTCTCCGAGAAGTACCACATCGCATCGTTTCCCTTCTCGTCAATCCAGTATCTGAATGAGAGCACAGCTTCCTTCATCCTGCTGTAAAGATCCTCCGGATAGATATCCCTGTACTTCTTCATGCTCCAGATCATAGGGGCAAGCACAAAGTCCGCACAGTCCTCCCTCCGTTCTATTGAATCAAGGCTTTTCTCGATATAGCTTCTTGCTTCATCTGTGACATACCCGGTTTTTTCCATTATCACCATTGCATGCGGCATCAGATGGTTGCCGTTGCTGCAGAGGAACGATATAGCTTCTGCTTTCCTTTCTTCTATGCTCTGATGAATGGGAAGCTCCCTCAGATGCCTTGGCGCAGTGGAATAGAGGATCTTCCTTGTAATTGCAGCATTTCCGATCCTGACTGTAAATTCAGCTTTTCCGCTGAAGAAGGTTGTGAAATACTCTGCAAGCTTCAGCCAGGTCATTCCTTTTGTTATGGTGAAGCTGAGCTCTTGTTCTCCTACGTTCCTTACGCTGAGAACAAGCGGGGTATCAAGCATTGATGTATCGAATTCAGCCTCTATGCCGCCATAGCAGTATGTCGTCCTTGTCATGGATAGGCTTGCGAGGAAAGACTCTGCCTGATGTATAGCCAGAGGATCCTCAGAAGTCTCCACAGCCTGCTCTATTGCAGCATCTCCTTTGTAGATGAAATCAAAGTAGAAGAACACATCTCTTTCCGCAAGCTCATCTGCATAGATCTCGAATGTATGGCTTCCGGCCTCTAGAGATAAGGAGAACTCCCTGCTGTGCGGGATGTTCCTGTCATATGGTGCATGGATAAGGGCTTCTTTTCCATCAACCCACAGCTTGAGGCCGCCGCATGTTGCGATAGAAAAAGGATAGTCCCCGTTTTCTGGCACTGTTATATCGCTTTTAAGATAGGTCCAGATATGTGTTGTCGTCTTTATCGCAGTTGAGAAATTTACCTTGGAATCCTCAAAAGGGAAGTAGATGTTCGGATAATCTCCTTCGTATCTTCCTATTTTCCCGAGGTCATGGCCTGAAAGAAACCACTTTCTCTGGGGATAGACAATCTGGACATATGCCTCTCCCATGTTGACCGGGGCATAGAAAGACGACATAGGGGCTTCGATTCCCTTCTTCCCGATTCCTGTATATAGCCAGTGTGACAGGCTCTCATTTGTTTTTATCTCATATGATAGCTGCATGTGCAGAATAATAACCCTTAAACAGCTGTGCGAGTAGTGAGTATCGCAAAATCTACAATGATTGTTTGCTATAAAAGCAACGATTTTGTTGATTGGATTGACAGTTCTGCTAAACTTCATAACTAAAGGGAGGTCGTATGAGTAGAAAAAAGAAGAACCCCTTGGATAGAAACCAGGGGTGGGCGCTTCTGTTCTGTGCACCCAATATCATTTTCTTTATCATATTCTTTCTGTGGCCTGCAGTAATCGGTCTTTATTACTCCTTCACCAACTATGATGGATGGAGGAATATGGATTTCATCGGGTTGCAGAATTACATTAACCTGTTCCATGACAGCCAGTTCTATTCGGTTTTCTGGAATACAGTACTCTATGTAGTTGTTTCCGTTCCGCTTGGCATGATTGTATCTCTCTTCCTTGCTCTTCTTCTGAATGATGAGAAGATCAAGGGAAACTCGATTACAAGAGTTCTTGTATACTGGCCAACTCTTCTTTCGACAATCATGGTCGGTGTTACATGGAAGTGGATTTTCGGTGAATCCTTCGGAGTAGCTAATTATGTCCTCACTTCAATGGGCTTGCCGAGTGTCGGCTGGTTCTCGACACCTGCAGCTGCATTCTGGACAACAATCATTGCAACTGTATGGTCCGGGTGTGGTGTAAACATGCTTATCTACCTTGGTGGTATCAAGCAGATCCCTGTTGATCTTTATGAAGCGGCGACAATCGATGGTGCAAACGCCTGGCAGAGATTCAGAAGCATTACGCTTCCTTCTCTCAAACCTGTCACCTTCATGATTCTCCTTACATCTACGATCAACGCATTCAAGGTCTTCGCTATGGTCCAGACACTTACAAATGGCGGTCCTGGTACAGCGACAACCTATATGATCCAGTATATCTACCAGACAGGATTCACAAGGAACAGACATGGCTATGCATCTGCTGCTTCTATGATTCTTTTCGTCGTTCTCCTTATTATTTCGTTTGTACAGACAAGGATGAACGCAAAGCAGGAGGAGGCTTGATATGATGCAGGTATCTAAAACTTCGGTTATTGTGAAGTCAGTTGTTTCGCTTCTTTTTGCTCTTATCTGGGTATTCCCTGTAGTATGGCTTGTACTTTCTTCATTCAAGCCCGGCTCTGAGCTTTTCACATTCCCTCTTACGCTCTTCCCGAAGGATTTCTCACTGTCCGGATATATTTCCACATTCTCGAGATATAACGTTTTCAGGGCTACATACAACACAGCATTCATTACATTCTTTGCTACTGTCATCACCTTGATAATGAGCTGTATGTGCGGTTTTGCACTTGCAAAATATCATTACAAGTGGCTTTCAGTGTTCTTTATGTGTATGCTTGCAACAACCATGCTTCCGACAGAGGTTATCATGTCGCCAAGCTTCACAGTCATTCTCAACCTTGGTCTCTATAACTCTCTCTGGGGAGCTATCATTCCAACAGTAGGTACAATGACTGGTGTATTCCTCATGAGGCAGTTCTTCATATCAATACCTGATGAGCTTCTTGAAGCAGCCAGAATCGATGGAGCTAATGAAGGAAGGTCTTTTGTCCAGATAATGGTTCCTCTCTGCCGCAGCCAGATAGCTATCCTTGCTATCTTCTCATTCCGCTGGAGATGGAATGATTACGTATGGCCTCTCCTTGCACTGACTAATCCGGACAAGTACACACTCCAGCTCCAGCTGAGAACCCTCAGCGGCGCAGAGGCTGTAGACTGGTCAGCGCTTCTTTCCTTCTCTGTCCTCACAATGATTCCGGTTCTGATTATCTTCATAATCTTCAACCGCCAGATCATGAGCTCTGAAGTATCAAGCGGCGTTAAAGGCTAAGCCAAATATAAAAACTACTTGCTCACAAAGACCCGGAAACGGGTCTTTGTCTGTTTCTGCAGCTTTTTGTCCATAATTGCAAAACCACGATTATTGCTTTAATAGCAAACAAATATCCTGATATTCATTTATATGCCTTCAATGAATTTTCGTATTTTAAAGAAAAAACAATTGACAAAACTGAACCGGGGGGGGGTAGAGTAAAGCCAGAAAATCTTTGGAGGAAGAATACGATGAAAAAAGTATTCATTGGAGTGCTGTGTGCACTTATGCTGTTTGGTTTTGTTGCATGTGACAACAATACACCAAGCGGAATGGTATACTCAATTGAAGCAACACAGACAGCTGTGTATGTAGATGGTGAAACTCCTACAGCTGATGGATTCTCATTTGTAGGATACACAAACCTTGGAGAAGCTGTTTCTATTGATGCAAGTAAGATTGCATTTTATCCAGCCGGAAGCAATAGATATACTATGACTTATATGGGTATGCCTGTTGCTAACAGTGTTGTAGTTGATTTTGAAGACATCACAGGGCTTTCTGTAGATGCAACAGGATCAACAGCTGTTTACTATGCTGTGCTTCCAGCGGGTACAGATGTAAACGGAAAGGCTCTTCCTACAACTCGTGACATCGATAAAACAGGTATTGTTGTAACAGCTGAGTATGAAGGTGGTTCTAAGGTAATTGCTAACGATCAGGTTGATTTTAATCTTGCCTTAGAGGAAGATTGGACTGCTGGAGAGGATAAGGATGTTGTTGTTTCCTTTGGTGAAATGACAGATACTTATACTATCGATGTTCAGGAAAACCTTGTATTATCACTCGTATCTGCTATGACTGAGGATTATACTCTGTATGCAGGAGTTAGTGGACACAATGCTGCTAAATGGGCAACTAACGTCGGAACAGACAATGAGACAGAAGGACTTTATCTCGCTCTGACATATCAGGGAGGAGAGACTGTAGCATTTGGTTCAGACACTGGTATTCGGTTCCTTAATATTTCTGGTTCATATCAGGCAGGTAATATTGCAACTTATATAGCAACAGCTGATACAACATCTGCAATTCCTGTAAGTGTGAAGTATGTTGGAGCTAATGGTATCCAGAACCTTACTAGAACTGCTACTTTCAGTGTTCCAGTAAGAGAAGATGCAGTTGATCCAGAGACCATAACGGTAACAGGTGTGAATACACTCGACAATATCGATTATTCAGCACAGGGAACTACACCGTCTATAACTGTAAGTGCAAAGATGCTCAGTGGAACAAATGCTACCGGTACTGTCAGTTTCTGGAATGGTACAGGTAATCCAACAGATGCAAAGAATTACTACACTCTGAGCCCAGTTGATCTTTCTGATTACACGGATTATGAGACATATTCAATCAGAGTATATGGATATGTTGGTGGAGTTGCTTTTGATAAGTCTTACTCCGTAGTTCTCGATGGTGTAGTTTGACTTTGAGTTCTTGGGTCTGTTTATCGATTAGATTTGCAGACCCTCGTTCTGAGGAGGGCGAAATGAGTGAAACAACGTCCCTCAGGAAAAGGATTCCAAACGTTAAACGTCGGGAGTGCCTTAAGCTCTTTGAGCAGGGATACGGATATAAAAAAGTTGCTCAGATTGCCGGATTGAATGTATATACAGTTCGGGAATATAAGCGGAAATATGCTGTAGGAGATTTATCCTGGGCAAGTAGGGGAGCCAGATAGCCCAGAACTGGCAAAATTTGAAGCTCCACTGAAATGGTGGAGCTTTATGTTTGATTCTTTGAGGAATGATGTTATGAAAAAATCATTAAAATACTTTCTGGGATTGCTTGCTATCCTTATGATAGTGGCATGTTCGCCAGAGTATACAGGAGCAATAATAGGTGGTTATCCTGTTACTTATGAACTTGAAGTTCCAGAATATGCATATGCAGGAGAAGTCATTACAGGAACATTAGTGGGTTCTAATGGATCTTCCACAACGGTATCAATCACAGTCCCCTCGGATGCTGTAGCTGGAGAAGTTGTGACTGTATATTACGGTTCCTATTCTGCAACCCTGACAATAGCAGAGCTTGTTGATGATGCTACAGAAGCTAGTGATATCCTTAGTTCTCTTGAAGGCGGAGAAACTGTTCTTCTGAGATCTTCAACACCAATTACATTGTCACAGTTCTCTATTGATGCAGACAATGTTAAATTGATAGGTGATGGAGATACTACAATTCAGTTGACTTCGACAGATGCTATCAGTGGGCAGAGTCTTTTTGCTATTGCATCAGACAATGTTGTGATCGAAGGTCTGAATTTTAATGTTACTGGAAATGCAGGAAGGGCTAATACCTATAATGTTATTAAAGTATCTGGAACGGCAGATAGCCCTGTAAGTAACGTGACATTAAGGGATGTGACAATTGACTGTGGCAATGGTGCAGCAAAGGGGATTAATTTCCATTTTACTGAGAATGCAGTTATTGAGAATGTTACTGTTAAAGGTACTCCTGCCAATGATTCACTTGCAATAGCAGAATCTACTGGGCTTGTTATCAGAAACTGTAATTTTGCTACAGGTGCATGGGGATATGCGGTTCAGATTAACTGGGACAATAATGAAAGCTATATTAACGGCTGTAATGTAATATTTGATGGAATTGAGAATATCCCATCTATTTATGTGACGGATTCAATCTGGACAGGAGCAGAATACAAAGAAGTTCCAAATGGGCATATTATCTCTGGTCTTGATAAATATGAAGCAATTTCTATAACAACGCCAGAAAAAGAGGAAGGAAGATTTTTTGTTCCGGCTGCAACCGATGCAGAAAGTCTTGAGGCTTTGAATTATGCCATCTCTATAATGCATCAAAGAATATTCAATGGAATTAATGGTGCATTAGCAAATGTTGGTACAGCGTATTCCTGGACTGATAATCCAGAAAGAGGCTCAATTACGGTTAAAGATGCACCAGTTGTGGATGATAATTCAATAGCAATGGATATAGAACTAGCAGGCTTCCAGTATAGCTATACTAGTCTTCTAAAAACAGATTGCTATACAATGACCGGAGATATTCAGTTAACTCTGACTGGAACAAAATCAGGTAATTCTTTCACAGTGACAGGATGGGAAGTGAAGTCTGCGGGCGTGCAGCTCGAAGGTGATTCAGGTTCTGCCGTCGCTGCAATAGAAAGTATTAAAGGTGGATTTGAACCAGCGCTTGTACTTCAGAAAGATAATTCAACCTGGAGTATAACAAACCCGACAGTTGCTAAATTCAGCACTAATGATTTGAGCTGTCGTGCTGTATTCAATGGAAAAGCAATGGTTCTTGAAGGAAACTTCCCGTTGTAATTCATAAAATGAATCTTTAATTAGTCAGGGCTGGCAGATGTCAGCCCTGATTGCATTAGAATAGCCAGGGAACAATATAAGAAGGTATGTTGTAGCCTTTTTCATTATGGCTGTATGGTTTTGGTGATATCACAAATGATTCAGCAATGCGGTTTCCAAAGCGTTTCTTGAATGTATCATATTAAATGTTCTGATTTTCGTTGATGTTTTCACACTTATTCATATTTGTTTTGCTTTCAGCATAAGAAAATCTTTTTCTATATCTTAATAGGGTTTTTCATTTGCTTTTTATTCTATTGCTCAATATGGTTTCTAAGAAAAAGCGCAAACATTATTTCCTTCTGGAACCCCGAAAAGCGCAGATATGTTTGATTATCATCGATGTATTTAATTTTAGTATTTTAAATACTCTATTGTTTTACACTGGTAAACCATAATCAATAATTTGCTAAGATGAAACAAAAATATACTATATTGACACATAGTGGTGGTATTGCTGTATCCTTGGTCGCTGTATGAAAAAGACAGTTATGATTATTCTGAGCATCTTTGTTGTGCTCTTCGCCTTTGCTGCTTGCAGCAATCCGGCATATCCAGGAGGATTCCCTGGCGTTCTTCCTCCATCACAGAAGCCCGATGGAACTCCTGTCTCAGATACAGGTAGTCTCGAATCAGCGCTGAGTAGCGGAGAAGATGTATATCTTTCAGGCTCATTCACGCTTGAGAAGCCGCTTGTAATTCCTGAAGGTGCAACAATCGATGGAAACAAGAATTCTATTACCTTGGAAGCATCTTCTGCTTCCTCTAATGAGGGAATACTCACTATCAATAAGGGCAGTGTAACTATCAAGAATCTTACGATCATTGTTCCTGAGAATCCGAACATGAGAAGCGGATCTGCAGAGGAGCCTTCGTTTGCACTTCTCATTGGCAGTGGTGATGGCAACCTTGCTAGCGCTCCATCCGGAATAGTTCTTGAGAATGTTACAATCAAAACAGGAAATAAGACAGCTGGCCTTAATATCCATACTGCAAAGAATGTGACAATCAGCAATTTCACTATTGATGAATGTCTGAAAGCTCCTATCAGCATTTCCTCTTCTGAGAATGTTAAGATAACTGGCAAGATAGACGCAGCTGGCTCTTCTTGGTATCAGGATGCTGATGTTATACAGATCAATGGACTTGACGGTGGCCCAAATCATGAAGCTTCCAGTGTTGATTTAAGCAGTGCTTCTGGTTTTGATTATGTCTGGCAGGAAGCTGTTGCTGAAAATTATGGATCTTCTTCTGCGACATCTTCGGATTATGCGGCAGCAGATCAGAGCAGGATCACAATGCCTGCAGGGTATAAGCCAGTTTTTATTGATAATGCAAACGGCAAAGTTAAGGGCTGGGCATGGATGCCTGTTGATAAGGTTGTAGACAAGTCATTCTTTGATAATGCGGATGATTATAAAATCTTCACCGACAGCTACTACAATAGAACAGGTTCCGATGTGCGTACCGTTACTGATGATCATAAGCTTGATCTGTCTTCTGGTGGAATAGGTTTCTATTTCGGAACACAGTCCTCAATTAACTTTGGTTCTACAACTCAGTATTTTGATAACACCGTAAAAGCTGGTGATGTTTATCTCATGACACTGAAGTATTCTGATCTTACAGGAAATCTATCAATTGGTGGAAATCTCTTTGGACAGAATAATAATCCAACTCCAAGTGGGGAAGGAATCAAAGAGATCTCCGGTTCTAAGGAAGGTATAGCTAGTGTAGTCATGGCAGTAGCAGAAAACCAGATTGTTGTTATGATCAATGGAAATGTTGCAGGTATTAAATCAATAGGCATTGTAGACCCCATTTACAGATGCGGTTTTACCGCTTGGGGAAACTGCAAGGTTGAATCAATAAGCATTGATAAAATTGATCTGGATTTGTCTACTCTGATAAATGCAATGAATTAATGAAATCCAGTTGCTGGATAGGGCTATCGCGGTTTTGCGGTAGCCCTTTCTTCATTTCAAATCCTTTTGCTTGCTTTGGTTTGAAGTAGTATGCTTGTAGTATGAGCAGCATACTGATTAAAAATGGACTTGTTGTTGATACAGAATGGATGAGGCATTATGACATTCTGATCTCTGGATCGAAGATCAAGAGAGTTGCCCCATCGATTGATTACTCTACGCTTCCCCATGATACAACAGTTGTCAGGGCAGATGGGCTTTGTGTGCTTCCAGGCATCATAGACGCACATACTCATTACCATCTGGTTTCAAGAGGAACTGTAACGGCAGATTCTTTTGCAGAAGGTTCCAGACTGGCTGCATTCGGTGGTGTTACGACGGTTGTCGATTTTGCAGATGATAACAAAGTTTCCCTTCTTGATTCGCTTCATCAGAGAAGAAAGGAAATGATTCCGATGGCTATTGATTACGCTCTTCATCAGGGCGTTTATAAGTACCGCCCCGATATTAAGAAAGAGCTTGAGTCAATAAAGAGAGCTGGAATCGGGACATTGAAGATCTTCACGACATACAAGGATGTTGGCTACCTTGTTGATGACAGGGAAGAGCTCAAGACAATCTTCCGCGATGCAAAGGAACTTGGGTTGATGGTCTCTGTCCATTGCGAAGATGACAAGATTGTCACAGAGCTCTCTTCTTCATGGAAAGGAACATATAAGCCAATTGATCATGCTTCGCTCCGTCCTGCAGAGGCAGAAGCTGCTGCTATTGAATATGTTGGCGGTATTGCTCAGGAACTTGATATGCCGATCTACATTGTTCACCTGTCTTCAAAGAAAGGGCTTGAAAGTGTCCGGAAGCTTAGAATGGAAGGAGTGAAGGTTATTGTTGAGACAACGCCTCATTACCTTTTCCTGACAAGGGAGAAGCTGAAAGGTGAGGATGGCCCTCTTTATGTAATGACACCGCCTTTGAGGGATGAAGAAGATAACGAGGCTTTGCAGGAAGCTCTTATAAATGGGGAAATACAGGTTGTCGCGACTGATCACTGTTCGTTCACAAGGGAACAGAAGCTTTCAAGCGATGACTGCCGCAGCATATATCCCGGAATCCCGGGGACAGAGGAACTTCTGCCTCTTATCCATACTTTCGGAATGTCTGGCGGAAGGCTTACGATGTCACAGATAGTGAACCTGCTTTCAACCGGACCTGCTAAAATCTTCGGACTGTATCCGGAGAAAGGCTCCCTTGAAGTTGGCACTGATGCTGATATAACTCTGTTTGACCCTGAATACAGCTGGACAATCTCCAAAGACACAATCCACTCAGCTTCCGGATACTCTGCGTATGAGGGATTCAATGTTACGGGAAAGGTTGTCATGACCTATCTCAGAGGTCGTCTGATTATGGGAGATAATATATACCTCGGACTCAATGGTGATGGCAAATATCTGAGGGCTAAGAGATGATAAAAGCACTTCTTTTTGATATGGATGGTGTCCTTGCGGATTCTGAGGATCTTTCTATCCAGATCGGAATCGAGTATTTTGAATCACTTGGCAGAAAAGCCACAAGAGAAACTTTCAGCAATGCTCTTGGCTGCGGAGAGAGGCTTTTCTTTGATAAAGGGGCAGAGAACCTAGGTATTTCCGATTATTCATATGAAGAGGCATCTGCATTTTTCCAGAAACGTTATACTGAGCTGATCAAAGGCCGCAATATAGCGCTTCCCGGTACTGAAATAGTCAGGAATGCAAAAAGAGCAGGTCTTCTTACTGCTCTCGCATCTTCGGCTCCTGCCTGGAAGGTTTCGGCTAATATCAAGGGGATAGGGCTGGAGGAAACAGATTTTGACTTCATTGCGACAGGCGCTGATATCAAGAGGAATAAGCCGGAGAAGGACATATATGAGCTTTCGATGATAAAGCTTGGTGTCTCTTCCGATGTTTCCGTTGTCTTCGAGGATTCTGCCGGCGGCATTGAGAGCGGAAAGAAGGCAGGGTGCAGAGTAGTATCAATGATGACGACTATTGATGGAGCAAGCGCAGAGGCAGCAGGAGCTGACTGTGTTGTCTCTGATTTATCCGCCATCCATTCTTTTTCATCGTCTGAGGAGCTTGAGGCTATGCTGTTTGATTATAGCCAGCCTTCAGATGCTGTAAGATATGGTGCGAACCTGATTAAACCTCTTAAAAGGAAAATGCCGTTCTTTTTCACGGAGAAGAGGGCGGTGGAAATTGCACGGAAAGCCTGGGAGAATGGCTATGCGCCATATTCAGGATTCAAAGTCGGGGCTGCTGTTGTTTCTGCTGCTACAGGAAGAATCTATCCCGGCTGCAATGTCGAGAATTCCTCCTATGGCGGTACAATATGCGCTGAAAGAAATGCGATAACGACAGCGGTGGCTTCAGAAGGAGTTATCGGGATAGATATGCTTGTTGTTTATTCAGATGACGATCCGCCTGCGCCTCCTTGTGCTATCTGCCTGCAGGTCATTGCGGAATTTGCAAGACCGGAGACTAGGATTATTCTTGTCACTCCGAAGACAGAGCCTGTTAAATATCAGTTCTCAGAGCTATTGCCGATGCCTTTTATTTTCCCTACAATGCGGTAGATGCGTCGTTCAGGATTGATTCTGCTCCTGCTTGTTGCTTTTTTCATCACATCATGCAGCAGTACAAAGGCATTTACTTCATCTGAATTGCTTAGTGTGGAAACTCCTGTTGAGAAAAAGCTTTCTTCAATAGGAGCTGTCAGTGTTTCAGTGCCATTTCCTGAGGTTTATTTTGATGGCACTGAGTGGCTTCACAGGCTCACGGAGCTTTTCGAAGAAGCTGAAGATTATATACTTGTGTCTACATTCCTTGGTTCTGATTCTCCGGCGCTAGAGGATATGTATGGAGCCTTGATGGATGCTGCAGAGAGAGGTGTCCGTGTGTATTTCCTCATGGATGGGATTTCCTCTTTTGACATGACTGAGTCCAAGAAGTATATGACACCTCTGTATTTTCTTAGACAGAGCGGAATACATCTTGCTGAGTACAATCCGCTTACGGTTACGCATCTGTTCAATCCTGCTACAATCGTTCTCCGCGATCATGAGAAGCTTGTTGTCGTTGATGGTGATAAAGCCGCAATAGGCGGAATGAATATGAATTACATCTCGCTTGGAGCGGGGGAAGGAGAAACCCAGCGGGATAGTATGTATCTCTTTGATTCTCCATCGCTTGCTGCGGCTTTGAAGGATGAGTTTGTCATGCTCTGGAATGAGGTGAGCGTTGATAAAATAGCTCCTGATGAATTCCATGTCCGTCCTGATGATGGTGGGGAGTATCCTGCATACCTGGTTTCCACAGATGGTATTGCTGCGATGTATGCATCCCTGATAGGAAGCGCCAGAGAGAACATAATCATACTTCCATATCTTCCGGCCCTTGATAATAACATGAAAAGCGCTTTGAGAACTGCCCGGGAGCGCGGTGTTTATATCAGAATGATCATGCCGGTAGATCTCAGAGGATATGCAGCAAGCGGAATCTATCAGGAACTGCCGAATCTCATGAAAGCAACAGGATGTGATGTTTTCCTTTCGATAGCTGATGAAAGTGGACAAGTCCTGCCCCTTCTTCATGAGAAGCTGATGATCGTGGATTCCAGATATGTTGTCATAGGTTCTTCGAATTTCAACTTCCGTTCCATGTCGCTGTCCGAGGAGCTTGCTCTGGTTGTGGATAGCCAGGAGCTTGCTGAGCTCCTGGAGAAGCATACTGATGAGATAGCTGGGATCTCCAGGAATATTTCAATAGAGGAAGCTGAGAAGCTTCGCGATGAAGAGGGTAGTTCCCTCGCGTATCTTTTCATGCTGTTCGGAGGCTGAGATGAAGAAAATAGCTGTGGTCCTGTTGTTCCTCTCATTGTCATTTCCTGTTTTTGCTGTCCCTTCTTTCGGGTATTCGCTTGCACCAGTCGGGGCTGCGACTCCTACAGGGCATTATGGTGGCCTCACTATTTCAGCAATCTTCTCTCCTTCTAAAGAACTTCATACAGGAGATATCTCTGTTTCTGTGGACCTTTCTCCGGTTTCCCCGTTCTTTGAGGGGGTTGCAATGACTGTTTCATCCCCGCTGTTTATATTGCTTAATCATCCGTTCCCCTGGATATTCAGCAATCAGGTGCTGTGGGCTCCTGCGATGATGGCTGGGGCTCAGTATAGGCTGGGAAATGAATGGAGTATTGTTTTCGGACTCTCTCCGTTTACATTCCAGGATACTCATTTCGTCTACGAGTTCCTTTCTCCATATGCGCTTTACTCGTTCACTTCAGAAAAGTGGGGGTGGGGGATGTATGTGATGAGATTCTCATACTTTTTCTAGGAGGGCTGTAATGAAGAAATCTGCTGTATTCATCTTTGCTTTCCTTGCTCTTCTCTCCTCCGTGAGCGCTGGAGATCACTTTGATGTATCTCTTTCATTTGGCCAGTCGTCATATAAATGGCCTGAGAAGGGGATAAGTTTTTCATACGGAGTGAATGTCGGCCTTACATCACGCCTTGAGATGAATATCTGGGGGGTGTCAGAGCTTGTGCCGGAGCCTTTCATGTCAAACATGCTCGGTCTTGATCTTACTTTATCGTTGCTTGGTGCCCGCTCCACAGCATCCAAGATAGCAGGAAGCGGACTGAATACGCTTGTATCGATAGGCGGATTCTATCGTACGGACAATAATGGTGCTGGCCCGATTTTGTCCATAACGCCTCTTGCCATAGGAACTCCTGTATCAGGAAGAAGGGAAAGGATCCTGAAGACCGGAATCGGATACGATGCTGTGAACAATGAAGCAGTCATAATGTTCTCCCTTATCTCCATCGATTACTATGTAAGAGGCACCTGGAGGGATTATTCGTTCTGAAGAGCCATCATTTTGTCTATTCTCTTCTGATGACGGCCGCCTTCGAATGAGGCATCAATATAGGCGTCGAGTATCTTCTCGACAGGCTCTGGATAATCAACTCTTCCTCCGAAAGCGATGAAATTGGCATCGTTATGGCGTTTTGTCATTTCAGATGCATATGAATTCTGAGGAAGCGCACATCTGATTCCTTTCATTTTATTTGCAGATATTGATATCCCGATTCCTGTTCCGC
Source organism: uncultured Spirochaetaceae bacterium (assembly GCA_944389105.1). GTDB lineage: Bacteria > Spirochaetota > Spirochaetia > Sphaerochaetales > Sphaerochaetaceae > Ornithospirochaeta. The sequence continues at coordinate 38,635 of CALXLD010000046.1, read as the reverse complement.
AGATAAGGATTCCGAAGTCATAGCCGCCCTTCCTGTATTCAATAACAGCTTTTTCCGCATAGTCAGGATAGTCGACGCTCTCTTCCGAAGCAGTTCCAAGGTAGCTGTATTCAATGCCTCTCTCTTCAAGGTGGCTGATGATTTTCTTTGCGAGTTCAACTCCTCCATGATCATTTGCAATGACGACCTTCATAGATTTCTCCTTCCATGTGTCTGTTTTTCAGTTTAACATTACAGCATGAGAATATATATCACAGGACACAGGAATCCGGATATGGATTCAGTCTGCGCTGCATATTCCTATGCCGTGCTGAAAAACAGAATAGATAGCAGCAATGAATATATACCAGTAATGCTTGGCACCGCAAATGGCAACACAAAAAATGCATTTGCTAAAATGGGTATTGAGCTGCCGCGGTTTCTGCGTGATGTAAGGACCAGAGTAGGAGAGGTCCAGAGAAAGCCTGTGGATACTGTCTCGTCATCCGATCCTCTGTATCTTCTGATGGATATTTTCCAGAGAAAAAGACCATCAGTCGTTCCTGTAATGGATGATGGTGTTTATAAAGGCTTGCTTTCAGCTGATGACATCAATGGGTTTTTCCTGAGGGAGAACAGCGGAGCAATAAGGCAGAAGTATCTGCTATCTGAAGAGAATATCGAAAGGGTCATCGAGGGAGAGTTCCTGAAAAGGGGAAATGCTACGAAAGTAAGAGCTCCATATATGGTTGGTGCCATGGAGTATCAGGTATACAGAGATCGTCTTGAAAGGCTTGTAGATAAGCCAGTACTGGTAATTGGATATCGTAAGGAGCACCTGAAGACTGCAATAGAGGAGCAGCTTCCAGGTATTGTCATAACAGGGGTTACGGATCCTTCAAGGATGGATATTGATTTCTCCTCATTCAATGGCTTTGTCTATCTTTCACTGCTTGATACTGTTGAGACGCTTCGGCTTCTCAGGCTTTCGACACCTGTTTCTGATATCCTGCCAGAGGAAGATCCTGATATGTGCATTGAATCTTCAATGCTTTTTGATGAGGCAAAGAAGAAACTTCAGGAAAGCGGCTACAGAGGGTTTTCGGTTTTCGACAAAGGTGAATGGTCAGGATTTGTCACCAGACGTTGCTTCCTTGACAAGCCCAGACAGCGTCTTATCCTTGTTGACCATAACGAGGTAGAGCAGAGCGTGCAGGGAATAGAGGATGCAGAGATTACGGAGATTCTTGATCATCACCGTCTTGCTCCACCTCGGATGAAGACACCTATTTATATTGTCTCAGAGCCTCTTGGTTCTACCTGCACGATTATTTACGAGCAGTTCAAGAAGTGGGGCGTGGATATAGACCCTCTTACTGCAAGGGTGCTGCTTTCAGGACTTACTGCCGATACAGTTATTCTCAAAAGCCCAACTACCACAAGCTATGATGAACATGTAGCAAGGCGGCTTTGCGAGATAAGCGGTGTTGAGGATTATGAAACTTTCGGGCGTGAGCTTTTCTCTGATGGCTCCTCTCTTTCTGAAAGAGATCCTGAGAAGGTAATCACAGGTGATATGAAATCATATACAGAGAAGGGTGTGAGATTTGCAATCGGACAGGTTGAGGTCATGTCCCTTATGGAAGTACCTGATATAAGTGGAAGGTATCTGGATACATTGGAGAGGATAAGAGAAGAGAAAGCCCTGGATTGGTGTATGCTGCTTATCTCCGATGTAATCAAGGGAAATTCAGTTCTTCTGATGACACCTTTTGAAAAGAGCCATTATCTGATTTATGAGAGAATCGAAGATGGAATTTACAACCTTCCAGGTGTACTTTCAAGAAAGAAACAGCTCCTTCCTGAGATACTGAGAGTGCTTGAGGAGTAATTGTGTTTATTTACCAATGAGGCTGCTTTTTATATAAGCAACCTCATTTTTTGAATTTCAGTAATGGATTAGTTTATATCCAAAAGCATAACTGTTTGCTGATTTTGATAACTCTTATTATCTCTTTCTCTATTTGCGCTTCCTATGGCTGGATTGTAGAGGCATGACTTATTATATGGAATTCTGGTATATCCATCTTTGTCTTCTCCTGAAATATCATCACCAAAGCTTGGGTCTATACTGTAATAGAATGTTTCGCTAGAGAAGGTATAACCTTGTGATATCAGAGAATTTAACGAAGAATTGTCAATTGAGATCCGGTTAGGTATTCGTGGTGAAATTGAAGTGCCGTTGCATGTTATAAAGTTGTCATAATATGCTTGCACTGCAGGAAGTTCTCCTCCTGGTACGGAAATTTCAAAATCGCAGTTGACAAATTCTATGGAGTTTCCACCTGAAAGCCCTGTATTATCATAATAGTAAATTGCTGCTGCTTGCTGTTCTGCAAGTCCTTGCTGTGTGAATATGATTGTAGAGTTTTCTAGTGTGACATTGCAATCGGAGCTTGAATCTATTGCAACAGTAGCAAATGAATCAGAAGAGCCATCACTTTGATTAATTCCTTCCAGTGTACTATCTGTAACATATCCGCGAATATTTTTTGAATTGGCTTGAATATAGAAAGAGGACCAGGCTTTTATATAGGAATTATCGATTGTAATAGTACTTTCTGTTTCTGAATTTCCTACATGATAGAACCTGAATCCATAGTAATATTTACTATCAATCTGAATCCGGCTTCCATTGATAATTGATAAATCAGCTTGATCAATCCTGAATAGATTTATTGCATATACCATTCCATCGGTTGTTGTTGCGTCTGTCCGTTCTATTAATTCCGTATTGTCGAGGATAAGAGAGGCATTTGTAAGCATTTTTCCTGGTATCATATTTTGAGATACATCTCCATCGATATTAATTCCCCTTGCATTTTGTCCTACCATTTCTATGGTAGAGTCTTTTGCGATTACACTTACAGGTGAATCATAATCTGATTCTACTGCTACGTTTATCGCCCGTCCGCCAGATGGAGTTGTTAGGATTGAATCATCAACTTCTATTGATACTCCTCCTGCCGTACCTGATATAAGGTAGTCTCCTGTGGTTGTAGAGGAAAGTCCTATATTTCGAAGGATTAAAGTAGATCCAGTTCCAAGTTCAAATGTTCCTATGATCCTTGTCACTTTTTTAGAATTGGAAACCGCACGGCTTTGGCTAAGATTGTTTTGTGCTGAATCGTTTCCTTCAATAATTACAATCTGATTATCCGCGATTTGAATTGGGTCTGTTTCTGTATATTCATTCTCTGGTAGACTTAACGCAACGGGCTCTCCATTCTTTTCTGAAATAATCGTTCTTATTGATATTCCTGATGAAGGGTCCGCAGGTTCTATTGGTGTTGATTGTATAAACCTTGCAGTTATTTCTATATTTTTGGTTCCGCTATAGGAGAGACTGTCGCCTGGATAATAAATTGTTCCATCGGATGTCTCATAATGGTAAAAAATATATCCATCTGCTGAAATATCTGGGAAAATAAAATCATTAGCTGTACTTTGTGTATAAGTAAGATCATCAATAATTCCGGATGGATTTGGCGAAATAGTCACTGTCCATGTTCTTGTGACAGGAATCGGTGGAAGATATGTTACTTGTTTACACCCCCCCCCTACAAAGATAAATACGAGTATTATAAGTAAAAAACTGGTTTTCCCTAATCTGAAGCTTTTACGATTAAGCATAGAAAAACACCTCCGCTTTCGAATAATATATTCAAAGTGTTTTTATGTCACTTAAAAGATTGTGGATAGTTTGATCAGAATTTGTAGATTGTCATCTCAGGTTTTTTGCATGAACTGTGTTAAAGCTATACTCCCTGCACTTTGATTATCGAAGGAATCTGCCTTATAGCCTGGGTTGTCTTCTTCATTGCTTCTTCGTTGTCTGCGCTTATTGTAAATGTTCCGACAAGGCCCTCTGGTGATACATCAAGAGCTCCCTGTATCAGGTGGCTGTTATGCTTTCGTACTGCATTATCGATTTCACTGAAAAGCTCTGAGTTGAATTTGGCAGTTACTGAGAATCTTCTCACAAGTTCCTGACTATCCCATTCGACAGGTACGATCCTTTCCTCGGCTTCCGGCATGTTTGCAAGGTTAGGGCAGTCCCTTTTGTGGATGACATAGCCTCTTCCTCTTGTGATGTAGGCAACAATATCATCACCATGTACCGGATTGCAGCATTTAGCGAAGTCAAAGAGTATGTTGCTGTTCTCTCCGATAATCACAGTACCTTTCTTTTCATGGGAAATGAATCGGAGCCCCTGCATTGATGGAATGATTTTCTTTGCGTTCTCCATCGCTGCGCTTGGCTGCTGCTGTTGCTTCTTAGGCTGAGCTATCGGAAGGTTTGTCTGCTCATTCTTGTTAAGCCATGCCCTTATCTTCTTCTTTGCCGATGTTGTCTGGGCATATTCAAGCCACTGCTGGTTAGGGTGGGCATTGGGGCTTGTCATGATCTCGACGATCTGGGTATTGCCAAGGGGCCTATTGAGAGGAATTATCGAACCATCAGCTCTTGCTCCTGAACAGTGGTTCCCGATTTCCGTATGGACTTTGTATGCAAAATCCAGTGCGGTTGAACCGACAGGAAGCTCTATGACATGTCCCTGAGGAGTGAAGACAACGATGGAATCCTTCAGAAGTTCATTCTTGATTTCATCCATGAAGTCCTCGCTCTGGGCTATTTCCTTTGACCAGGTCTTGATCTTTCTGATTATCTTCTGATAGTTGATTGAATCTACGGTTTTCCAGGTCCCGGACTCGGAGCCTGAGGCTGCTTTATAGGCCCAGTGTGCGGCAACGCCTTCCTCTGCGGTCTTGTGCATTTCCTGGGTTCTTATCTGGATTTCCAGATGCCTGTTCTGCGGACCAAGGACTGTAGTGTGCAGAGACTGATAGTTGTTTGCCTTTGGCATTGCAATATAGTCCTTGAATCTTCCCTCGATAGGGATCCACATCGAGTGGATGACACCAAGAATCGTATAGCATTCAACCGTTGTCTGGCAGATAACCCTTATTCCTAGGATATCGTAGATTTCATCGATTTCCTTCTTCCTCTTCTTTATTTTCTGATAGATGGAATAAGCATGCTTTACTCTGCCTGTAATCTCTATGTCGTTGATTCCAGCCTTGGCACAGGCTTCGGCGATTGCCTTTGATACCTGCTTGATATAAGCAGTCATCTCTCCTTTTTTCTCAAGCAGATAACCATTGATATAATCATAGGATTCCGGTTTCAGAGCCTTGAGCGAGAGGTCTTCAAGCTCGCTTTTTATAGTCTGCATACCAAGGCTGTCTGCAATCGGCGCGAAGATGTCGAGACAATCCTCTGCAAATGCTCTTTTCCTTTCCGGAGACAATCCTTCGATTGTCCTCATGTTATGGAGCTTGTCTGCCAGTTTTATGAGAATGACTCTGAGATCCTTCGACATTGCGAAGAACATCTTCTTTATGGTCTCTGCTTCCTGGATTGATTTCTCGTCCGTAATCCTGGAGATTTTCGTTACAGCCTGGACCATTTCCCCGACTTCTTTGCCGAAGATTGTTGCTAGCTCTTCTTCTGTTGTGTCTGTATCTTCCAGCGTATCATGGAGAAGCCCTGCAGAGACTGTGTCTGCATCCATCCCGATCTGCATCAGTATTTCCGCAACAGCCATTGGGTGGATGATGTATGGTTCTCCCGTCTTCCTTTTCTGATCTCCGTGCTTTTTGGCAGCAAAAACAGCAGCGGCAGCGATTTTGTTCTTGTCATCATCGCTGTAGCGTATGATCTTCTTCACGAATTTGTCGACTAATTCTTTATTCGGGAAGTCTTCTGCCATATATCACACGCTCCTTATCGCCAAGATCTTTTACTATATGGATATCGGAAAATCCATTTATTTTAAGAAGACTACCACATATTTCTATCTGCCGATAGTCGCACTCTATGGCAAGAACGCCATTTGGTGAAAGAAAATCCGGGCTTGATGCAATAATTTCCCTTATAATGGCCAGCCCATCATCTCCGCCTCCTAGAAATGCCATCTCAGGTTCTTTCTTTACGCTTATCTCCGTTTCCTCATACCATTTATCAGTAAGGTATGGGGGATTTGTAGCTATGATATCAAAAACAGAACCCTTCCATGGAGCAAGAAGATTGCCGAGTCTGGCATCTGGCTGCTTTCCTGTAATGCGGAGATAGTTCTCTGCTGCGATCTTCAAAGCATTTTCTGAAAGGTCTGAAATAGCAACATCCCTGCTGAGAGCATAAGCTATTGATGTTCCGACAGCTCCGCTCCCGGTACATAAATCAAGTATCCTTGGCTCTCTGAAGTTCCTTGCCAGCTTTATGGCCGTTTCAACAAGTGTCTCGGTATCGGGGCGGGGTATAAGGACTGAAGGATTTACATGGAAGGTATGGCCGAAGAATTCCTTTTCTCCTGTAATATAGGCCATTGGTATTCCCTCCAGTCTCATCCTTAGAAGGGATTCCGCCTTATCGTACATTTCCTTGCTTATCTCCATTCCGGATTCGGTTATCTGATGGATTTCATCAAGACCTGTTGCAAGGCGTACTATTATTCTGGCATCAACCTGGTCGATTTTCCCTAATAGCTCCTTCCTGAGGGCAGAGAGTGTCACGCTTCCTTAAGCGCCTCCTCGCCAGCTGCAAGCTTAAGGGCATCTATAAGCTCGTCAAGATCCCCCTCCATGATGGAATCAAGCTTGTAGAGAGTGAGATTTATGCGATGGTCCGTGACCCTGTTCTGCGGGAAGTTGTATGTTCTTATTCTCTCCGATCTGTCTCCTGAACCGACCATGCTGCGTCTGGCATCTGCTCTTTCCTTCTGCTTCTTTGCCTCTTCAAGCTCATAGAGTCTTGCCCTGAGAACCCTCATGGCCTTGGCTCTGTTCTTTATCTGGGACTTCTCGTCCTGGCAGATTACGACAAGACCTGTAGGTATATGCGTAAGACGGACTGCTGAATCGGTAGTGTTTACACACTGTCCTCCAGGGCCTCCTGCTCTCATGACATCGACCCTGAGATCCTCCGGCCTTATCTCTATATCAGTTTCCTCTGCTTCCGGAAGAACTGCGACAGTGATGGCAGATGTATGTATTCTTCCGCCGGATTCTGTCTCAGGGACGCGCTGTACCCTGTGGACGCCGGATTCAAATCTCAGTGAACCATAGACATCCTTTCCGGAAATGGAGACGACTATTTCCTTGTATCCTCCGATACCTGATTCACTGGATGACATGATTTCCATCTTCCATCTCTGCTTCTCTGCATAATGGGAATACATGCGGAATATGTCAGCAGCAAAGAGAGAGGCTTCATCTCCACCTGTTCCAGCCCTGATTTCCATGATAATGTTCTTTCCTTCCAGCGGGTCTGGCGGTATCAGGAGAATCCTGCATTCCTTTTCCTTTGTCTCGTAATCCTTTTCAAGATTCCCGAGTTCCTCTTTCGCCATTTCAACAAGCTCCGGATCTTCCCCGGCTTTTATGAGCTCTTTGGAATCCTCAATCTCTTTCTCAAGATTCCGCATCTCCATAAGCTTGTCTACGACAGGTGCAAGGTGAGACCTTTCCTGCATCAGCGATTTGTATAGATTCATATCATTCAGAGCTTCGCCGGAGAGCTTCTGATCAAGCTCTTCAAGCTGGGTTCTGAATCCTTCTAGCTTATCTGTTAATTCGGACATTGCAAATCTTTATATCACTTTATAACTTTGTCGAAAAGCTCCTCTCCATATTCCTTAAGCCTGAGAAGTATTTCCTTGTCCCTATAGTCTGTATCCGTACTTTCAAGTTTTTCCTCTACATTCCTCATATAGAGTTCATAGGTAGGAGTTCCTTCCACTGGCGGGTTTATCAGGCGGAGCGCGCAGAAATTCTTCCAGCTTTCCCTGTCTTTTTCAGAAAGTGCTTCGGGCCAGTTCCTTCCGACCTGCCTCCAGAGGAGCTTGTGGTACTTGTCATCGTCAAAGAGGTGTTCTCCCTTGCGGAGCTTTTCCTCCGGCTTCATTGCCCTGATTGAGGCCATTACACCTTTGTCATGATCTGAAGTGAAGCTGCTGTAGATTGTAAGGTCCGGATCCTTTGCGCTTTCCTCATAAGGTTCTTTTGCTGAAAGAATCGATTCCTTCGACAGTACCGGTGATGCTACAGCCTTGCTTGCCTTGTCCCATATCCAGGCTTTCGTGAATCCGAGACGCTGCTCGCTTGCTGTATCGAGCGTGCTTATCGGGGCAATGAATGGGCATCTGTTGATCATCAGGCGCATTATTCCCGTTTCCTGATAGCTTCCCTTTGCGCTCTCTGGTATCTCATGCGTCAGATCGAAGCAGTACAGCGCCGCAGACTTCTCCGCTTCATAGAAAAGAGGAAGAAGGGGGTGAGTATTTCCTTTCTCTGATACGAACAGCGGGCATGTGTGAAGGAATGGGATGTGGTTTAGAACTTTTATTTCCTTCGAGATCTCGTTTTTCGAACGATGGGTAATTGCCCACTGGAAAAGCTTTGGCTGCTTTTCTTTTATCAGCTTCGCTATGGCAATTGTCGCCCTTACATCTACGAGGGCATCGTGAGCACCTATCTGCTCGATATTGTTCTCTTCTGTGAGATCAGTAAGCTTGAAGGATGGGGCATTTGTCTCATCATTAAGCTTTGAGAAGACTATGCCGTCGGGACGAAGGTCCCTTGTTGCCCTGACAAGATTGATTATGTCCCAGCGTGAGCATTTGTTGCGATATTCGCGCTCAAACGGATCATACAGATTACGGTAGAGGGTCGATCTTATTACCTCATCATCGAAATTTATGTTGTTGTATCCGACAGCAATAGTCTCAGGAACCATGAATTCCGCTCTCAGCCGTTCTATCATCTCAGCTTCTGGGATTCCTCTCTCGTTCACTTCCTGGGGTGTTATTCCCGTTATAAGACATGAGTCAGGGGTCGGAAGATAATCAGGGGAGAGCCTTGAGTATAGCACTATAGGCTCCCCGATCTGATTGAAATCCATATCCGTTCTTATTGCTGCAGCCTGTGCAATCCTGTCGTAGCGGGGATTAAGGCCGAATGTTTCCAGATCATACCAGAGAAAAGTCTTCATAAATGTAATAATAGCATGAATCGCCTAGCGATTCTTCCTGTCATTCATGACACTCTCGTAAAGCATATACCCTCCGGAGAGGCTTTTCGCCCTGAATCCATGGCCTTCAAGTATCCTTGCTCCGATGTAGCTTCTCTGTCCGCTTCTGCAGTAGACGAGTATGGTCTTGGATCTGTCCAGCTTATCAAGATGGTCCCTCAGCTCATCAAGAGGAATGTTTATTGCTCCATCGATCATGCCCCGGGCAGTTTCGCTTTCTGTCCTGAGATCTATGAGCATTTCCCTGGAGAAGTCAATTGATGGGATGTCTTTATAAGAGAACTCCTCAAGAATACCTCGTAGCTTATTTCCAGCTATGTATCCGATTATATTGACCGGATCCTTTGCTGATGAATACGGTGGTGCATATGCCATATCCATTGAGGCAAGGTCATCGGCATTCAGGCCATAGGCTACAGCCATTGACAAGGTATCGATGCGCTTGTCCGTTCCGCTTCGTCCAACAGCCTGCGCTCCAAGGATTCTTCCTGTTTTCCTTTCGTATATTGCCTTGAGCATTATCGATTCGGCACCAGGATAGTAAGCAGCATGATTCCCCTGAAGCGTGAAGACAGTATCATAATCCATGCCCATTGCACTGGCTGTTTCCTCATTGATTCCTACAGCGGCCGCAGTCAGCGAGAAGAGCTTCAGAACTGATGCTCCGGTACTTCCTCTGTAGTGGCTCTCTAGTCCTGCAATGTTATCTGCTGCAATCCTTCCTTCTTTGTTCGCAGGGCCTGCGAGAGCTATCATTCCATATGTTCCGGAAGCTCTGTTCAGGATTGATACGGCATCTCCTGCGGCGTAGATGTAATCATCGGAGGTCTTCATTGTGTCATCAACAATGATCGAGCCTCTTCTGTCAGTTTCCAGACCTGCCTCCCTGGCGATTTTTGTATCTGGTCTTACTCCCACCGAAAGGATGGCGAAATCAGCCTTGAATTTCTCGTCTCCGGCTAAGACAAAGAACCCATCCTCTCCGTCTTCGAATCCTGTGACTGCTGTTTTCAGGCGGAGGTTTATCCCGTTCTTTCTCATCTCACGATGCAGGAAAGAAGCCATGTCGTCATCAAAGGGCTGCATTACATGATCCGTAAGCTGGATAAGCGTGACATCCATACCCATTTCCCGGAGATTCTCAGCGCTTTCAAGTCCTACGAAACCACCGCCGATTACGACAGCGCTTCCTTTCCCGAATTTCTCTGCATGTTCTCTTATCGAGAAGGCATCTTCTGTGTGCCTGAGAGTGAGAATCCGTTTGCTATCAACACCGGGAAGGGGAGGAATGATAGCCTCTGCACCAGGAGATAGTATCAGATAGTCATAGTTTTCTACATATTCGGCATTTGTTGTAAGATCCTTTATTCTTACTTCCTTTCTGCTTCTCTCTATTGAGATGGCTTCCTGATCTGTCCTGGCTTCTATCCTGAACCGCCTCCAGAAACTCTGCGGTGACTGAAGGGTAAGCTCTTCTTTTTCCTCTATTACTCCGCCGATGTAGTAAGGAAGAGCGCAGTTGGCATATGAGATAAAGCCGCTTCTCTCGATTATTATTATATGGGCATCCTCATTAAGGCGCCTGAGTCTTGCTGCAGCGGTTGCGCCGCCTGCAACTCCTCCTATTATGAGGACTTTTATTGGTTTTCTCAGTGGCACTGATGCTCTCCATCATGATGATGGCATGTTGCATTCTCATCATATTCAAGTGTTCCATTTGCAAGGGCTTCAGCTGCTTCGTCAGCATTGCCGCTCACACCTGGGTACAGCTTTATTCCACATGAGGCAAGTGCAGTTCTTGCGCCTCCGCCGATTCCTCCTGCGATAAGTGCTTCTACATTGCTGTCCTTTAGAAATGGTGCCAATGCGCTGTGTCCTCCTGTCTCAGCTGCACTTACATCTTTCTTGCCGGTCACGTGTCCGTTTTCGATTGTATAGATACGGAAAACCTCCGTTCTTCCGAAATGCTGGAAGATATTTCCGGTTTCCTTGTCGAAAGTTGCTGCGATAATCATTTATTTCTCCTTTATTAACTATTTCTTAATATACTCTCAATTGTACTAGAGGGGAAGAAAACGTAGAATCGGACCGTTATGAAAGATTCCCGAAAAGAAATATTTGCGTGGGCTTTGTATGATTGGGCGAACAGTGCATTTGCCACTACGGTTATGGCAGCATTCTTCCCTATATTCTTCTCTCAGTACTGGTCATATGGTTCAGATAGTGCGACAAGCACATTCTTCCTTGGCCTTGGAAACTCAATTGAATCACTTATTGTAGCCATATGCGCACCGGTTCTTGGCGCTATTGCTGACAGGGGAAGCTACAGAAAGAAGCTTCTTATCCTGTTCGCATTTCTTGGTGCCGTGATGACAGGAGCCCTTTTCTGGGTCTCGATGGGACTGTGGCCTGTCGCAATGATATTCTATATTGCCGCTAATGTCGGGTTTGCCGGAGCAAATACATTCTATGATTCCCTCCTTCCATCCGTTGCCTCGGAAAAGAAAGTCGACTTCGTCTCCTCTCTGGGGTATGGACTTGGATATATCGGGGGCGGTCTTCTGTTCCTTATCAATGTATTGATGTATCTTTTCCCTTCAGCTTTCGGCCTTCCGGACGAAATAACAGCTGTGAAGGTTTCCTTCCTGATGGTCGGAATCTGGTGGATTGTCTTTACGATTCCTCTTTTTATATTCGTCAAGGAAGAAGGAGGGGAGAAGCTTAGCCTCGGCAAGGCTGTCAAAGATGGTTTCGGAGCCGTCAGGAAAACGCTCACTTCATTGAAGAAGCTGAAGAATACCGCACTCTTCCTTGTAGCATATTGGTGCTATATCGATGGAGTAGACACGATAATAAGAATGGCAACTGATTATGGAACAGCTCTCGGCTTCACGACATCAAGCCTGATAGTAGCTCTTCTGATTACACAGTTCGTGGCATTCCCTGCAGCTCTTCTCTATAATATCTTCGGCCATAGGGTCGGAATAAAGAATGCCCTCCTTGTAGCCATCGGAGGCTACACTGTAATTGCCTGTTTCGGCTTCTTTATGTCAAATGAGACGCAGTTCTATATTCTTGCAGTCTGCATCGGCCTTTTCCAGGGAGGTATACAGGCACTCTCAAGATCGTATTATACGCGTCTTATCCCGCAGGAGGAGGCATCCCAGTTCTATGGATTTTTCAATATGCTCGGAAAGTTCGCGGCAATCATCGGACCGCTGCTTCTTGGAATCGTAACCTTGATTACCGGAGAGCAGCGCTATGGAATCCTTTCGCTTATCATTCTTTTTGCTGTAGGCGGTCTTCTGCTTTATAAGGTTGACGACAGAAATGTGGATAAGGAGCTGGATGCCTTCAGGAGCGCTGAATAAGCGTTTTTTCGTTGCAGAGCAGTTTCCGTATTGCTAAAATTGCTTTATGGAATGGAGGGCTGAACAATGAGAAAAGCATTAGCTTTTATCATGGTTTTACTGGTCTTCTGTTGTTCTGTATCAGCAGCGGTGGATGATACTGGCCTGATAGCTCTAGAAGGGGTGTGTGACGGAGTTGTCTCGGCAATAACTGCGGATCTTGCAGTGCCGCGCATAGCGTTGCAGGGAGTAGATACGGTACATGGTGATGGTGTCTTGCCGCTCCGTATCTCATTTGTGCGCTCAGATGTCTTCACTTATTCCAGTTCTCTGTCTTTTTTCGGATCTGATGTAAGTGCGATTATCGGGAAGCTGGCGCTTTCATACGGGGGAGAGACTCTCAGATACGGTGAGCTGCCAGGATATCTCAATAGCGGGGAATACAAAGCCGGCGACGTTATCCTCGATGGTTCTGTGCGCCTTGTCGATGGTGGTGTAGCCACGCTTCCGGATCTCCTGTCCGATGTTGACTGGAGCCGGTATAGCGCCAGGTTATCCCTTTCCCTGATGGTGACAGGTACCGCTATTGGAAATGGCTGTGTCGTAGAAGGCAATCTGCTTATACAGGGTATGGACGGAAGAGCTGTGACAGTTTACTCTGAGAACCTTAAGATCAATAATGAGCCAATAGAGACTGAACCAGTTGTCATCTCTTTCGGTTCTTAGGAGGATATAATGGGAAGGACTGAGGAATTTCTTGAGAGACATATGATTTCTCCATCGGCAGTTGATGAGGATAAGGCACTTGATTTCATCCTCTCTGAGATGGAGAAGGGACTTGAAAAGGAGGATTCAGGTTCGCTCCAGATGATACCGACATATGTCTCACCTGATGCTGAGATTATCCCAGGCGAGAGCGTGATAGTCATGGATGCAGGCGGAACCAATTTCCGCACATGCCTTGTTACATTCGATGAGAACAAGGAACCTGTAATCTCCGATTTCAGGAAAGTTGGAATGCCTGGGGTGAAAGAGGAAGTCAGCGCTTCAGCTTTCTATTCAATCCTTGCAGATAATATCGAGCGCCTTATTGATAAAAGCGACAGAATAGGATTCTGCTTTTCATATGCTGCCAGAATCACCGAAGACCATGATGGCGTCCCTATTGTCTTCTCAAAGGAGATAAAGGCTCCGGAAGTTATAGGCAAGCCGCTGGGAAAGAATCTGCTTGCAGAGCTTCAGAGGCGTGGCCATGATGTCTCGAAGAAGAAGGTTGCTGTTGTCAATGATACTGTCGCAACGCTTCTTGCAGCTAAGGCAGAGCGTCCTGATTACGCTTCTTCTTATATTGGCTTCATTCTCGGAACAGGTACAAATACAGCTTATACCGAGAAGAACAGCAGAATAGGCAAGATCAGCCTTTCCGAGGGAAGGGAGATAATCAATGTTGAATCCGGATGTCTTGCTCTTGATCTGGGGGATCTTGACAGAGAATTTGTAAGCGGAACTAAGGATCCAGGTAAATACTGGTTTGAGAAGAAGATAAGCGGAGCCTATCTTGGTCCTTTTGCAGAGCATGTAATAAAGGCTGCGGTTAAGGAAGGGGTTCTTACAAAAGAATTCGGCGAACGCTTTGAGGCTTATCTTCCTCTCGATACTACGAGAATGAGCCATTATCTTGAGGATTGCCACAACAAGGAGTATGACCTTGTAAAGGCTGTTGCCGACAACGAAGAAGATGCAACTGCTCTTTATAAGATAATCAAGGCTGTGATTGAGAGAGCTGGAAAGCTTACTGCAGTGAATCTTACAGCGGCTGTCCTCCGCTCCGGAGAAGGAACAGAGCCAAGGCTTCCTGTGGTTATCAACGCAGATGGAACGACATTCTATAAGACAGCATTCCTTGAGTTCTATACACGTCTTTATCTGGATGAGCTTCTGGAAAAGAAACATGGCAGGTATTATGAGATTGTGAACATAGACAATTCTCCGACGCTTGGAGCGGCAATAGCGGGACTTGCTATCTGATGGCTGTTCTGGCTGTACATGATCTTTCCTGCTATGCAAAGTCTTCGCTGACTGTAGTGCTTCCTGTACTGGAAGCGCTTGGTGTTGAGACAGCTGTACTTCCTACAGCTGTTCTTTCGACCCAGACGGATGGCTTTGAGGATATTTTCGTCGAGGATGAGCATAATGCGATGAAGGAGATCCTTGCGCGTTTTGAGCATCTTGGGCTCTCCTTTGATGGTGTTTACTCAGGTTTCCTCAGTTCAGCTGAGGAGATAGAGACTGTCCGGTACGCTGCATCGCGTTTCTCCTCATTTCTTCTTGTTGATCCTGTAATGGGGGATAACGGCGAGCTTTACCAGACAGTCAGCAGGGAGCTCTGCTCCGAGATGCTCTCCCTTGTCAGGAAAGCTGATGTTATTACTCCCAATTTCACTGAAGCCATGCTGCTCACCGGAATGGATGATGGATTTTCAAAGCAGGGGCCTGGCGCGATAAAAGACCAGATTTCGGTGCTTAGATCACTGGGACCTAAGAGAGGCGTTATAACAGGTATTCCTCTTATTGCCGGAGGACTTGGCAATGCTGCGTGGGATGGAGAAGAGATAAGGCTTTTCCAGTATGATGACCTTTGTGTCTCATACCCCGGATCAGGTGATCTTTTCGCCTCATTGCTTTTCGGCCTCATTGTAAAAGGCGGGAGTTTCTTCGGTTCAGTCGGGCATGCCACCGAAATCTCTACATTAGCTGTATCCTCATCTAAAAGACTGAAGCGCGAAAGGAGACTTGGGATAATGCTTTCTCCTGTAATGGATGAGATAAGAAGGAGAATGCTTTGAAAGTCCTTCTTGTCGCTTCGGACAAAGCGGAACTCAAGCCTTTCGGCGATGAGTGCATCAAGATCGTTTCTGGAGTCGGTCCCATACTGGCTGCAGCTGCTGCGGCATATGCAATTGCAGAGTATAAGCCTGATGTCGTGTTTTCCGTAGGCAGTGCAGGAAGCATGGGAAAGCTGAAGATAGGGGATGTCGCTTCTTTTGCAAAGGTCATAACACCGGACAGCGATCTTTCTGCATTCTATCTTCCTCCGGGTTCCACACTGCTTCCATCCCGTGCTTCATTGAGCGCGATAGCTCTTGATAGCAGCTCATCCCTTGTCCTCTCCTCATCGGGACGTTTCGCTTCTGAGAGAAGCTCTCTCTCCGATGCTGCGGATATGGAAGCATATGGAGTTGCGCTATCTGCATATCTCAGAAAAATCCCATGTTATGCAGTGAAGCTCATCACTGATATAGTCGGAGAGAAGATCACACTTGGGGACTATGGCTATAATCTCCGCACTATGCGCGAGGCTATGGCAGCAAAGGTTGATGGGATTCTTCGCGGCCTCTGAGTCTTACCATGTCCGATACAGGAGAAGAGGCAAGCATTTCAACCCAGGCGCTTATTGCATCTTTGTTATCCTCATAGATTCTTGCAGCGGCACTTAGCAGCGTCCTGATGCTTTCTTTCCCGGTTTCATCCAGCTTGATCTTCCTGTCGAGGGCCGGAGACCAGATTCTTGTATACTTTAAGCCGGAAATAGCTGGCAGTACGGTATCTGCCACCTGAAGTTCAGCATTCTGGAAGATCCTGGAAATTTCCTTTCCCCAGCCGGTGAGTCCACCTCCAAGCTGTTCATGTGTCTTATATATAGGAGCTCCTGTCGAAAGGCTCAGGATTTCGAATTCAGATGCAGCAGGGTAGAGCTTTCTTCCAAGCGCATAGGCAACAAGCGATGGATTGTTTGCCGCCACCCCTCCGTCTATCAGCTTGTATTTCCTTTCCTTATATGTTTTTGAGAATGGAGGGAAGTACAGTGGAGCTGCAGAGCTTGCCCTTGCTCCTTCCCAGACCATGAATTCTGGAGTATCCCAGCTTGTTATTGGGAATATGATACCATTATCGGAAGAATATGATAGCAATGCTGTTGGAACCATCAGCTCTCCCATCGTTGCATTCCCATAAAGTCCCTGCAGGAAATGTTCGTATTCCGTGCCGCTGTATTTATCTGTGAAGAGCGGCCCGATAATTGCTCCTACGCTTTTCTGCGGGAATATCCTTGCTCCGTTCTCAATATAGAATGTTGTGAAGGAGGAGGGATCTGCCGATGGTATGATGCAGCCTTTGAATGTCCTTATTGTTTTCTTGAAGAATCTTCCTTCAATTCGTTCCTGGTATACCTCGCTTTCCTCTGTATCTTCTTTCGGCAACGAGGTTCCTTCTGTCGGAATTGACATCGAAGCGGCAATCAGGGCTCCTGTGCTTGTTCCTGCGATCAGGTCGAAATGAGAGTAGAGAGGGCGTCTGTCTCCTTTTTTACGGAGCTCTTCATTGATGCGTCCGAGTATCCATGAGGGAATGATACCCCTCATTCCGCCGCCATCTATTGAGAGTATCAGTCTTCTCTCTGTCTTTTTCTCCTTTTCCCGTCTGAGAATTGCCATACAGCTTATTCTCTACAAACTTGCAGATGCGGTCAATCAGGATGTGGCTATCCGATCTTTGTGCTATTATCCGGGTATGGATTATTCAAAGTGTGAGCTATGCCCGAATCTATGCAGGGTTGACAGGCATGTATCGAGGGGAATCTGCGGCCAGAGCGATAAGGTCCGCATTGCCTGGTCTGGTCTCCATAGGGGAGAAGAGCCCCCTATAACAGGGCAGCATGGATCAGGAATGATCTTCTTCACAGGATGCCCTCTGCATTGCCAATACTGTCAGAATCGCCAGATATCAGGATCGGATGGGATGAATCTCGGTATTGAGATATCTGATGAGGAGCTTGCTGCGCTGATGCTTTCGCTTGAGAAGGATGGAGCTGCGACGCTTAATCTCGTAACTGGCACGCACTTCATCCCTTCGATTATAAAAGCGCTCCAGATGGCAAAGAGAGAAGGTTTTTCCCTTCCAGTTGTCTGGAACAGCTCTGGTTATGAGCGGGCTGCGGCGCTTTCTGAGATTGATAAGTACATTGATATCTATCTGCTTGACTGCAAGACACTCTCCCGTAAAACTGCATCGAAGTTCTGCGGAAGAGCGCAGTATGCTGATGTGATAATTCCTCTTCTTGATGCAGTGAAGAAATGGCATCCTAGGACGGATCTGTCAGAAATGAAGGGCACTCTTCTGCGCCATCTTGTTTTTCCTGGGGAGCTTGAATCCACGCTGGATTTTCTTCGTGTCTTCTCCGAACGGTATAAAGACAATTTCTACCTCTCCCTGATGACGCAGTTTGTCCCTCCGAAGGGCGATCCGGGATTCAGTAAGATGACGGATGAAGAATATGACCTCCTTATCGATATGATGGAGGTCTATGGTATAGATGATGGCTTTATGCAGGATCCATCCGATGATGATATCCTCTGGATTCCGGACTTTACCAGGGATGTTCCTTTCCCAGCCTCATTTGCCGATCCTGATCCCTTCTTCCTTTCGCTCAAGCACCGATCGTAGTCCCTTCGTAGGGCTTTCCTTCGAGGATTGCTCTCGTGTTCTCTATATTCCTTCCGTCAGCGGCAATGACTGTCATGCCGCTCTCGTCAGCGATACGGGAAGCAATCGGGTCGAACGGGGCATTGAGTCCAGGATTCCATTCATCTCCGACCATCTTTCTGAAATCATGCCAGGAGATACTGTCAATCGGGGTTGCATCCGGATTCTTCCTTGGATCGTCGGTGTATACTTTCTTTATATTTGAAAGGTTGATTACGGTTTTTCCCCCGAACCTTTTTGCAAGATATACCGCATCTGTATCTGTTGAGAAACCTGGTTTCCATCCTCCCGCTACTAGAATCCTTCCATTGAATTCAAGGTCAGGATCTGTAGGATCCGTGACAACATCAGAGGGGCATAATGCACCGAACACTGCTTTTAGGAGCATTGCATTGAGATGCGTTGCTTTTATTCCGAGCCAGTCCTGCATCTCAGCTTCTGCATCAGGTCTGATTCTCCTCAGCGCATCCTGATAAACCCTGGCAGGTGCACCGCCCCCAGCTACGAAAATAAGTTTCTCATCCTCATGGGACGCAAGGTGGGAGAGTATCATATCTCTGAATGCAGAAAGAAAAATGTAATCTACTTTATCGGGGGAGATGATCGATCCTCCGACAGATAATACAGTAAGTTTCATGAAAATATTCTACCAGAACTTAGCCGTATCTGCCACTTGGGATGTATAGATGGTAGGAGGATGAATCATGAATCATCTTAATAGTGTTTTGCTGGAAGGTATTCTTGTCTCCGAACCGAGGCAGATATCCCTCTCGGATCCGCCTGATGGCGTGAGGCTCGTGAAGTTCGATATAGCAAGCAACCGCTACTATGTTGACAGAAATGGTGAGAAAGCGCAGGAGACGGTATTCATTCCTGTGCAATGCTGGGGTTCGCTTGGAGACAGGTGCCTTGATAAGCTTTCGAAAGGTATGGAATGCCGCACAGTAGGAAGACTTCGTCTCTGCAGATGGGTCTCCAGCGATGGCAGTACCAGAAGGTCGATAGAAATTGTCGCAAACCATCTTGAATTCAGGGCGAAGAAGGCAAAGGAAGGGGAGAAGCCCACAACCGAGATCCTTGAGGATGAGAACAATGAAAGCGACAGTGCATGTGAGGTAGAGGTTTTCTACTCGTTCTGAAAACAGGCTGGATGCTTCTAAGCAATGGAGCATCAGCCTTGATTCACTCTTCTTCATATGGAAAATACTGGTTTATCGTTCCGAATGTGGATTTCCTTGCTTCCGTTATGAAGAAGTCCGAGGCACTGTTTGTATCCTGCCCTCCCGGAAGTCTTGCAATGACTCTGCTGGAAGTTACAGATGAGGAGGGAACTGGATCTCCTTCCCATTCGCCAAGAAGAATCAGCTTCTTCGCGGCATTCATTGTCCTGTTGTACCCATATCCTTCGGACAGCTCGCTTTCTCCCGTCGTGTATATCATTCCATCTTCGATCTCTCCATCCATTTCCCTATAGAGGAGTATCGCCCCATTTGTTCCGGACAGAGTTGTATCGCTTCCTGCATAGAGGATGTATCCGGTTCTGCCGTTGTCATAAACCGGGTCATAGCTTCCGCTCTCATGGTCCCAGTAGATCAGTATCAGGTCATCTTTTCCTACAGGTATATCAGGGAGGATGAAATGATGGTTTTCCTCTCCGATAAGCCCATCCGAGACTATCATTCCAGCAGAGCTGCCATCTTCGAGAAAGAGGATTTCTATTCTGTCAGGAGATGATGAAGTCCCTTTCACTGATACTTCGTTTATGACGGCTTCCGGTATCTCAAGGTTCTTCCCGACTACATCGATTGAGGCTCTAGCTGTGTTTCCGGCAGCATCTGCAGCTGTTACCAAGAAACTTGCAGCTTCTCCTCTTTCTATTTCCCTCTGGAACGGAACCAGGAAAGCTGTGCCATGCATGGAATAGCTGAGTTTCCTGCCATCAAGCTCAATATCCAGAAGGGATACTTCCTCGCTGTATACGAGGTGCATTGATGAATTCCCGATCAGTTCGTATTCCAGCAGCTTCGGTACTTCCTTGTCCTTGCCGTAAAAGGCATCAAATGTTCTTATGCTGCCATATGGGCAGGATGAGAGTATTACTGCTATTGCAGCCGCGATCAATAAAGCTTTCATATAAGCTTATTCAGCTTTTCTGCCCAATCCTGTCAGGTTTTTCCCCGAATATTCCATAGCTGCCTGCTGAAACATTGCCATTAACGGGCCAAAAGAGGTTAAATTACCTCTATGGCAAAACTCTGGCAGAAAAATTACACGCTCGATTCAATGATGGAGCATTTCACCGTTCGTAATGATTATATAAATGATGAGGAGCTTGTACTCTCTGATCTTATCGGATCATCAGCTCATGCACGTGGGCTGGAAAGGATAGGAATACTCTCATCGTCAGAATGCAGGGTTCTTCTTGATGGTCTTAAGGAGATTGCAGAACTCAGAAAGCGGGATGCTTTTCCGATCACCATCTCCGACGAGGACTGCCACACTGCCATAGAAGGATATCTTACAGAGAAGGCGGGAGAGGCCGGAAAGAAGATCCATACAGGCAGAAGCCGCAATGATCAGGTCCAGACTGCGCTTCGCATCTACATGAGAGAAGCCTCTTTAAAACTCTCCGAAGCAACGCTTGGATCTGCTGCCTCACTGATTGAGCTGGCTAAGAATAGGGATGTGCCGATGCCTGGGCGCACGCATATGCAGATTGCCATGCCTTCTTCCGTGGCTCTGTGGTCGCTTTCATTTGCTGAGGAGCTCCTGGAAGAGACTGGTATGCTTCTGAGCCTTTACGATGTTCTTAACCAGAGCCCGCTTGGGGCCGCTGCCTCTTATGGGGTGACGCTGCCTCTCGACAGGGAATACACTGCCAACCTGATGGGTTTTGCAAAAGTTCAGAACAATGTTCTCTATGCGAATAACTCAAGAGGAAAGTTTGAGGCGTTCTTCCTTGATCATGCTGAATATATTGCCCTTACTCTTTCCAAACTTGCGCAGGACCTGATGCTTTTCACTCTTCCGGAATTCGGTTACTTCTCCCTTCCAAGGGAACTCTGTACAGGTTCTTCGATAATGCCGCAGAAAAAGAATCCTGACGGACTTGAGCTCGCCCGTTCAAGAACCGCTCTTATCGGGTCATGCTCAATGCGCGTTAAGGCGATAATAAAAGCACTTCCATCAGGATATAACAGGGATTTCCAGGATACTAAGGAACCTCTTATTGAGGGATATAGGACCACAGAGGAGCTTGTTCTGATCATGACAGAGATGGTGGATAACCTCACAGTTCATCCTGAAGCCCTTAAAAAGGCTTGCGTCCCCGAGCTATATGCAACTGACCGCGTTATGGAGAAGGTTCTTTCCGGAGGAAATTTCCGCGACAGCTACAGGTCGGTGGGACTCGATCTTGAGAGCGTAGAGGCAGAAGATCCTGTTGAATCTCTGAAGAAGAGAGCAAGCGTGGGAACAACCGGCAATCTCGGAATCGAGAAGGACCGTTCATGGCTTTCAGCGCTCAGGAAAAGGGTTTCAGATGAAAGCAGCAGGCTGCAGGGTGTCTATTCTGCGCTTGTTCCCGGTATTACAGAGGTGATTCTCTGAATCCTGTTTCTGCAATATTCCATGCGCTTTCGGTGATTCTCTTAGCTTCTCTGAGCATGGAAAGGATATAAATCTGCATCCTGGCATCATCTGGATTCTCCTTGATGCTTTCTTCTATTGCCGCAATTGTGGCTCTGATATCCTTCCTCTTGCTGAGCACAAGGCTGTAATTGACTGAAAGAGGGTCTGGCAGCGTCAGGTCTATATATTCGCCGAGTTTTGCTGTCACCATCTCAGCTTCTGCACGTTCCATATCAGTGAATTCAAGCTGGCTCTCGATGCGCTTTTCCGCAAGTCCTGCCATATTCAGGATCGAAGCTGTAATTCCTCCCAGTTCCGAGATTACCGAAACCATTCTGCTTCTTGATGTGTCAGGAAGCGATGAGGCTGCTTTCATGAGTTCTTCCTGCATCCTGGATGCATATCCCGCCTCGCTTTCAAGCAGCTTGACAACATCTCTCTCCATGTCGCTGCACATCGCGAAGCTCTCGTACTCTGAAAACATCTGGCAGGAAAGCATGCTGAGTTTTCTTACCTCATCCTCATATTCTGCGGAGGAGGGGAAGGTGTAATCTTCTGCTGTCTCTCTGCTGTCAGGGATGATTTTCTCTATTAAGGCAGCATATTTCCTTTCAAATGGGAGGAATACGATAAGACCTGGGATGATCGCAAGCGTATTGAAGACAGTCAGGAAGGAAGAGACGCTTCCATCCGGGATTATCCTCTCTGTCAGCAGGAAAAGAGGGTTTATGAGAATAAGGGAAAGAATTGAAGATGTGAGTCTGTATATCGTGAAAGCTGCTGCAGTCCTTCTGCCGCTTCTCTCAGTTCCCAGCGAAGCGATGAGGGCAATTGCCGATGCTCCGATATTTATTCCGATTGATAATGCAGCTCCTTCCCATTTTCCGAAGAGTCCCTGATAGGAAAGCGCGAGGATGATCATAAGCGCTGAGATCCTTGACTGCGTGATAAGGCCAAGGCCAATTCCTGCTGCAGTGGAAACAAGGATTCCGTTTATCCGGGGAAGCTGGAATCCAGGAAAGATCGGCATCTGGAAGACCGATATTGCCAGGAATATTATTCCTATGCTGATTGCTATCTCTCCGCTTTCCTTGATTTTCTTCTTCCTGCATAACGCAATAAGCGAAAGGCCGATGAAGAGGAGGGCAAGGATGAGCATGCTGGCATTGAATCCTCTCAGCGATGATATCCAGAATGATATAGTTGCACCTAAGTCCGAGCCGATTGCTGCTCCGATACTCTGCAGCAGCGTGAATACTCCAGCTCCGGAAGCTGCTACGGATAGTGAGACGGCTGCAGAGGACGATCCTATAAGAAGTGACAGAAGAACTCCTGCAAAGAATGCCATAAAGCTGTTTGAGCCCAGCATGCCGATGAAGTTCCCTATCTTACGCCCGATTCCCTTTCTCAGGCTTTCTGAAAGAAGCCTTACTCCAAATATAAGCAGAGCCGAAGCGCCTGCCAGACGCAGAAGTGTCAAAACTGTCCCTCTCATACTGAGAAAGCTATCAGAGGGCAGGGATGGTTGGAATAATCATCGCTCGGAATTAAACCTTTTCTAATATTTTTTTAACATTGGACGGTATTCTAGTTCCTATATCAGGGAATATGTCCATAAGATTTTACATACACATGCTTTTTGTAACGTATATGTCATGTAAGACTGAGCATTTGCCAATCCGTTCTTGAAAAGGCAACCTTATTGTAATAGAGTTGCGGTATGAGCATCATCAAACCCCACAAGCTCGGAGTCATCGCAGGTCCGGGCTCAGAGTATTTCACCGGAAAGGTAGTAAAGCACCTAAGACGTCTCTACATCGATCGCTACGAGAAATTGTCGGAAGTCCTCACAAAACGCCATGGAATGACGGATGAGGAACTCTTGAAAGCGGTAACGCTCATCGATGATCTGGATAGCCGGAAGATACCTGCGGGGAAGCTGCCGACTGCGTTCCATTGCCCTGATCTGACAATAAATGTCAAATACACACGCTTTGCAAACGGCGAGGAGAAGGCAGAGATCATCGATCCGGTAAGAGGTCTTAATGTATATATCATCCATGATGTGTCAAATTCAGCGCCTATTAAGGTTGCAGGGCTTGATGAGCCCCAGCCGCTGAGCGTGAATGACCATCTGATGTTCCTCTTTACTACAATCCATGCAGTAAAGCTCGCAGGAGCTCTTTCCGTAACGCTTGTCCTTCCTACATATCCATATGCAAGACAGCATAAGAAAGCTGGAAGGGAGGCTCTTACAGCAGCTATGTTCGCGCATTTCTGCGAGAATCTGGGAGTTGAGCGTATCATCACCCTCGACATCCACTCACGTGAGATAGAGAATGCATTCACGACATGTCATCTGGAGAATCTCCATGGCTCATATCAGACGCTTATAGCTTTACGGAAGCTTATTGATTTCTCAGATCCGGATCTTGTCGTTGTTTCTCCTGATACAGGTGCTGTCTCAAGAAACAAATTCTATGCACAGGGACTGCACAGGCCGCTTGCAATGCTTTACAAGGAGCGTGACTATTCGATAGTCAGCCGCGATGCCAAGAATACGAACATCAAGAGCATCAACCTCCTCGGAGATGTCAAAGGCAAGACAGTTCTGATGGCTGATGACATGATCGCGACAGGCGGAACGATGATCATCGCTATGCGCGAGCTTATGAACCGCGGTGCAAAGAAGATAATCTGCATGGTTTCCCTGCCATTCTTCAACGGCAACGCAATCGAGAATTTCGATGCGGCTTATAAGGAAGGCGTTTTCTGGAGAATCATCGGAACGAATGCCGTTTATCAGGGAAAGGGGCTTCTTGAAAAGGAATGGTTTGTACAGGCAGATGTCACAGAGCTCTTTGCAAGGGTAATCTCACGTCTGCATCATGGACGTTCCATTTCTCCTCTCCTCGATAACCGCCGCTTCATCCAGAAGCTTATCGACACGTCCCAGGCTAATCCAAGCGCGCCGCTTATCCAGGAATCAAGTCAGGACTGAGGAGGCTTATCATGCAGATGTCCAACAGGATTTCCAGCTTCCAGTGTTCGCCGATAAGACGTCTTGTACCATACTCAAGGGATGCCGAGGAGAAGGGTATTCATGTCATTCACCTCAATATCGGGCAGCCGGATATAAAGACACCTAAGGAAGCCCTGGAGGCTATCAGAGGATTTGACCGTGATATCATAGAGTATGGAATAAGCGAAGGTGAGGTTGCTCTCCGCCGTGGTCTTGTCCGTTATTATGCTAAATATGGTCTTAAGGTAAGCCAGGATGATATCATGATCACAACAGGCGGGTCTGAAGCTATTCAGTTTGTGTTCATGACCCTCTGCGATCCATATGATGAGTTCATCATCCCTGAGCCTTATTACACGAATGTAGCTACATTCGCGAACATAGCAATGGTGACGCTGCGTCCTGTCACTTCATCTTCCGATGATAATTTCGCTCTTCCTTCTATTGCGGAATTCGAGAAAAGGATAAACAAGAAGACGATGGGCATAATGCTATGCTCTCCGAATAATCCGACAGGGCATGTCTATTCCCAGGAAGAGCTCAGGGGGCTTCTTGAGCTTTGCCGCAAGCATGATATCTTCCTTGTTGTCGATGAGGTCTACAGGGAGTTCTGCTATGATGGCAAGAGCTTTACGTCGATCCTTTCATTTCCGGAATATCAGGACAGGGTTATCTGCATAGATTCCTTCTCAAAGCGTTTCTCGATGTGCGGAGCAAGAATCGGTGCAATAGTTACAAGGAACAGGGAAGTCCTTGAATCTGCATTGAAGCTTGCACAGGCACGGCTCTGTCCTCCTGCTGTCGAGCAGGTAGCAGCTACTGCTGCTTTAAATGCTCCTGATGAATATGTCGAGGATGTCAGGGCAGAGTACGAGCGAAGGCGCAATGTACTTATTTCCAGGATGCAGAGAATCCCTGGTGTCAGATGCAGCCTGCCTAAAGGAGCTTTCTACTTTGTCGTAGATCTTCCTGTCGACGATGCAGAGAAGTTCGCTATTTACATGCTCCGGGATTTCTCCTACGAAGGATGCACTGTGATGATAGCTCCTGCTGAGGGCTTCTATGTTACTCCAGGGCTTGGCAAGCAGCAGGCAAGAATTGCTTATGTCCTCAATGAGAAAGAACTGGTAATGGCTGCTGAATGCCTGGCGAGAGGATTGAAAGCCTATCGCAGGGATGTAATGCAGATTAAAGACTGAATAGGCAAAATCAAAGCTGGCCGGAATCCAATCCAGCCAGCAGATGCTATTGGGGTTAGCCTTAAAAATCCTTAAAGGGTTCCTTCACGCAGCCTGGCGCTGTATTCAAGTATCTGGTTCTGCAGCGATTCAGAACTGTCGACCTTCTCTGCACGCTTCTTGTTGAAAAGCATATAGAGTGTCGGTGAAAGGAGAAGTGTCAGGAACGCTCCTGTAGTCAGTTCTAGTGGAAAGATGTCTCAATAATCGCTGCTGAGGAGGAAATCCGCCATATGGACGATTTTTACTCCATTGATATTCCCGCTAGCCAGCTCATCCAGCGTCACCACGTATTTAGGATAATGATCCCTGATCTCAAGAAGGTTTGCAATCTCCCTGTCTGATTCCTCCGGCATATTGCGGCATACCTGAATGTAGATGCGTTCATCTCTCCTTACAGCCACAAAGTCTATCTCCTTTGCCTCATTCTTGCCGATATAGACTTCATAGCCTCTTCTCTTCAGCTCAAAGTACATCACATTCTCAAGCATTGCAGAGATGGCTTTGGGATTGAAACCCATCATGCAGTATTTCAGACAAGCATCTGCCAGATAGAACTTCTCCTGTGTCTTAAGTACAGATTTTCCCTGCAGGTCATATCTCTGGCAGCGGTAGATGATAAAAGCTTTTTCAAGCCATTCAATGTAGTTGTAGACAACTTCAGCTGAAAGTGAACGCCCTTCGCTCTTGAGAAACTTCACGATTGCATTTGCTGAGAATGTCCTGCCTACATTCTCGATGATGAATCTCACAACCCTGTTGAAAAGGTCGTAGTTCATGATGTTGTGCCGCCTCGTTATGTCGTTGGTGATAACAGAATTGTATATGCCTTCAGCTATCTGATAGCTGGATTGCTCATCAAAGTTTCCAAGAGCAATAATCGGAAAACCTCCGAAGCGGAGATACTCATTCAGCATCTGCCTGACGGGAAGTGATGGATTCTTCCTGAAGTCAAGATATTCTGCAAATGAGAGCGTGTAGACAGGAATGGAGACATATCGGCCTGAGAGATATGTCGAGATCTCACTGGGCATGAGTCTGGAGTTCGAACCTGTTACATAGATATCTGTATCTGCATTTTCTAGAAGGCTGTTGACAGCTTTTTCCCAGCCTTCGACTTCCTGGACTTCATCAAGAAGGAGGTAATATCGTCCGCCATCAGCCATACGTGTTTTGATATCATAGTACATGTCCTTGGCCTTCATGCCATCATCAAGCTCTTCTGATGTGTAGCGTATAAAGATTATGTGATACTCTCTGATTCCATCTTTCAGAAGATCAGATTTAAGCATCTCAAGGATTGTGGATTTTCCGCATCTGCGGATTCCTGCGAGTATCTTCACAAGTGGCACGTCTCGATAAGTTCTAAGAGTTTCAAGATATTTCGGACGATCAATCATGGCTTTTCCTCCTATTTGTATTGAACCCAAAAAACTCCTTAATATCAATAGTTTTTACTGGTAATCCGTAAAAACTATCCAGAATAAAGAAGTTTTTATTGTATAAAAAGAAAACCTGATTGCTGCCGGATAAAATGTTTAAAGGGTTATGGAAATCTGTAGATAGGACATTGAGGAATTTCGGTCATGGCATATCAGGCAATGTTTATTTTGGTAAAATATTCAGAATCCTGAAGTATCACATTGATATTTTTTAAAAATCCTAAAGTATTACTTTGATTTTAGCGACTTTTCTATTAGACTTTCTATATCTGAGGAGCGTTGGATGAGCAAATATATTGAAAGAGTAGCTGATATTGGCAAAAGGCTGGAGAAGAAATCTCTCTTTCTTTTCGGCCCTAGACAGACAGGAAAATCCTCATACATAAAGAATCAGCTTGCTGAGCCAAGGCTGTCATGGACTTTATTGGATAGCGAGCTTTATCGTGATCTTTCAGTGCGCCCTTCGCTTCTGAAGAATACTCTGAGGGCAAAAGAAATCAATGATGGGGTTGTCGTTCTCGATGAAATCCAAAGGCTTCCGGATCTTCTCAATGAAGTACATATTCTCATTGAGGAGACAGATATCCATTTTCTTCTTACGGGCTCCAGTGCAAGAAAGCTGAAGAAGAAAGGTGTGAACCTGCTCGGCGGCAGGGCCGCTAGGCTCAATTTCCATTCCCTCGTATGGCCAGAGATAAAGGATTTGGATATTTCCATTGACAGGATATTCAGATCGGGGCTCCTTCCTGCTGCATTCAGTGGTGATGATTATGAAAGCTTTCTTTCTGATTATGTGGGCCTCTACGTGAGGGAGGAGATTGAGGCTGAACGGGAAGTGAGGAATCTTCCTCCATTCTGGGAGTTCTTAAGAATAGCTGCGACAGAAAGCGGAGAGATCATAAACTATGAGAATGTAGCACGTGATGTTGGGATAAGCGGTGTCAGTGTCCGTGAATGGTATCGTATTCTTGTCGATACGCTGATCGGTTCTGAGGTCCCTCCCTACAGAAAGACGAAGATAAGGAAACCGAATGCGTCAAGCAAGTTCTATCTTTTTGATGTGGGAGTCGCCAGAAAACTCCAGGGGCTGTCCGCAATAGAGGAAGGGACTGCGGAATTCGGACGGTATCTTGAGAACTATATTGCAATGGAAATCCGCAGTTATCTTGACTATTCCGGTCTTGATAGGGAAGGGCTATCTTACTGGCATGCACAGAGTGGTCAGGAAGTCGATTTCATCATCAAAGAAAAGATTGCTGTTGATGTGAAAGCGGCAAAACGCGTATCGGCAAGAGATCTGAAAGGGCTGAAGGCTCTTATGGAAGAAGGACTGATGGAAAAGTATATCCTTGTGTGCAGGGAGGATTATCCGCAGCTTCTTGATAATGGAATCCTGATTTTACCATATAGGGATTTCCTTTCGGATCTCTGGGATGGAAAAATCATCTGATTATTGGTGATACTGTTTCCATATAATCTTCCCATTCCAGAGACGATCAAGGAAATCCTTCCATGGAAGTATTAGAATGCCATCATCAAGCATTCGTGGGCTTTCTTCCCGTGATACCACAATATAGCTTGAGAATATGCCTTCTTTCTTAAGTTCCCTAATATTTGCAAGATGCCTATCCGTAATGGCTTTTGCGCTTTTGACTTCAATTGCAGCCTCATCCCCGATTATGAAATCTACTTCGCGTTTTCCGTCACTGGTACGATAATAAGTGAGTTCTGTATTGTGCAGTCCGGAGTAATCGATATAAGCAGCAAGCTCCATTGCAATATAAGTCTCAAAGAAAGTGCCATATTCTGTCATTGTATCTGTAGGGACTGTCATATGTGAAATGCTTCTTGCGATTCCAACGTCGAAGAAATAGAAACGAGAGAATGATGTTTCCTTTCTTTTCTTTGTCTTCCCATATGGCCTGACCTCCTTGACCATCAATGTGTCGAGAAGAATCCTGTACCATGTCTTTATTGCCTGACGGCTTACGCCTAAATCGGAAGCGAATGCAGAGAAGTTGATCTGCTGTCCATTTGAGAGTGCAGCTTTCTCAAGAAAGCTGATGAAACCGGGGAGATTATTGACTTCATTTTCAAGCTGGATTTCAGTTTCCAGATACAGTCCTTCATATGCTTCAAGAGCTTCATCAGCATCCTCTGGATGAAGGTACATCTCAGGCAGAAGCCCCGTCTTGAATATCTTTTCGAGACAGTAATCGTCTCTGTCCTTTATTTCTGGATAGCACAAAGGATGCAGTTTCTTCTCAAGAGCACGTCCCCCAAGAAGATTGACTCCTCCTGTCTTCAGCTTTCTCACGCTTGATCCTGTCATCAGGAACACAAGACCCGTATCCTCAATGAACTGATGGACTGTGTATAGAAGCTGAGGGGCACGCTGAATCTCATCAATGACTACTAGTCCTTCCGTAAGACCTTCAGCTTTCAATGTTTCTTCTAGAAGGGCAGGATTGCGTATAATGCGGTAGTAGAGAGTATTGGAAAGCAGATTCCAGTAGAGCACAGGTTCTCTGATTTCATTTTTTACGTACATCGACTTTCCACACATTCTCGGACCGATGAGAAATACAGATTTACGATTAAGGATTCTGTCAAGGTCAATACACCGTTTAATATATTCTTTCATGATTATTCCTCTGTGAAAATCATTATATTCAATAAAATGAATTTGACAAAGTCAAAATCCGCATAGCCGGATTCATTGCAATTCATGCACCTGCGTTCCATTCATATGCAAATGGATTTACTCAATCCTGATGACAGTGCCGTATGCTTGGTATTTCATGAGTAATCATTCGGATTATCCGGATATTATTTAAGGTATCTCTACCAGCTGCTATCAGCATAAGCCGTGATTCATTCAAGGATTGTACCCATCGCCATAAGAAGCGTCCCGCCTGTAAGCATGGCAAGACCTGCTGCAGCTTTCCCTGATAGATGCTCGTTAAATACAAGCCGGGAAAAGATGACTGTGATGAGTATGCTGAGCTTATCAATAGGTACGACTGCACTTGCCGGTCCCTCCTGAAGTGCCCTGTAATAGCAGAGCCATGAGGCTCCAGTTGCAACCCCGGAGAGGATTATGAAGATAAGTTCCTTTCCTGAAATTCTTTTTATCTCCGATTTCTTTCCGGAGATGAATACTATTGCCCATGACATAATCAGGACGATTCCTGTCCGGATTGCACTCCCGAGATTCGAATCTATTCCTTCTATTCCTATTTTGCCAAGGATTGAAGTAAGGCTTGCAAATAGGGCAGAGAACAATGCGTATATAAGCCATGTGGATTTTGTGTCCGATTTACTCAGAGTACCGTCCTTTTTCTCTATCATGAGAAATGTTCCGGCACCGATCAGGACAATCGAGACAGCTCCTGCTATGGTTATGCTCTCGCCAAGGAAAATCATTGCAAGGATCATTGTTATGATCGCGCTTGATTTGTCTATCGGTACGACTTTGTTTATATCTCCTATCTGCAATGCCCGGAAATAGCAGAGCCAGGAAGCTCCTGTGGAGAGTCCGGACAGGATAAGAAATACCCAGCATCTGGCGCTTATCCCTCCGTCTTCAGGAGAAGCTGTTATAGCCGCCATAAGGCATGAGAAGAGGAATACGGCTATAGTCCTGATTGCTGTAGCTACGTTGCTGTCTGTTTCCTTTATTCCGCATTTTGCGAGTATCGATGTAATACCTCCGAAGAGTGCGGAACCGAATGCGAATAGAACCCACATATACAGTCTCAGTCCTGAATAAGATGCGGGAAACCGGCCCTGCTTTCAGCTTTTGATTTCTCATAGAGTTTCTCAAGTACTGTTATGAACTGTACCGATTGCTCTTCCGGAATATCTTCCAGCAGCCAGCTGTAGAATCCTGCCTCCAGCTCTGTTCTGGAGTTCTTTATTTCCTCGCATTTCTCGGTTGCGAACAGATGCTGCTTTCTCCTGTCATGCTTGTCTGCTTCTCGTCTCAGAAAGCCCTTTGCTTCGAGATTCGCAGCTCTTTTCGCTATTGCAGCTTTATCCATCATGAGTGTCTGGCTTACTGCTGCTGGGCTTATCCCGGGATTCTTCCTCACAAGATGCAGGATATCGCACTCACCGGATCCGACTCCCTGTATTTTCATGCTTATCCTTACATAGTTCTGGACTTCTCTGGCTATTTTTGTGATCTGACGTTTTGTTCTGTCCATATCGCACCTGAATTTAGTTGTATGTACAACTATTTTCTTTTTTATATCTATGTCGGAAATCCGTCAACGGAGAACTTTGTTTAATTCCTGTTTATCTTCCTGTACGATTATGTATTAGGAGGCTTACATGAATATCCGTAAACAGCTGATGATTTCCAATCTTATGATGATTGTCATTCCTGTAATGGCAGCTGCACTGGCAGGGCTGTGCTGTGTAGGTCTTCTGTGGCATGTAATACATCATGGCTCAGGGGTAGGGGTCGATGATACAGCGGATTTCAACTGGCTTGCCCGCATAGCAATCTCTCATGTCCGTGATGGGATTGAGGAATCAAGCCTTGGCGATCCTTCATCGTCGCTTCCGGATCTCATTGATGCCAATACCATGTATCTTGTTGTCATGAAGGATGGGACTGAAATCTATTCCTATGGTCTGAGCGAGATGAAGGACAGCGAGATGCTGGAAGCTGTTGAGGGAATTTCAGACAATGAGGCAATCATTTCAGCAGGCGGCATGAATCTGTATCAGGCTGAGTTCCAGATGGATGACGGATTTTATGAGGTATTCCTTTTCGCAGCTATTCAGGACATGGAGACAAGGGCCTTCCATATGGTTGCGGCCTTTACCTGGGTTGTTCTTATATGCACGATTTTCCTTTCCGTTTATCTTACGAACCATTTCATCATAAAATCGCTTTTCGCACGTATTGCCAATCCACTGAGAGAGCTTTCCCGCGGTGCAAAACAGCTTGGAGAGGGAAATCTTGATTTCAGGATCTCATATAGCAGGGATGATGAATTTACTCCGGTATGCACGCTTTTCAATGAAATGGCTGAGAAGCTTAAGGAGCTTATCTGCAGGACACAGAAGGATGAGGAAAGCAGGAAGGAGCTCATTGCAGGGATTTCCCATGATCTTCGGTCTCCTCTGACTTCAATACAGGCTTATGTCGAAGGTCTGGAGGATGGGGTAGCCTCTACTCCGGAGATGAGAAGCCGCTATCTTGAAGTCATAAAGACAAAGGTCAGGGATATAGATGCCCTTGTTTCCCAGCTCTTCCTTTTCTCCAAGCTTGATATGAGCGATTATCCTGCAGATATCAGAGTTATTGACCTTGGGCTTTTTGTCAGATCGTTTGCTGAGAGATATCGTCTTGAATACGAAGGGCGGGGGCTTTGGATAAAATGCTGTGTCCCTGATGCGGAATTCAGGGTAAAGGCTGATGAGACGCTTCTGCAGAGGATTCTCTCGAATATTGCTGATAACAGTGTAAGATACAAGAAGAATGAAGAAGGTCATCTGTGGATTGAGATGGCTGAGAATAATGGTACTGTCTCGCTGATCCTCTCCGATGATGGACCTGGAGTTGGCGACGAGGAATATGCCTGCCTTTTCGATGTTTTCTATAAAGGCGATAAAGCCAGGAGCAATCCATCGCTTGGAAGCGGTCTTGGTCTTGCCATATCCAGGAAAATGGCAGAGCGGATGGGTGGAAGCATCCATGCGGAGAGGAGTGCATATGGCGGTCTTGCTATCGTCATAGACCTTGAGGAGGAAAAAGATGGATGTGAAGAACATTCTGATAATAGAAGATGATGAGGATATAGCCGCAATCGAACGTGATTATCTTGAACTGGCAGGATTCAGCATCAATATCGTGAAAGATGGAAAAGCTGGTCTTGAGGAAGGGAAAAGCGGACGATATGATCTCATCCTTCTTGATGTCATGCTCCCTTCAATGGACGGATTCTCAATATGCCGTGAACTCCGTACGAAAGTTGATATCCCGATTCTGATGGTTACAGCGAAGAGAGAGGATATAGACAAGATAAGGGGGTTAGGTCTCGGTGCTGATGATTATATTGAAAAGCCCTTTTCTCCTTCTGTGCTAGTTGCACGCGTACGGTCGCATCTGGCACAGTGCGAAAGGCTTAAAGGCCAAAGTGAGATAAGATCGGAAATATGCATAAAGGACGTGATGCTGAATACCGAGACCCATAGATGCTATGTGAAAGGCAAGGAGATTCCCCTCAAGAACAAGGAGTATGAACTGCTGCTTTTCCTCATGACGAATGCTGACAGGGTTTTCTCCAAGGAAGATCTATATGAACGGATCTGGGGGCTTGATGCGATGGGGGATAATGCAACTGTCGCTGTTCATATAAATCGCCTGAGGGAAAAAATGGAAGCTGACCCTTCCCATCCTGAATACATACAGACTGTCTGGGGTGCAGGGTACCGGTTCGGCATTTAATCTGCTGTTTATATTCTGTTTTCTTATCTTTTAAAGGCTGCTGTCATCCTGATTGCGGAAACAGGAGGCAGCAAAGTGAACTTGAGAAGTCATCTCATGCTTTCGGTATTCCTTCTCAGGGGAATCTCCGTAAGAAGGATTGCATTCATTTTCGGCTCTATTGAGCCTGATATCGCATTGCCGACGTATCTGAAAGGATCGTTCCATGGAAGAAAGCTCCATGGACATGATTATGACAACATGATCGTACGTATCCAGCATGTTCTTGAAAAGCTCAGGGAAGGAAGAGGCTCTGGAATAGTGCAGAGTTACAGGCTTGGAAAGCTCATGCATTATATTGCTGATTCATTCACATTCCCTCATAACAGAAGCTTTTCCGGCACCCTAAGGGAGCATATGCTCTATGAGGATGGTCTGGAAGAAGTGCTTAGAAAGTCCCTGAAAGAGGGCCTGATACCATTGCAGCAGGATGAGGAGAGCCCAGACCATTGCTACATAAGCAGAAAACATGATGAGTATATGAAAGCTGAAAACACTATGGAGGCGGATGCTTTCTATATTGTCTCTGTCTCTTCTGCAGTTGCCTGCGCTTTGGCGGGAAAGGAGATTGCATGTCTTACGGTACCTTCTGTGGAAATACCATGAAACTCTCTTTCAGAAGCCTTTGCAGGATACTTCCATTCATAGGAATCGGCCTTTTGACTGTTTTCTTCGTTGCTTTATACAGAGCCGGCATACTCACAGATAGCGGGAAAATGGCCAGCTTTATTGAAGGTACAGGGCTGTATGGACCAGTTGTCTTTTTCCTTATCCAGGTAATCCAGGTAGTTATACCCATAATCCCTGGGGGAATAAGCTGTCTCTGCGGCGTCCTGCTGTTCGGATCGGTTACCGGATTCATTCTGAACTACCTAGGCATATGCTGCGGTTCTGTGCTGATTTTCCTTGAATCGGGGAGAAGCTGAAGGAAATATACAGGGGTCTGAGTTTAACTGAAGTTTAATTATTGTAAAAACCCAGATAAGAAATTCCTCCGACTATGAAGATGAAGCGGAGGAAGAATATGAGAATACTTATAACAACTGATTGGTACATCCCGGCAGTAAATGGTGTTGTTTCTTCTGTTCTTGCCCTTATGAAAGGACTTGAAGAACGAGGCCATGAGGTGAAAATCCTCACACTCTCCCAGCAGAACCGGTCGTATACAGAAGGAAATGTGCTGTATCAGGCAGCACATAACTGCAGCTTTGTTTATCAGAAGGCAAGATTCTCCCTCAGAATGGACAAGTCCATTCTCCGCAGGATCCTTGACTGGAAGCCTGATGTTATCCATTCGCAGTGTGAGTTCAGTACATTCAGGATGGCCAGGAAGATTTCAGAGAGATGCGGTGCCCCGATAATCCATACTTTCCATACTGATTATGAGCACTATACACGCTACTGCTTTATCCCGGATTTCCTCGGAAAGGGATTCTCCAGATTCATATACAGGTATGCTGCAAAGCGGTCTTCAGCGCTTATCGTACCATCATCGAAGACCGCAAGGCTTGTTGCCGGATATGGCATAAGCAAGATGTGCTTCGTCGTTCCATCCGGAGTGGACCTGCAGAGATTCAGCAGCTTCAATGATTCCGATAGGATTGCAGAGCTATGCAAACAGCATAATCTCGATGATGGTTCATTCAGACTCCTTTTCGTAGGTCGCGTTGCGAAGGAGAAGAACATAGATGAGCTTCTCAGCTTCATGGCAGCCTTATCTGATCTGGATATTAAGCTGATAATCGCAGGCGATGGACCATATATGCCTGAGGTGAAGGAGCTTTCAGAAAAGCTTGGACTTGGAGACAAGGTCGTATTTGCTGGAATGATACCGCCTGAGAATATTCAGGAGTACTATCATCTCTCGGATGCTTTCGTGATTGCCTCGACAAGCGAGACGCAGGGCCTGTGCCTGGTAGAGGCACTGGCTTCATCACTGCCAGTGATATGCAGGCATGATCCGGTTGTGGATGGGGTTATAGCAAATGGATTCAATGGGTTCCAGTATTCTGATCAGGATGAATTCAGGGCAGCTGTGTCTTATATGCTGGCGGACCGGAATAGGTTCAATGAACTGAAGGATAATGCCAGGAAAACCGCAGAAAGATACAGTGTTCCATCATTTGCGGAAATTGCAGAGGATATTTACAGAATCTCGCTGTGGGCGGAAGAGAAAGCAAGATTCCATTGCCCGATGCGCTGGGAGATAACCCGATGAAGGAGGGTATAAGGGCAGTCAGCGCAGTTTCGCTATTAAATCTGATGCTCTTTGTATTTGCTGCACTGCTTGCATATTCAGTGATAGCTGCGCTGATTGTCTATTTCCTTTGCGGCAATGAGGAATCTGTCCTTATAGCCATTGGGCCTGCTTCTTTCTTCCTGCCATACACTCTGTGTGCCTTTATAAGAATCTTCTCCATCTATTTTCTTATAACCGCAATAGTTACTAATGTGATATCTGCCATTTATATGTGGCAGGTGTCAGAACAGATGGGAAAAGGAAAAATACTGATGGTGTTATCTGGGCTGGTTTTCGGTGCTCTTGCCGTTCTTGCTTTGAAGAGATGGCAGAAACATGAAAAGGAAATTCGTGATGCTGTATGAATTAGGTATGCTTAAAATGCTGCATGATTCCATTGCATGTGCTTTTCTGGACAGGTTCTTCGTTTTTATAACCTGGCTTGGCAATGGCGGGATGATCTGGATTCTGCTATGCATTGTTCTGCTGGTAAAGCCGGAAACACGGAAAACTGGGGTATCGATGGTTTTTGCTCTGATAATCGCTGCTTCTGCCACCTATGTGCTGAAGCTGGCTGTTGCAAGGCCCCGGCCATTTCTGCTTGATAGGGGAATAGAGCTTCTGATAACGGCCCCCGCTGACTATTCATTCCCTTCAGGCCATACTGCGTCATCTTTTGCTGCAGCCTGGACGCTGAAGGAGAAGCCGAGGCTGTTCATACCAGCATTCCTTCTTGCTTCCCTGATTGCTTTTTCAAGGATGTATCTTCTTGTCCATTACCCTTCGGATGTGGCAGCGGGGATGCTTATCGGGATTTTCTGCGGACAGATCGGGATATGGTGTGGTTCTTTTGCTTTATGGTGTATCAGACGATACAGAAAACAGAGGAGGAAGAAATGCATAAACCAATAGTGCTTATTCTCGTTTTTGTTTTTATCGCATCAGCATTGTATGCTAGTGCTGATGAAGCTGCGGAGAAGCCTTCAGCTTCGTACTCGTTCTGCGATATCTGATGGCTGTCTTGTCTTTTTCCAGTTGTCATTTAAAATATAAGTAGGGATTTCCCTACTATACCTGCTTTATGGAGGCATTGATAATGGCTACTTTCATTGATAATGCAAAAGTGATGGCTAAAGGCCAGGTCACTATCCCGAAGGATGTGAGAAACGTTCTCGGAGTTTCAAACGGAGACAGAGTTTCATTCATTGTGGAGGGTAATACGGTTCGTATTGTCAATTCCGCAGTCTATGCTATGCAGGTGCTTCAGCAGGAGATGAAGGGAGAAGCCGATAAAGCGGGGCTTAAAGCGGATGATGATGTAGTCAGGCTCGTTTCCGAAATGCGAAAAGAGAACGATACAAATGAAAATCCTGATTGATACGAATATTCTTCATCTCCGCCGCCCTTTTCCCGAACAGTGTCCCATTTCTGGCATACACAAAAGCTGTTTCATTTCCTAATAAGGCAATTGTATGCGAACAGAATATCGACGAGATGAAAAGGGTTTTCTACCGGAAGTTCCCTTCCAGAATCGATTCTCTCGATCATTTCCTATCTGCAGCTCTTGTTGTTCTTGATGTTGTGCCTGTTCCTGAGGAAGAAAACGGCAAGGAAGATTTAATCAGAGATTATTGCGACCGTCCAATTCTAAGAGCTGCAATCCAGGCTGGGGCAGATATATTGCTGACTGGTGACAAGGACTTTCTTGACTCTGGAATCAAGACGCCGAGAGTCATGACGCCTGCACAGTTCATGAATCTATAATGATGAGATGCTCTGCTCAATAATATCCCAAGAATGCAAAATGTGCGTTTGTTTTAGGCAAAAGAACTGTTTCAGACAACGGAGAAAATATTGAGGACAATTACAGAGAACCAAAGCAATCAGCCAGTCATCATATAAAGGGTGCGATTATTCTATACAAGATATTCAACGAACTTTTTCAGATAGCCGAAAAATGTGGTGATCGCTAACCGGAATTTTACGGTATTCAGGGTTATCTCTGAAATGGATGGAAAACCTGATTATCGTGGTCAATCAGAGGGAAATAGCTGGGAATAACACCTAATGGTTAATATCAAAGCAGGAAAACCAAACCTTAAGGGTTTGTTCCAGGATATCTTTCATAGTCCGCATCCTCTGGATAAAGCTCTGCATACCTCCTGAATACATCGCTTACCTTAAGCCCCGCAGCCGCAGCATACTCCTCAACCTTGTGCATCGTTATCGTCCCTGCCTTGCTCCTGAAGTCAACATTAACCCCAGATCTCTCCCTTCCCATCCTCCTTGCCATTTCAGCCCTGCACATGCCGGATCCCGTATTCTCCCTCATCATCCTCTGTATGACGCCAAGAAGCCTCTTCCTTGAGTGGATAATCGGGATGAATCCATCAGCTGAGGACAGCATTGTATCAGATCCTTCCTCAAGCATATACGCGAAGTCATATATGTTCACTCCCAATGGATAGAGCAGCGTCTCAAGGGTAGAAAGGTATAGTGACCATAGCGGGGAGGAATAGGCAGATGAGAGGTAGGCGGAAG
>CALXLD010000045.1 GCA_944389105.1 uncultured Spirochaetaceae bacterium | reverse complement strand
TCTTCCATAGGGTTCTTCCTCTGAGTTTTTCTTTTTGGCTTATTCAAACTCTACAGGATTGAACCCTTTTATTCATCTCTTTGCTTGTATTGGTTTATAGTAATCCCACACTTTTATGTATAGACCCGAAAATTGCAGAATAGGGGTAATAAAATGAAGAAAAGCTTATTGATTTCAGTCCTGATTCTTCTATGCATTGGATCAGGATGTGCTTCTGACGGGGATTTCGTTCCTATGGAGTATTCTGCTGAGGATGGAAAGGTCCAGTCAATCAGCCTGGATGTACGTGACAGGAAAATAGAGATGAATACACATTGATTATTTCACCAGCGATAAGGAAGGATATGACATCAATCTCTCTGCGTCGGGAGAGCTGTCAATGGAGTCCACTAGCAATAAAGGATGGATGGATTTCATCGGGGTTAAGCCTTCTGCTTCTAAGAGTGTAATCTCTGTACGCATTCCGTCATCGGCTGCATTCTCACTTAAAGCAGAAACGATAAATGAAAACATAACAGTGAATAATCTCCGGTCGCTTAAGGATGCAAGCCTATCATCAAATGGCGGAGACATCGTATTCAATAATATTGGTGTTGAGGAGTCTCTTACACTCTATGCAAAGAATGGGGATGTCAGAGGTTCTCTTATCGGAAGCTACGATGATTTTTCTATCAGCTATGATGTCAAGAAAGGTAGCTGCAATCTTCCTCTTAAAGAGGATGGAGAAAAGAATCTTGATGTGACTGTTAATAATGGTTCTGTAAATATAGAGCTGATATAGGAATGAAATTAGCATAAATATTATTACAGGGTGATAGCTGGAAGGAATGATTCTTTCCAGCTATTGACTTTCGTTTGCTGCTCACTGATCCATAAGGGATTTTATTATAGTTGCTTTCCTTATATTCTCTTTT
Organism: uncultured Spirochaetaceae bacterium; assembly: GCA_944389105.1. Lineage (GTDB taxonomy): Bacteria > Spirochaetota > Spirochaetia > Sphaerochaetales > Sphaerochaetaceae > Ornithospirochaeta. The sequence continues at coordinate 16,487 of CALXLD010000045.1, read as the reverse complement.
TGAAAGACAAGATCATATCTGATACTGAATTCAGGATTTCTGAGCGGAATCAGCTTTCTATCAGGACCATCGTTCCTCAGCTCTCTTGATAATGTTGAGATTGTGGTAAGGAAATTGGTTGAACGTATCAGATGTGAAGTCAGGTTCATCGGATTCTTTACAAGCGTTATGCGAAGATTCTTTTCCCTGATTACCCTTTCCATCTCTTTAATGAAGTATCCTCCGATTTCAGGACAGAGCAGGGGTTGTGCTGGAATCTCTTCAAGCATTACACTGTCAAGCTTTTCCAGGCTATTTCCGGTTGGTACTGAAATGAAGACATTATCCTTCAGAAATGGCAGTGAAGACATATTCCCATATCCGTTTTTATGGGGCGTAACGATTATATCGTATCTTTTCTCATCGATAAGTCTGAGTATATCCTCTTTGTCATATAGTTCACCGCTGAATCTCATCTTTGGATACTTCACCTCAAGACGCGGCATGCAGTACCACATTACGCCAGGGTCGGCAAAAGCTATTGATATTGCCATGTTGTTTGTGGCCTCAGCTTCGACTTTGCTCTTCATCTCCTCAATATCGTGGATGATTGCTTTTGCATATATGAGGGCTGTGTCTCCTGTTCTGTTCAGCCTGATTCTGTTTGCAGTCCTTTCAAAGAGCTCTGCTACAAGCTCACTTTTCCCCTGAAATAGCATTGTACGAGATGGTAAGAAAATAGCGGAGGCTGCTATTCCCTTCAGCTGTTCCTGCTTTCATCTGGAAGGATTATGTTAAGGAGTATTGCTACTATGGCGGCAATTACTACCGGAGATGAGGCAAAGACCATCGTTACCCAGTCAGGGAACTGCGAAAGGGATTCACTTACCATGCTTACCCCCATGCCAAGAGCCGCAGAAAGGCCGACTATCGAAGTATTCCGATAGCTCATCGGCTGCATTGCAACAAGTTTCATTCCAGTCATTGCTATTGAAGCGAAGACTGAGACAGTAGCTCCTCCAAGCACACATTGCGGTATTGTCGTAAGGAGAGCGGAGAATTTAGGAATCAGACCTGCAATGAGAAGCATCACAGCAGTGACTGCAAGTACTTTTCTGTTTGTCACTTTCGTTGATGAAACAATTCCGACATTCTGGGAATAGGTTGCATTTGGAAGTCCTCCGAACACTGCAGAGAGAAGATTTGACAATCCAAAACCTATTATCCCGCCTCTTAGTTCATTGCCCGAAGGTTCTCTGTTCATTCCTCCTATTGTGGTTGCAGACATATCACCGATAGCCTGTACTGCATTTATTGCAAATAGGACCGTGAATGCAAGGCTTGATGAGAACTCAAACCTGATTCCAAACGGTGCTATTTCAGGAAGTGAAAAAATACCAGCTTCTTTAATGGCAGATAGGTCCACCATGCCGAAGAAAGCTGAGAAGATGTATCCAGCAGCTATCCCAAGAAGTATTGAGGCAAGTTTCAGCATTCCTTTTCCGAAATGGTTTAGCGTTGTCACACAGACTAGGGTGAAAATCGCTACCGTCCAGTTCTGCCAGGATCCGAATGATGGGCTTCCGCTTCCTCCTGCCATATATGTTATCGCTGTAGGATAGAGTGATAGTCCGATTGTAAAGACAACAGTTCCGGTGATCAAAGGCGGAAAGAGGCGCTGGAGCTGCTTTGCGAAGATTCCAATGACAACTGCAATAGCTCCTCCGATGATCTGCGCACCGAAAATAGTGGCGATACCGGATGCTGCTGCGATATCCTGCATTGTTGCAAGGTATGCAAAACTCACTCCCATGATAAGAGGCAGCCTTGCTCCGCAAAAACGGGTGATACCGAAAAGCTGCAGCAGCGTTGATACTGCCGCACAGACGAGAGAGGACTGAATCAGCAGAATCCTCATTGAACTATCCAGTCCTGCAATTGATGAGATGATGATTGCGGGCGTAACGCAGCCGACTATCATGGCAACAAGATGCTGCACTGCCATCGGCAGTGTATATTTCAGTGCAGGCAATCTGCCATTCATATCGAACAGTAGCTGTTTGCTGTCATCCATATCGAGATTATAGCACCTAAAACCCAAAAACCATTTTCTTTGTGCTAAAATCCTGATATGCGTGAAAAAATCAGGTCCGTACTATGTTTCGGGGACTCAAATACAAATGGATACAATCCGGAGAATGAGGAACGCTGGCCATATAGCGTAAGATGGACTGGAGTGATGCAGGAAGAACTTGGTCCTGGATACCATGTCATAGAAGAGGGACTCGGAGGGAGAACGACAGCTTTTGAGGAACCTTTTATTCCATATAGACGCGGGTTGTCTGCTTTGCCTGTTATCCTTGAGACTCACTATCCTCTGGATCTTGTAATCGTAATGCTTGGAACGAATGATTGTAAGAATTGCTATGCTGCAATTCCTGAAGCAATTGCAGAGGGGGTTGGGAGGATAGTGGAGGAAATCATTGGATTCAGATATCCAGAGTGGTGTCCTGTTCCCGAGGTTCTCCTTGTTTCTCCTATCCACATAGGTAAGGAAACATGGAAATCCGGATGTGTGCTTTTCGATTCATCATCGCATGAGAAATCACTGCTTCTTGCCAGAGTTTTTGAGGAAAAAGCTTCCAGACTTGGTGTTCACTTCATGGATGCTTCGCTTTTTGCGTCTCCGGGCTGTGATAATATACATATGGATGCTGAAGGACACAGAAACCTTGGACATGCTATTGCAGAGCGTGTCAGAAGCATTCTCTCCTGAGTCTGGTCTCTGGATTTTAGATAGAAATCCTATTGTTATTTGCTTTAAATCGGCTTTCTGAGGATTTATCATCCTTTTCAGGAGGAATTTATGACAAATGACGAGATTTATGATTTCATCGGCGAGCTTGCAATAGCTCTGTATTCTAAGAAGATCCAGATTTCCCTTGGCTCTCTTAGAATTATAATGCTAGATAAGGGAAAGGATTATGTGAATAACAGAGGAATGGCTTCTGCTGTCTCTGCTGCATACCGCAGATGGAAGGAGAAAGATCCTATCATTTACTATGCAATCGCATATACCTACACCGATCGTGAAGGCAACCTCGCCTGGGATGATCCGAGAAAGACCTCTGAGAAAGCTGCTGAAGCTACAGCTGCAGACAATGAGGAAGTTCCTGATGCTGCCTCGAAGGAGGTTCCAAAGTCTGTAAAGAAGACCAGTTCAAAGAAGAAGACTGCTGAGCCTGCTCCAGAGGCTGTAACAGAACAGGACCTTTTCTCAGAACCTGTGGAACCAGAACCTGCAGATTCTCCAGTAGAACAGGCAGAACCTGTGAATCCGCCAGTGGAACCGGCAGAGCCTGCTGAAGAGGAGAAAACCGAGGAGCCAGCAGAGGAGATAAGCACGGCTTCCCAGGAAGCAGCAAAGCCTGTGAAGAAACAGACAAAGAAACCAGCTGCAAAGAAGAGCAGCAGTGGAAAGAAGGCTAAAGCAGAAAGCTGAGGAAGAATATGAATAGGGGATGATTGCCTTGCCGTTGCGCTGCGGTGAGGCTTGTTAATGTCATTGCTGCAACTCATTATAACTTATCCATTTGCGAAATAAGATGTATATTACGGATTGATGAATACGCCAATACTGCGGACAGACCGCCTGATTCTGCGCAGGTTCATGGAAAAGGACATGGAGGCGCTTTTCCTGATTCTCAGCGATAAGGAAGCAAATGAATTCCTTCCATGGTATCCTGCAGAAGATCTTGCCGATGCTAAAAGATTCTATGAGGAACGGTATGTTCAAGAATATGCCCAGAATAAGGCATATGTTTATGCAATATGCCTTAGAAGTGATGATTATCCTATAGGGTACATGCATGTAAGCATGGAAGAAGCTCATGATTTCGGGTATGGGCTCCGAAAGGAGTTCTGGAACCGGGGGATTGCTACTGAAGCAGGCAGAGCTGTGATAGCGCAGCTTAGGAATGACAGGCTTCCTTATATGACAGCTACACATGATGTAAACAACCAGAGAAGCGGCGCGGTTATGAGGAATGTTGGTATGAAATACATGTATTCCTATGAAGAACAATGGCAGCCGAAGAATATTCCTGTTGTCTTCAGGATGTATCAGCTGAATCTCGATGGCAATGATTCAAGGGTTTACAGGAAATACTGGGATGATTCAGCTGTCCATTTCATATAGCAGTATCATTTATTCCCCGGGATTCTCTTTATAGGGGCGGTTTCCCGCCCCATTATTATCATATGATATGGATGCGTCCGAATGGGGATGCATACTCTTCGCCGACTACACCGCCAAGCTTTTCCGTGATATAGGACATTACAGCTTCATCAAGAGGAATACCTGTATCGAACTGGTTCGTTGCGGAAGCGAATGCATAGTATGTATCGCCGCCTGCTGCCATGAAATTGTTTGTGATGACAGCATATACAGCATTCTCATCAAATGCATTTCCATTGACATTGCTGATTGTCACTCTGTTGATTGTCTTCGGTCCATAGTATGTTGAGGCAGGGTATGTCTCATCCTGCGCATCATATGGCTTTGATGTATCGACAGTGAATTCGATGCCTGCGACCTGCGGGAAGCCGCCCACAGCTGTCGGTGTGCAGTATGTTGATGCCTCAAGCGCTTCAAGAAGCTCGCTGCCTGTCACATATACGACAGTGATTGTGTTTCCGAATGGGAGTACTGTATTGATATCCTTTTTAGTGATGCTTCCGCTTGCAATTGAGGCTCTGATTCCGCCTCCGTTGACTATTGCAAGTGCATTTGCAGGATCTACAGTGAGGCTTCCTTCATCCTTCAATACTGTCCACATCATCGCATCTGCAATAAGGGAACCAAGGTTTGTCTCCTCTGTCCTGTTTCCTGGATCTCTTTCGCCGTTGAGATCGACAAGGGACTGGGCAAATACAACATTGTATTCACCGTTTACTCTGTCCATGATTTCCTGTGCATAGCCTGAGACTGAAACGTCATTCGGGATATCATAGACAGTTGTCCCATCTTCATCGTGGCTTACTGGAAGAAGATAGTTGTCTTCAATTGTCTTTGTTGCCTCATCGATTACGATTACTCCGATGTTTGCAAAAGCAGTTCCTGTTGACTGAATCGGCTCACCGTTTTCCCCCTCTGTCATGACGGTATGGGAGTGTCCATCGATGATGAAGTCAAAACCGGATGTGTTTGCGTAAAGATCTGTTGATCTGTTTGGTGCGGATTCCTCATCCACTCCAAGGTGAGCAAGCGCAATGATGATGTCAGCACCTTCTGCTGTGAGGTTATCGATACAGCTCTGTGCTATTTCATATAGTTCATTGCCCGAAGCGAATGAAAGTCCTCTGATAAGCGCTGGATTTGCCTTTGTCTGAGCTTCCGGTGTCTCGAATCCTGCAAAGCCGATTTTAACATCGCCTGATTCGATAATTGCAGTAGCAGGATAGATTGTATTCCCGTTCTCATCGAAGACATCTGCGCATATTACCTGAAATTCTGCTTTGCTGAGATTGTCCTTAAGCTGGGCATAGCCGTAGTCAAACTCATGGTTTCCGAGAGTTGCCAGATCATATCCAGCGGCATTCATCATAGTTATAGCATCTGCGCCTTTTGTCGTGCTGACATATGCTGTCCCCTGGCTGAAATCACCGGCATCGACAAGTATGACATCTGCACCCTGTGCTTCGTACTCGTTCCTGAGCTCTGCAATATTCGCGTATCCTGCAATTGAGCCATGAACATCATTTGAGTGAAGTATTATCGTCTTTCCTTCAAGAGGAAGTTCTGCTGATGCGAAAACAGCAGAGACGGTGAATAAAGCAAGGACTGCAACAGCAGCAAGTCTTTTCATTGCTCTTTTCATGCTGACCTCCAAAAAAGTCTTCATGGCTATCATCTTCATAATAGCAGCCGAGGTCAATATGCATGATTCTGGATTTATATTGATAATTTATTATATTAAAATTAATTGTATGTAAAATCTATATTACGCGTAGACAGTGCTTTTCAGATATCTGCCTTTTGATATAACCTTGTCACATAATGAAAAGAGTATATTCCGCAGCTTTAGCTGTTTTCCTGCTTTCTGTATTTCTCATGTCATGTTCAAGAAACACTGCTTCTGAAGAGATTCAGCCTGCAGTGTCTTCTCCTTCATCTGTCCGCATGGCCATTGCCGTTGACCCAGATGGCCTTGACCCGCAGATGAGTGCAAGTGCAAGTACATTCCAGGTGACAAGCAGCATATATGAGACGCTTGTGACTGTTGATGAAAATGGAAATATAGAGCCATGTCTGGCGGAAAGCTGGACAATAGCAGATGATGGTCTTTCCATTACATTTATCCTTCGTGAGGGGGCTGCGTTCTCCGATGGCGATGCCTGTGATGCAGAGGCCGTTGCTGCATCTTTTTCAAGGCTTATTTCCCCGTCATCCGCAAGAAGCCAGGATTATAGCTTCATATCATCAATAGAGGCTGTTGATGAAAAAACTGTCCGTTTCACATTCAGCAGCCTGGATGTTACGGCCCTTGCCAGATTTGCATATCCCTGGTCGGCGGTTGTAGATACAGAGCATGCTGCAAGCCTAAGGACGTCACCTGTAGGAAGCGGACCATATATGCTTTCCAGCTGGATCCCGCAGCAGTCACTCATTCTTGAGAGGAATCCGTACTATGATGGTGAGTGCGGGGTTGATGTGGTTGAGTTCGTCGTAATGAGCGACATGACAAGTGCAGTAACCGCGATGAGGAATGGTCAGCTCGATATAATCCAGATTACTGGTGATCTTGTCGGTCTTTTCGGGGGAGATGACCGTTTTACGATACATGCACTCCCTACGAATGGTCTCCAGCTCATGGCGATGAATAATGAAAGCGAAGGTCTGGACGATATAAGAGTTCGCAGAGCTATTAACTATGCTGTAGATAAAGATGCCCTCATCGAAGCGGTGTGGTGGGGTTATGGTGAGCCGATAGGATCCCATTTCCCTGTTGTCCTCAGCGAGTATACTGATATGAATGGCAAGTATTCTTATGATCTGGAAAGAGCCAGAGAGCTTCTTGCTGAGGCAGGGTATGGGGAAGGGGAGCTTCACCTGCGGATGTTCCTGCCGAAGAATTATCAGGAATATGTGAATGCGGGGCAGGTCATTGCGGACATGCTCCGGAATATTGGCATCGATGTTGATATCCAGATAGTTGAATGGGCAGCATGGCTCAGCGATATCTACAATGGCAGGAACTATGATCTTACTGTTGTTGGGCATACGGGGCGGCTTGATGCTTATTCCCTTCTTTCCCGCTACAGACACGATGCTGCTGAGAACTATTTCAATTATGATAATGCTGAGTTTGACAGCCTTCTTGATGCATATTCAGAGGAAACTGATGAGAAGAAACGCACGGAGATTGCCTATCGGATGGAGGAGATTCTCGCAGAGGAGGTTCCCGCGCTGTACATACAGGATCCGATACAGATATATGTGACTGATTCATCTTTGGAAGGTTTCAGGACATATCCGATCAATATATTCAGGATGGATCTCCTTGAATACTCAGATAGATAAACTAGGAAGCATTCATTCAAAATGCTAGACTCTTGAGAAGATGGGAAAGTATATAGCGAAGCGGCTTCTTGCATCTCTGGCTGTCATGGCAATAGTGAGTTTTATGGCTTTTGCTGCTCTTGAGCTGATACCGGGAAATGCTGCCTTGATTGCAGCTGGTACGGAAGGTTCATCATCCTCCGTTGCCTCGATTGCAGCTGAGCTAGGACTCGACAGGGGATTCCTTGATCGTGTCCTGCTTTACTATAAGGGTATTCTTTCATTTGATTTCGGCGTTTCAAGCTATTTCGGCGAAAGCGTATCAACTCTTATCGGACAGCGTCTTGGTGTTACATTCTCGCTTGCATTCTTATCGGTAATGCTTGCTTTCTTCTTCTCCGTCATCCTCGGTTCTGCGGCAGTACTGGGGAGGGGGAAGTTCCTTGATGCATTCTCCAGAAGCGTTGTCCAGATCTTCTCAAGTATCCCGTCATTCTGGCTTTCCCTCCTTTTCCTGATACTCTTTTCTTCTGTGCTCCATATAGTCAATGTCGGTGATTATGTTCCTCCTTCAGTCAGTATCCGAGGCTATCTTTCATCGATAATCCTCCCTGTTGCTGTCCTTGCAATAGGCGAGACAGGCCCTCTTCTGCGTCTGGTAAGAACCAGCATGATCCGTGCAAGGAATGAGGACTGGTACAGAATTGGGAAAGTCCGCGGAATCTCCAGGATGAGACTTGTCATGGCATATGCGCTTCGGTACGCGCTTCCTGGCCCTTTGACGCTTGCCGGAAGCGAACTTGCAAAGCTTCTTGGAGGAACGGCAATAGTTGAGTCGGTGTTTGCGCTTCCAGGTCTGGGCCGTCTTTTTCTTACAGCTGTCGAGATGCGCGATATCCCATTGGTAGAGGGAATTGTGATATTTGTCTCGTTTCTCGTTGTCCTGATGAATCTGGTCACTGATCTCATTCTCTTTGTTTCCAATCCTTCGATGAGAAAGGCAGGGGGAATCAGGTTATGAAGAAACGCAGCATTTCATTCACGATAGGTATTGTCCTTACCTCTGTGGCTGTAATCATTTCAGCTGTATCTCTTGTATTCACTCCTTATGATCCGGAGTCTATGGATATATATAATCGCTTTCAGGGCCCATCTGCTATGCATCTCCTCGGTACTGATCATTTTGGACGGGATATTCTCTCAAGAATCATGAGCGGAAGCCTGGTTGCTCTTTCCAGTGCGCTTCTTTCGGTGACGATCGGGGCTGTTCTAGGGATTGCCCTTGGCCTTGTTTCTGCCTTGTCGCCGAAACGGATCAGCAGCATCCTGCAGCGGATTATTGATGCGCTGATGGCTTTCCCTACGATACTTATAGCACTTGTGCTTGTCACGATAGCCGGGAAGGGAATCCTGCCATCGGCTCTTGCTGTCGCGCTTGCCATTGTCCCTGTCTTCTCACGCCTTGTATATACGATGATTCTGGAGACGAAGGAAAAGCTCTATATCAAGGCTGCCGTCAGCTATGGGGCAGGCTGGCTGCGGATTGCCGTATTCCATCTTTTCCCTCCGATGCTATCCCGTCTTGTGACTCAGTTCACATCATCAATAGGAAGCGCAATCCTTCTCGAATCATCATTATCCTTCCTTGGTCTTGGCATACAGCCACCATCATCCAGCCTCGGAATGATGCTGAGCGAGGCGAGAAGCTATGTGCTGACATATCCTTATCAGGCAATACCTGCAGGCATCGTGCTTCTTCTCATCGTGCTTGGCTTTAATCTTCTTGGTGACGGACTGAGCGAAGTGCTTGAGGGAGGAAGGAGGATACGCCATGGCTGAGCTTCTTTCATTCCGCTCTCTCTGTGCAGAGGATGAACGCCATACGATCCTTGCTGGCCTGACGCTTCATGTCGATAAGGGAGAAACTGTCGCCATTGTCGGTGAATCCGGCTGCGGAAAGACTATGAGCATAGGTGCGCTATTCGGGATTCTTCCTGATGATGTTGAAGTGACAGGCGGATCGATCCTTTTCGATGGGGAGGACGTGCTTGCATATAATGGACGTAAGCGGAGGGACAGGCTGTACAGACAGGCTGGCTTTGTTCCTCAGAATACAAGCGATTCGCTTTATCCTCTCATGACAGTTTCCAGGGTGATGACCGATGCTTATGTCCATAGCCATCCGGAGATCGGGAGGAAGGCTGCTGTGGAAAGGGCGGCGTCGCTGCTTTCTTCTTTAGGAATAGAAGATGCGAAGAGAGTGCTGTCGCTCTATCCTTTCCAGCTTTCAGGGGGTATGAAGCAGCGCGTGAATATTGCAGCAGCTCTTATGGATGATATTGAGCTTCTTGTTGCAGATGAACCTACCAGTGCTCTTGATATCCACATAAGGAGGCAGATAGAGGCACTCTATGCCTCTCTTGCTGGCCGGAACGGACTTTCCATGCTTATCGTCAGCCATGATCTAGGCTTTGTCCGCTCTGTTACCGATAGGGTATATGTTATGTATGCCGGCCGGATTATAGAGGAAGGCTTGTGCGATGAGATTTTCTCATCTCCCGTTCATCCATATACAAAATCACTTATAGCTTTGGGATCTATGAGCGTAAGGGATAGGAATCTGGATCTTCCTGAGCTTGGTTTCTCCTCTTCTATTCCGGATAGGAATAGTCCTGCCTGCGCATTTTTCTCGCGCTGCAGCTGCCGGCGTGATTCCTGTTCCTGTCCTGTGGAGTATTCCAGACTTTCGGAAACTCATTTTGTGAGGTGTGTGCTATGAGCGTGCTTTCATGTGCCGACGTATCGAAGGTGTTCCAGGATAATGGCTATGAGGCGCTTAACAGGGTCTCGGTGGAAATAGGAGAAGGAGAGGCTGTCGGGATAGTAGGAGAATCCGGGAGCGGCAAAAGTACGGTTGGGAATATCATAGGTGGTCTGGAGAAGCCGACAGGTGGTACTGTTTTCTATCATGGTACTGATATTTCCGGGCTGAAGGGAGAGGCTTTGCGCAGTTTCCGGCGTTCAGTCCAGTACATTTTCCAGGATCCCAAAGGAGCAATGAATCCATATTTCACACTGCGTCGTGTCCTTATGGAACCTCTGCAGATCAATTTCCCGGGAATCGGAAAGAGAGAGATGGAGAGACGGGCTGCAGAGATTGCGATGATGGTCAATCTTCCTCCTTCTATTCTTGATGCACATCCATGGGAGGTTTCCGGAGGGGAAGCGCAGCGTATTGCTATAGCAAGGGCTATTCTTCTGGAACCTGAAGTGATAATCGCAGATGAATGCGTATCAGCGCTTGATCTTTCAATTCAGGCGGAGGTCATGAATCTGCTCCGGCGCATAAGAAAGGACACCTCTGCTTCATTTCTGTTTATCTCCCATGATCTCAGTCTGGTACGCTATTTCTGTGACAGAGTCTATGTAATGCGGTATGGCCGCATAGTGGAGTGCCTTGATTGCAGCAGGATGGAAGAAGAGGCACAGAGTGAGTATACGAAGATACTGCTGGAGGATGCTTATGGGGAATATCAGGGTAACAGTCATAGGTGAGAGCGGCGGCACTCCGCTTGCTGGCGGGGCAACGAGCTGTTATATCGTAGAGGCTGAAGGGTATCCTGTGCTCCTCGATATAGGATCCGGTGCACTCTCCCTCATCCAGAGTATACGTTCCTTCGATTCCATTGATGATATCATAATCTCCCATTTCCACAGCGATCATTACGCTGATGCCGGAGTGGCGCTCTATTCCCGTCTTATATCAATGCAGCTGGGCCGAGCGGTCAATCCTCTCGTTTTCCATGCGATGGAAAAGCGTGAACTTGAATCACCGCCATATTCATATGTCTCCCTTATTGATGAGAATTCTGAGGACAGAATAGGGCCGTTTTCCGTTAGATATATGAGGAGAAGCCATCCTGTTCCATGCCTTGCAGTGAAGCTCTCATATGCTGGGAAGAGCGTTGTATATACTGCTGATGGGGCTTTCTCCGATCAGCTTGCAGCATTCTCATCCTCTTCTGATATCCTTATTGCTGAATGCTCTTTCTATCCTGGAACAGGCTCATCTGATGCAGGGCATATGGATGCTGCTGATGTCGCTGCGCTGGCTGCTGTTGCAGGACCAGGAAATCTCATTGTGTCCCATCTTCCTGTCTATGGCGACAGAAACGACCTGCTTCAATACATAAAGGCCCGATGGAAAGGGGAAACGCTGCTTGCTCGTCCGTTTCTTGCCGTAGAAGCCTGAGAGGAAGGATTTATTTAAAAATGCTTGTCTTGTCATTCCTGCTAACCTAGAATGCCTGTATGAGCGATATAACAAGGAAGGCGATAGCTGATTCATTGAAATCATTGCTTTCTCAGAGGCCACTTTCCCGTATTACTGTCATGGACATTGCCTCACACTGCGGAATAAGCCGCATGACTTTCTATTATCATTTCAGGGATATATATGATCTTGTAGGATGGATTATCTCCTCCGATATAACAGCAATACTCTCAGGGCGAAAGACTCATGATACGTGGCAGGAAGGATTCCTGTCGATATTCCAGGCAGTTGAAAAGAATCATGTCTTTGTCTTCAACGTATATAATTCCATGAGCCGTGAACAGATGGAACGGAGCCTTACAGGTCCTGTGACGGAGCTGCTTCTTTCCGTCCTTCGTGAGACGGAAACTTCCGGCACGTTGTCCGAGGAGGAGCTGATGTTCATAGCTTCTTTCTATTCATATGCATTCATCGGCATCATGCTTGACTGGGTCGGCAGTGGTATGGATGAGAAGCCTGATGTGATGATAAAAAGGATAGAGTGTGTGATGGCTGGCAGCTTTGAGAAGGCTGTTGAGCGTTTCTCTTCCTTACATTCAGGCCGCGATGCAAGAATTCCTGACAGAGGGGTGAAATTGTAAATACACTTCATTCTTCCTTTCCTGTAGCTTCGGGACAGGAGGAAACAATATGTATCATTCAAGTGGCAATTATGAAGCGTTCGTCAGACCTAGAAAGCCGGAAGGAGCGGATAGAAAATCCGCGTATATAATCGGATCCGGCCTTGCAGCTCTTTCTGCTGCAGCTTTCCTTGTCCGCGATGCTTATGTTGATGGCAGCCGTGTCCACATCATCGAAAAGGATCCAGTGCTTGGAGGCGCTTGTGATGGCTGGGATTATGAAGGACTTGGGTATGTAATGAGAGGCGGACGCGAAATGGACAACCATTTCGAGTGTATGTGGGATCTGTATAGGTCAGTGCCTTCAATCGAGAACGAGGGAATGAGCGTCCTTGATGAATATTATTATCTGAATAAAGACGATCCCAACTATTCCCTTATGCGGGCAACAAGGAACAGAGGAGAGGATGGCAGGACTGACAGGAAGTTTGCTCTTTCGGATAAAGCACAGCTTGAGATAATGCGTCTTTTCTTCACTCCGGATGAGAACCTGTATGACAAGACTATCGAGGATGTTTTCTCAGAAGATGTCCTGAACAGCAATTTCTGGCTTTACTGGAGAACGATGTTTGCTTTTGAGAACTGGCATTCAGCGCTTGAGATGAAGATCTATATCAGACGCTATATTCATCATGTTGATGGCCTTCCTGATTTCTCCGCGCTCAGATTTACGAAATACAATCAGTATGAGTCGATGATACTTCCGCTTCAGAGGTATCTTGAAAGCTTTGGCGTGGATATTATTACAGAAACCAAGGTAACCGATGTCCGCTTCTCCGTATCCGATGGTGTAAAGCGTGCTGTGTCTCTTTCCGTAATGGATAAGGAAGGCGAGAGATGTATTACACTCTCCGATGACGACCTTCTTTTCATTACCCCTGGCGGATGTGTAGAGAATAGTACGCTTGGAAGCCAGAATGAAAAAGCTCTGTACAGCCCTGAGCTGAAGAAGGGCGGCGGCTGGGATCTCTGGAAACGTATTGCGGCACAGTCCGATGATTTCGGCCATCCTGAGAAATTCTGTTCAGATCCACTGAAGACGACATGGATGAGTGCGACTGTCACCCTTTCCGATGAGCGTGTTGTCCCGTATATAGAGAAGATAACGAAACGTAATCCCTATTCTGGAAGAGTTGTGACTGGAGGAATAGTGACAGCCCGTGATTCCTCATGGCTCCTGAGCTGGACTTTCAACAGGCAGCCGCAGTTCAGGGCACAGAAGAAGAATGAGCTCGTCGGCTGGATATATGGGCTTTTCCCTTTTGCAGAAGGAGACTTCGTGAAAAAGACGATGAGCGAATGTACCGGCAAGGAAATTGCTATGGAATGGCTTTATCACATAGGAGTTCCCGAAAATGAGATTGAGGAGATTGCACAGAACAGCTGTAATACAGTTCCATGCATGATGCCGTATATCACAGCATTCTTCATGCCTCGCAGTCTTGGGGATCGTCCATATGTCGTACCAGAAGGAGCTGTCAATTTTGCATTCATAGGCCAGTTTGCAGAGACTGAGCGTGATACGATCTTCACGACGGAGTATTCGATCAGGACTGCTATGGAAGCTGTATATACACTGATGGATGTAGATCGCGGGGTTCCTGAAGTATGGGGAAGTGCTTTTGATGTACGGGATCTTGTCCGTGCTTCAGTTTCGCTGCGTGATGGGTCAAAGCTTACTGAAATGGATCTGGGGCTGAAGGAAAAGCTTGTTATGAAGGAGGCGCTGAAGCGCATAAGCGGAACGGATATCGAGAAGCTGCTTGAAGAGTTCGGAGCGATATAACCCAGACCGGGACTGGTGCAGGACCGTCCCGGCTGTGTCCAGACTCATGAAGATATTCCTGCTGCATAAGATTCTGTACTGCAGGAAGGAAAAGAATCCGCTATTCCTACAATCAGTACGATTACATTTGATTCTTCATAAACTCTGAGTTCGGATTTGCAATTTTCATTTATTATGGAAACTGGAGAGCCGATTATCTTCACCTCATATCCAATGGAAATTGCCTCAATAGACATACTCTGGCATGCAAGGCTCGCTTCAAACTCTGTTCCATCCCGTACCGAGATTAAAATTTCTGAGTGCTGAATCATTTTTGGGCGTAATCTGGAGGCATATGGTATTCTTGCTTTCCTGCAGACAAATATACGGACTATAAAAAAGAAGCCACTCCCGAATGACTGCTTTTGTCTATTCCCCTTAATCGTATCCGATACTTTACGGCAGTAGTCTTATCGAAGGTTCTTATGAAGCTTTGGGCGTTGTGACAGTCTTTGCTTTTCTGATCAGTAAAATGCAGTTGCAGCGTTGAACTCAACCAATGGTTTGTAGCAATTAGAAAGGGAAAAGCTGAGAATAGAAGCATGAAAAGATGCCTGACATTCCTTTGTATTACTTTCGCATTGTCCTGGAGTATCTGGATCATAATGGATCTTAATGGCTTGTATGGGACAATGCCATATATGCTCATCAGTGCTGTATTGATGTTCACTCCGCTTCTTTCCGTAGTACTTATAAAGCTTTTCATGAAAGGAAGGGCTATCGGGTATTCATGGAAGCTGAAGCTGAAGGGAAACTTCAGGATATACATATCAGCATGGCTTCTTCCCGTGCTTTTCTCTCTTTTGGGCTCTCTGGCCTTTTTTGCCATATTCCCTTCATCTTTCACTTTTGATCTTATTGTGGAGAACACAGGCATAGAGCCGTTTCAGTATTTTGCACTTATGTTCCCAATTGCAGTTATAGGGGCATTCTTCAATGCTCTGTTTGCACTCGGAGAGGAAGCGGGGTGGAGGGGACTGCTCTGTCCTGAACTTGAAAAGAAGTATGGGAAAAGCAGAGCAGCTGTAATCACGGGGATCATATGGGGAGTCTGGCATACCCCGATAAACGTCATGGGATACAATTATGGCAGGGACTATCCGGGGTTTCCGATACTAGGAGTCTTTGCAATGTGCCTATCGTGTATAGCTTTAGGACTTTGGCTTTCCTATTTTACAAGTGAATCGGGTTCCATATGGCCTGCAGCTCTGTTTCATGGTTCAATAAATGCAATCGGATCACTTGGGATAACAGTATCAGGAAAGCCAGAACTGCAGATATGGGGTCCTGCAATTACAGGCGCCATCCCATCTTGTATTATGCTATTCGGCTACATGCTGTTTATCAGGAGGCGGAAAAATGGATCAGCGTAAAATAGGGCAGTTCATACAGGCAAGAAGGAAGGAAAAAGGACTGACACAGAATGATCTGGCATCTCTTTTCAATATCACAGACAGGGCTGTTTCCAAGTGGGAACGAGGGCTTTCGCTTCCTGATGCCTCAATAATGATCAGGCTTTCGGAAGTTCTTGGAGTAAGCGTAAATGAGCTTTTAAGCGGAGAAAGGATGGAAAAGGAAACAGATTACAGAAAATCGGCAGAGGAAAACCTTCTGAAGCTGAAGAGAAAAGAAGAGGAGGCAAATAAATATCTGCTTAAACTGGAAATCGTCATAGGTAGTCTATCTACCATATCGGCCTTGGCAATTATCTTTACCGCAGCATTCCTGGCTCCAGGAACCATGCTTATGTTTTTCCTGGTTCTGCTTGCGCTTTTGATATTTGCAGCTGGAGTTTATTCTGCGCTGAAGATTGAGCGTGATGCCGGGTACTACGAATGCAGGTATTGCCATCATAGGTATGTTCCTGACTTCAGTTCCGTCCTGATGGCACCGCATATGGGCAGATCCCGTCTTATGAAATGTCCCTCATGCGGAAAGAAGTCATGGCAGAAGAAAGTCCTTTCAGAATAAGTGTTTTTTTATGAAAATGCTCCAAGTATCATGAAAAGGCACATGATGAGCACATATTCTATGATCAGAATTAAGGCAGTCCTAGAGGAAATGATTAGGCAGCGCAAGGAAGAAGCCGAGGATGACGATATGGACTGGGATGAGAAAATCCTGGGCGAGATGGAGGGCGGATATGATAACCGTCGTTTTTCAAGCTAC
>CALXLD010000044.1 GCA_944389105.1 uncultured Spirochaetaceae bacterium | reverse complement strand
TTGGGGTGTCCACATACATTAACCCCGAGTCTTCTGCACTGCTTGAATCTAGGACCTGTGTATCTTGCCATAGATTTTACCCTCCAGTAAACAAGTGTCAGTTTTATGCTGTGTCAGCACAGCAGCATTAATCTACGGCAATAGGGCGTCCTGTGTCAATTAGGAAAATCTGTGAAAACAAGCAATTAGTTCCATTCCACGCTGAACGAGAGCGGTTCGTTCAGAAGCAGGAACTTGATAATCGGGAAGCTGAACTGTACTGTGTTATCCCCTGTTATGCTGCAGCCTTCTGCAGATGATACTTTGCCCGGAAGCGTTATATTCACGTTTATAAGACCATTTGCAATAGCTTCTGGTCCATCCTCGCCCAGGAGGAAGTAGATCATATCGAGGTAATCAGATTCTGTCATGCCTTGGTTATATTCAGGGCCATAGACCTCGAAATTCTGATCTGCAAGGAATGGCACTACCGCTTTCAGCTCCTGATAGTTATTTATATCAAGATAGAAGGAGAGGCTGCTGCCGGTTATGGTAAACAGGCTCTGATCTGCAGCTCCCATCTCTTCAAGAATCTGGTTTATCGAGGCGTAATCAAAAGAGACTGTATATTTATTGTCTCCAAGGTTTTCCCATTGGGCATTGCTTATGGAATCTGCTCCATTGAGCTCTGCTGCATATCCATTGATAGCGCTTTCCATCATTGATTCGTCGCTTGATGGAAGGAATTCTGAGAAGTCCTCAAGGACATTTATGAAAAACTGTTCCACGTGTATGGCAGTGTGGCTGGATCCTGTGCCATCTGTATTAAGGGTAAGATCCTCTGTTACCTGACACCCGGAAAGGAGAATTGCAGCTGCTAAAAATGGAATGATGAATCGTCTCATGTGGAAAGCATACGTTATTATCTCTGAAGAGACAATTAGCTGAAAATGTTATGGACATCTTATTTTTCATATGCTATTTAAGGTGTATTTGGTGAGATAAATGACAAAAAGAGCCTTAACTGTTAGTTTTCTTCTTGGTTTCTGGGGTCTTTCATGTATTTCAGCTATGCAGGCTGAAGCTGAATCATTTCCTTCTTCTGTGGAGTTGTCATGGAGTGATGTTCCAGATGCTGTCTATTATGATATCTACAGCGGTGAGAAGTTTATTGTCCGTCTGGAAGAAGATAATCATTCATTTACTGTGGGAAATCTGTTCTCAGATAAGGACTATAGCTTTTCGATTGCAGCACGTACGGCAGAGAACGAGACACTTGATGCAGCTTTCGTGGATACAAGAACAACAAGCTGGGATGGTATTTACGAATGGATCAACAGAACTGATAAGAATAATCATGGAAAGGTGAAAAGCATCAAGCTGAGGATTGATACGGATATAAGCGAAGAGGTCGGGCAGTACCATAATGTATATATGTATATGGATGATGGCCGTGAAGTGAAGATCTTTCCGCTTTATGAATTCGGTGATCCCGCATCTGGAAAATGGGTTGATTACTCTTCTTCAACGCCTGATGCCATTTCATACAGGCTCAATGCTGAGCGTTTTAATATTTCTCCATTTGATCCATCTAAGTGGAGAGTTGATAAAGTTGTCATTGACTATGATTCAAGTTCCGCTTACATTCAGACAAGTGCCATGGGGCTTGTGTTCGAGACAGTTTCGGGTTATGAGCTTTATATAGAAGATGGCGTGATGAAGTTATCCTTCTATACCGAAGGGAGCGGGATGGTAGATGGTTTCTTGTTTAAGAACCCAAATCCCGGGGAGGGGGATGCCTTCATTCTTACACGGATAGAATAGGAGGTCCCGTTTGATAGCTGATTCAAGTAAAAAGACTCTTATTATAGTTGAGTCGCCTACAAAGGCCAGAACTATCTCGAAATTTCTTCCTCCATCATGCAGCGTAATTGCCTCCAGAGGACATGTTGCTGATCTCGCACCGGATCCGAAGACAGGCAAGTATGGCGTGGATGTAGATCATGATTATAAACTTGAGTATGTCGTCGATGATAAGAAGAAGGACCTGATCAAGGAAATGAAGACCATGCTCAAAGCTTCTGAACAGCTGGTCCTCGCTACTGATGAAGACCGTGAAGGTGAATCCATTTCATGGCATCTGCTTAATGTCCTTAAGCCATCCTGCCCAGTATATAGGATGGTTTTCCATGAGATAACGAAAAGCGCGATTCTGAATGCATTCTCTTCCTGCCGTGAGATTGATATGAATCTAGTACATGCACAGGAAGCAAGAAGAGCTGTTGACAGACTGCAGGGATATGGCATTTCCCCGATCCTCTCAAGAAAGCTCGCCGGAAAATACTCTGCAGGCCGTGTACAGTCTCCTGGACTGAAGCTAGTGGTTGAGAGGGAGAAGGAAAGAAGAGCTTTCAAAGAGTCTGGATACTGTTCAGTTGAGACTGAAATGAACGCCTCTGGTGTCTCATTCGAAGCAAAACTCAAGGCTATTGACGATAAACAGGTTGCTGTTTCGCAGTCGTTTGATTCTGAAACAGGTGCACTTAAGTCAGACGTTATAGTACTCAGCGAAGAACGGGCTTCCCAGATAGCTGAAAGCCTCCGCGGAAAAAAAGCCATGGTCTTCAGCGTCACGAATCAGGAGAAGATCCAGAAACCGGCTATTCCATTCATTACTTCAACTCTGCAGCAGGATGCTGCCCGTAAGATGAAGAAGAGCGTCAAAGAGGTTATGGCACTTGCTCAGCAGTTATATGAGAAGGGATTCATAACTTACATGCGTACTGATTCTCCGACTCTTTCCCAGGAATGTATCAATGCGGCAAGGGCCCAGGTGGAGGAGCTTTTCGGAACGGACTATCTTTCTCCGAAACCAAGAAATTACAAATCATCTTCAGAGATTGCCCAGGAAGCACATGAAGCTATACGGCCCGCGGGCGATCATTTCAGGAAACCATCTGAGACAGGGCTTGCAGGGGACTCTCTCAAGCTGTATACGATTATATGGAAACGTACGCTTGCAACCCAGATGAAAGAGGCTGAGAAGAGTACTACCACAGCTCTTTTCACAGTTGATAATTATACGCTGACAGCAAGCGGGACAACTATCCGTTTCCCGGGATTCCTCAAGCTTTATGATGTTTCCACAGATGATGAGGAGAAAGAGAACGAAGAGGGTGTTCTTCCTCTCCTTGTAAGCGGTGAGAATGCTGATATCAAAGAGGCTAAAGCAATTTCCCATACAACAAAGCCGCCTGCAAGGTTTACTGAGGCAAGTCTTGTTCAGAAACTGGAAAAAGAAGGTATCGGACGTCCATCTACATATGCTGCTATTATCTCTACGCTGATAGATAGGAAATATGTGATCAGGCAGAATGGGCAGCTTGTACCTACATTCACAGGTTTCTTTGTGGATTCCTTTCTTGAACTTACATTTCCCGATTATATCGACACGGCTTTCACATCGAAGATGGAAGAGGGCCTGGATAAGATCGCGGGCGGAAAGGAGAGCAAGACGGAGTACCTTGATTCTTTCTGGAAAGGTGAAGATGGGTTCCCTGGGCTTGATAAGGATATTCAGAAGATATCGGTTACGGTAAAGAAAGCTGATGTTTCAACTCTTCAGATCCCTGGTCTTGAATATAAATTCAATCATGAAGGGAGTGTCATCAGCTACTCAATAAAGATCAGTAAGTTCGGACCATATCTTTCATCTGATTTCTTTGATAAATCTGCAGGGAAGGATAAGATGGCTTCGATTGATCAGGCTAAATATTTTCCTGGCACATTTACCGATGAGGATGCACGTATTATTCTTTTCCCTGAGTCTGGCAATGTTGAGATATCTTCCGGAATTTCCATTGCTGATGGCCGGTTCGGCAAATATCTGAAAACTGAGGATGGAAGGAATCTTGCAGTTCCTCGTCCATATCGGAATAGCATTACGCCGGAGCTGGCTTCCCTGATTGCATCTCTACCAAAGACGATAGGGCAGGATGCTGATGGAAATGAAATCCAGATGATGGCTGGTCCTTATGGTTTCTTCGCAAAATGCAAGGATAAGAATATCTCAGTCTCTGATCCTTTCAATCCTGACGTTGCTTCAATTCTCAGTGAGGCAAATGGTGAGAAGAAGGATAAGAATATAATTGCTGACTTCGGCGTTTTTGATGAAAAGCCTCTGCAGGTAATTAAGGGAAGGTATGGCGCATACCTTAAGTGGGGAGATAAGAATGTTCCTATCCCGAAGGCTGAACAGGCAGATGCTTCGGAAATGACAGCGGAGAGAGCCAGGGAGATTGTCTCTTCCGATCCATCGAAGCTTAACGTGGAGAAGGAGTTCGGCGATTATGAAGGGCAGGCTCTGAATCTTGTAAACGGAAGATATGGCTTTTATCTGAAATGGGGAGAGAAGAACTGTCCTATTCCTTCCGCTGAGCGCGGAGATGCAAAGAATATAACGGTAGAAAGAGCCAGAGAACTTGCTTCTGCGGCTCCGGAGAAAAAGGCAAAACCAAGAAGATCATTTTCGAAGAAGTCGTGATATGAGAATTGCAATAGTCTGTTACAGCCTTACCGGTCACACTGCTGATATGGCCTCTGAAATAGTTAAGGGAATTGAGGAAGAGGGTGCTGAAGCAAAAATCTTCAATATCGGAAAAGCTCCTGCCGACCTGGAATATATTTCTTCATGCAATGGCCTGATTATCGGCACTCCGACATATCTGGCTTCAAGTGTATGGCAGATAAAGAAGTGGCTTGAAGAAGATTCGAAATCAATTGCTCTCGGAGACAAGCTCGGAGGTGCTTTTGCAACTGCCCATTTTGCACAAGGTGGTCAGGATACAGCTATCATGGATATTCTTGGACAGCTTCTTGTGAAAGGCATGCTCGTATACTCTGGAGGGGGAAGCTTCGGACAGCCTATCATCCATCATGGTCCGGTTGCCCTGGATAAAGTAGGTAGCCACTATGAGGAGAGCCGTGAGATGTTCCGGATTTATGGCTCGCGTTTTGCAAAGAAGGCAAAAGAGCTTTTTCATGATTGAAACGAGTTTCCGCAAGTCAGCTGTTTCCTGATCGGTTTTCTTTTGATTGCAAGCAGATTCTCATAAAATCCCTGATAAGGAAAGTATCCGTTGGATTGTACATTGTCAATTTCCCGTCATGGCGGGTTCTGTCTTCATCGTATATTCTTAGGATTTCTACTGTATAGTTTCCCTGCCTCTGGCAAGTGATATAAGACTTTTCCGAGTAATGCAGTCATGTCAGATCCTGATGGAAGGCTTACAGGCATTGTGTTTCCTCAATGGATCACATTCAATCACACAGGAACGCAGAAACAATATTTATTCTGTGGGGTATTTGGAAACTGCTTCTTATGGTGGAAAAGGCTTCGTATCACCTTTTATGCCTTAAGATGTGTTTTGGCGTATTCGATGATACAATCGGGCAAAATTCAGAGCATTGCGACTGAAATCCTGAGTGAAAATCCAGGGGGTGAGAGATGATTATCAAACTGGTTTCCTGTGTTTCCTATGGCTGTATCAGCTTGCTATGTATTCTCATATATACATACATAATATAGAGATATTTTCCTAGAACTTGATTTTTCCAATAAAAGCCGTTAAGATTATCCCATCTTATTCGAGGTGATAACATGTATAATCCTGGGGACTACGCCGTGGTATCCAGGTATGGTGTCTGCCGAATCGTTTCCGTCGGGCATCCATCTCTCTCCTGTGCTGATCCATCTGTGGATTATTACACGCTTCGTCCTCTTCGCGAGGATTGCGTGATTCATATTCCGTGCAGCATATCCAGCGAACATCTCAGACCTGTGATTACGGAAGAACAGGCACTGGATCTGATCAAGAGCATACCTGCTATCAGAATCAAGAGGATAAAGGACAGGCAGAGAACACAGCGTTATAGGGAGGCTGTGGCTTCCGGCAATCCTGCTATGCTGTTGCCAGTCATCATGGAAATATGGCAGCTGAACGAATATACAATCCGGAAAGGCAGGCCAATAAGCAGAGTCACAGAGGCCACCATTTTCAAGGAGGCTGAGATGATGTTCAATTCCGAGATGGGGCATGCGCTTGGATGCAGCGCAGCTGATGTGCCCGGCGTCATACGCAGAATGGTAAAACCTGCTGCAAGGCAGAAATGAGGTGATAATATGAAAAGAGTTCAGAGTGCAATGCTTCAGCAGACTCTGAAGTTCGTTCTGAGCGATAAGCTCAGTCATTCCCAGGCTGTTGAGTATTCTGCAAAGGAGGCTGATGATTATGTGCATCAGCTTGAGAGTGGCGGTCTGAAGTTCTCGATCCTGTCCAGGAAGACAGACAGTGATGGAGCGACAATCATCGAAGTCAAGAAACAATACAATAACGCTCCGACAGGTGATTATATCTGAATTGATTGATTTCACATCCTTGTATGTTGTATTTTCTTGGCGGCGAGTATTCCAGAGGATGTAAATCCAGCCGGGAATACCCGTCTTTTTCATTTTGAGGGAATGGTGCCAAAAACAAGATTCCAGAACATAGTGTTTGCTTGCTGATGGTGTTTTTCATGGTTGTGGCAATGGAGTTCTACAACCAGGGACTTATGGATGGGGGATTATCGTGGGCTGCAATGGGAAGGCCCATTCAGGAAATGAAATTCATGATGCCTATCTGTTTCGTCATGTCCTTCTTCATAGCAGATCCAATAGCATCCAGAATAACTATGCGCAATATAGGGGAGAGTTCTGAGAGAGTCCTCAGAATCGTATTCAGAGTGGCTGTCACAGTTCCGATGATGTACCCGATTATGAGCTTCTGGGCGACTCTCATATTCCAGAAGCCTGGATTTTCGGATTTCATACCATCCTGGCTGACGACTGTGGCAAAGAATCTGCCGATGGTATTCTTCTGGCAGATTCTGTTCTGCGGATCCGGTGTCGCGGGTGATATATAAAATAAGGAGCGACTCCTTAGAATACCGCTCCTTGCTTTAAAGAAAAAAGCTTTGTATCACCTTTTATGTCTTAAGATGTGTTTGAACGTACTTGATGATACAATCGGGCGAAACATTAGAAGTCGTGGCTAAAATCAGCGAAAGTGAATACATCAATTCTCTTTTTGGAAGATAAAAACATAATCAGTAAATGTTCTTTCTGTGCCCGATCTTAAGCACGGAGATTATAATCTTTGAATCCTGAATCTCGCAGATTACTCTGTAATCCCCAACACGATAACGCCATAGACCACGCATATTATCAACAAGAGCTTTTCCTCTGCTTCGTGGATTCTCAA
>CALXLD010000043.1 GCA_944389105.1 uncultured Spirochaetaceae bacterium | reverse complement strand
GTATCGCAACGAGGTCTCATACACTCTCAGAAAGACAGAGAATGGAAGCTATGTCAGAAAAGGCTTCAGAGTACTCCAGATCGGAAAGATTCTTCCGTTTGGTTTATCTGGAACAGCAGATTCAAATGTTATTGCTATCACTGAAGGTGCTTTCGATTGTCTTTCTTTTTACTCGCTAGGATTGCCAGCTATCTCCATTTCAGGAGTAGCGAATATAAAGAAGGTTCCATTGTATCTTCCGCAATGCTGCACTGATGTTGTCCTTGCTCTTGATAATGATGAGGCAGGGATAAGAGCAACAGAGGAACTTAGGGAAATCCTTAGAAACACAAAATATCAATCTCATATCGTTCGCATTGGAGAAGGAAAGGATGTGAATGAATGGATACAGAGAAATCAACAGAGCCTTGAGAGCTCTGTAAATGAAATAATCAAGGAGGTGACAGACTATGAAGAAGATAGTTGTTGGAATACGTATTGATGAGTATCTCAGGGATAAGCTTCAGAAGCTTGCTAAGAGCGAAGGAAAAACCCTTTCTTCCTACATCTCTGAGAAGATAGAGGATTCAATCTCTGAAACGGAGAGGATAGATCTTCTTGTCCGCAATATGTATGAAGAGGTTCTCAAGCTCGGAGATATGCTCTCCCTCATAATGGGATTCAATACAGAGGCATATGCTACCATCATCAGCCGCCTGAGCATCAACCTTACAACAGATGAACTGAGACGTAGCAAGGAGAATCGGACAGTAGCGCTCAGAGGGTTGAGAAAATACATCAGGGAAACCAATGAGCGTCTCAATGAAGGAGCAAATGTCTGGATTGGAGAGAAGGATATATCAGAGATGGAAAGCACTCACTGATTTCTTCCTTCTTTTTCTAAGGTTGATTGTTGAAGAGGTAAATCCTGTGTAAATGTTTACATTGGGCAAGATAAATAGAGAGTGTTATCACGTCAACAATCATTTCATTTCATATTCAAGAATTATTCAAACACGTAAATCTGTAAACAGTTTCTGCTGTGTTAACAGGTTTTAAGGAGGCTAAAAATGAGTGATAAACGAGTCAGGCTAATGTCGTTCCGGCTTACTGATGAAGTCTACAGATGGCTACAGTGCCTTGCAGCGAATCAGAAGATGACGATGTCAGAAGTTGTCTTCTCTGTTCTTGAAGAAAGCATGGAAGATAAGGAGAAAGCAAATCGTCAGATCCAGAAAATTTATGATGAGGTCCTTGAGATAAAAGGAATGATTCAGAACAAAAATCAAATCTGATTGTTGCTGGAAAATTTTCTGCTGCATCTTCAGCTATAGATATGGTTTAGGCTGTGATGATATTCAAAAATCCAATCAACATTGCTATAATTATCTAACCTTATTTTCAATTCACCGAGTAAGGCATCAGATAACACGCAGGGTTGGTTGGATGGCAAAGAAACAGGAAAAGAAATTGTCTCTCGAAAGCGTACTTTGGAATTGCCGTGTAGCTTTGAGAGGTGTTGGCTCCACAGAGAAAAACAGAGATGCAGTAATAAGTCTTGTGTTTGTAAAGTTCGCTTACGATAAATTTATTCTACGTAAAAATGAACTTCTACAGAAATATGGAGACAATCCTGTATTCATTGAGGAACCGGCATTCTACAATGAAGAAAATGTATTCTTCCTTCCTGAGAACTCAAGATGGGATCATCTTGTAAAAGAAGCTACAGCCAATGATATTGCAAAGAAAATAGATGATGCGATGCAGTCTATCGAAGAGAACAATGAGTCCCTGAAAGGAACACTCCCTAAGGGATTGTTTGTTTCGCTTGGCGCTGAAAAGAAAGATATCAAATCACTGATTGATGAGGTCAATAAAATCAATTCTATAAACTTCCATGAAGAAGACCTTATCGGTCGTGTCTATGAGTACTTTCTCAGGGCTTATGCTGCTTCTGGGACGAAAGAGGATGGAGAGTTCTATACACCAGCTTCTGTTGTAAGGCTTATAGCTGAATTGCTTGAGCCCTATAATGGTACTGTTTATGATCCATGCTGTGGTTCTGGTGGAATGTTCGTTCAGTCCATGAAGTTCATCGACAGTCATCATGGTAGCAGAAATAATGTCTCTATAATCGGGCAGGAAAAAATACCAGAGACATGGAGACTATGCAAGATGAATCTTGCTGTCAGAGGTATTTCCTATAATCTTGGTAAGACATTTGCCAGCACTTTCACCGATGATCAGCACACAGACAAAGATGGGAAAATCAATTTCATCATGGCAAATCCACCTTTCAATCTTAAAGGCTGGAGAGCAGAAGATGCGTTGACGCATGATAAGCGTTTCTCTGGATACGAAGTCATGCCACCTGTTGCTAATGCAAACTATGCTTGGATTCTTCATATGCTTTCAAAGCTAGATCCATCAAATGGTGTTGCCGGATTCCTTCTTGCCAATGGTGCCCTAAACGCAGATGGAGATGAATACAAGATACGAAAGAAGATTATTCAAGATGACAGGGTTGAAGCCATCATTGTGCTCCCTAGAGATATGTTCTATACCACAGATATCTCAGTCACACTCTGGATTCTCAACATGAATAAGAAAGGCGGACTCTTCAATGGACGCAACCTTAGAAACAGGGAGAATGAAATACTCTTCATGGATCTCAGAACCTGGGATGAGAATACCGATGAGATAGCGCTTGAAAAAGGCAAGAAAAAGAAAACAGCATTCAACGATGAGCAGATAGCAAGAATCAAGAATATCTATGAATCATGGCGTTCAGCCGACAGCTCTGGATATAAAGATATTCCAGAACTTTGCAGATCAGTAAAATTTCCTGAGATAGAAGCAAATGACTTCTCACTTGCTCCAAGCCGATATATCGAATTCATCGATCATGACCTTGAGATTGATTATGAGAAAGAGATGAAGAGAATCCAGCAGGAAATGAAAGATGTCCTGAAAGAAGAGAAAGAGTCTCAGAAATTGCTTGAAGAAGCGTTTAAGGGTATTGGATATGGCATTGGTTAAACAAAAGATAGGCGATTTGATAAGCCCGTACAATGTTGCTTGTAATCAGCAATTATCTGCAGATGAAATCTCTGGCGTTAATCGAGAAAAGGATTTTTTCGAACCTGCACGACAAGTAGGAGCGGATACAACTTCATATAAGGTTGTTCCGTCTGGATATTTTGCTTGTAATTTAATGCATGTGGGGAGAGATGTTGTACTTCCAATTGCTTATAACTCCACATTAAAGAATAAAATAGTGAGCCCTGCATATACTATTTTTTGCGTGCAAGACCAAAAGAGTCTCAACCCATTTTATCTTTCTATGATGATGAAATCACAAGAGATGGATCGTTATTTTTGGTTTTTCACGGATTCATCTGTTCGCGATGGATTATCATTCAGTGATTTTTGTGAGATTGGACTTGCTCTGCCTTCGCTCGATATCCAGCAGAAATACGTGAACATCTACAATGCAATGGTTGCAAATCTCAAAGCATATGAGAATGGACTTGAGGATTTGAAACTGACTTGTGATGGATATATAGAGAATCTGAAGAAAGCAGCTCCTCTCCATCGGCTTGGTGATTACATTGAGCTATCAGAAGAGCGTAATGCTGATAACAAATATTCTTTAGAAGCAGTACGAGGAATTGCAACCAGCAAATGTTTTATTTCCACAAAGGCTGATATGGATGGAGTTTCATTGCATTCATATAAAGTCGTTAAACCTAGGTGT
The DNA here is from genome assembly GCA_944389105.1 of uncultured Spirochaetaceae bacterium. GTDB lineage: Bacteria > Spirochaetota > Spirochaetia > Sphaerochaetales > Sphaerochaetaceae > Ornithospirochaeta. The sequence continues at coordinate 9,317 of CALXLD010000043.1, read as the reverse complement.
TTTGCCTATGTTTCTGATACATCCAGACGTGGAGATAAAATATCCCTTGCATTGAATATGAGCGATGAAACATATCTTGTTTCTTCTATTTCAACTGTATTCAGTACAGATTTTACAAGGATAGTCCCCGAATATCTGGAGTTGTTTTTTGAAAGAGCAGAATTTGACAGATATGCACGTTTCAATTCATGGGGATCTGCAAGGGAAACATTTGACTGGTCGGAGATGTGCAATGTTGAGATCCCGGTTCCTGACATATCCATCCAGAAATCAATTGCAGATATCTTTTCCGTATACAATCAGAGAAAGAAGATTGCAGAGAAGATGAGAGAAAATATCAAATCAATATGTCCTGTTCTTGTTCAGGGAGCTGTAAGGGAAGCCATGCGAGGATAGTGCAAGGCTTTAGGAAGGAGGGTGTATGAGTTCTGCGTATAAATTCACAGAGTGCGATCTTGAGATTGCCATACTTGATCATCTTGAGAATAACCTTGGATATACATATTCATCGGCTGATTCCTTCCATAGAACCGAGAAAGATGCTTTGCTGAAGGATGATTTCTGCACCTACCTTAGGAAAAGATATTCAGATGATTCTCTGATGGATTCTGAAATGGCTTCTATTATCACTAGACTGGAATATATCCCCAGCTTCCCGCTCTATACAGGATCGAGAGACACATTTTGGTTGATTAATGAAGGATTTGACTTCCTGAGGGAAGACAAATCCGGAAAAAGCATCCATATCGACTATATTGATTTCGAGAATATAGACAACAACGTATTCAGGGTTGTCAATCAATATAAGTTCAAACCACATGATCAGCGTCGTATCCCTGATATCCTCATCTTCATCAATGGCATACCGATTGCAATATTCGAACTCAAATCAGTATCGGATGAAAGGGTTACAGTTCATGATGCCTGGGAACAGATTACCATAAGATACACAAGGGATATCCCCGAACTTCTGAAGTATTGTTTCCTTTCCGTCATATCAGATGGAGCTAATTCAAAACTCGGCACTATCTTCTCTTCTTATGAATTCTACTATGGCTGGAACAAGGCAAATGACGAGGAAAAGGTATCAAAGGGAGTTGCCTCTCTGATTACTCTGCTTGATGGTGCTTTTGTAAAAAACAGAATCATCCAGATTCTGAGGGATTTCATTTTCTTCTCAGATCCTGATTCAAAAGACACCATGATTGTCTGCCGCTATCCTCAGTTCTTTGCTGCCAACAAGATGCTGGAGAACATCAAGCAGCATCTGAAACCTGCTGGAGATGGTAAAGGAGGCATCTATTTTGGTGCGACAGGCTGCGGAAAGACATACACAATGCTCTTCCTTTCCAGAATGCTGATGCAACGAGATCAGAGCACGTTCAATAATCCGACAATCATAATCATCACGGACAGAGAAGATCTTGATGATCAGACATCAAAGAAGTTTGTCTCTGCAAAAAGATTCCTCGGAGAAAAAAATGTAAAAAGCATTGAAACCAGGGAAATACTTGGAGATGAGCTACGAAATCGTCCTAGCGGTGGCGTATATGTGACCACAATCCAGAAATTCTGTGAGACAACAGGGTTGCTTTCTGATAGAGCCAATATCATCTGTATTTCAGACGAAGCTCATAGAACACAGACTGGAATCGGGGCTAAGACGAAAAAAACTGATAATGGCATTGAAATTAGATATGGATTCGCAAAATATCTGAGGGATAGTTTCCCTAATGCCACATATTGTGGTTTTACAGGCACGCCGATTGATGAAGCGGTTGCCGTGTTCGGAGGTGTAGTCGATAAGTACACGATGAAGGAATCCAGCGATGATGGCATCACTGTTGGCCTTGCATATGAGCCACGCCTTGCAAGAGTTGCTGTAAATGAGGAAGAGCTCAGAAAAATAGAAAAGTACTACGAGAAGTGTGCTGAAGACTGGGCTAGTGAGGATGCCATAGAAAAGAGCAAGAGCGACAATTCAAAACTTGCTGTGATTCTTGGGAATCAGGAAAGGCTCGAAAAGCTTGCTGCTGACATTGTCACGCACTATGAAACACTTTGTGCTCAGAAGCCGAAGATTGTCCAGAAGGCGATGGTTGTCAGCTCGACAAGGATGAATGCATACAGACTGATGAATGAAATCTTGAAAATCAGACCGGAATGGGCAGAAAAGAAGAAGAGCGAAGATGACAGCATTCTTTCTAAGGCAGAACTTGATGAGCTTGTGGCATTGCCGAAAATCAATCTTGTTGCAACGCAGGGAGATAATGATTCCAAGGAGTTATTTGAAGCTTGTGGAAATCAGAGCCATAGGAAAATGCTTGATGTTCAGTTCAAGAATGACAATTCAAACTTCAGGATAGCTGTTGTTGTCGATATGTGGATTACCGGTTTTGATGTGCCATCCCTTTCTGTCATGTATATCGATAAGCCATTGCAGAAGCATACTCTTATTCAGACTATCTCAAGGGTGAACAGAGTCTTTGAGGGAAAAGATCAGGGGTTGATTGTTGACTACATTGGCTTTAGGAAGGATATGCTTCTTGCTCTCAAGCAGTATGGCGACCCGGACGATACGGATGATGGAGGTGAAGATACTGTACAGGATATAAGCAAGACCTTGATAATCTTCAGAGCTCTGCTTTCATTGCTAAAAGATCTGTTCTCTGGTTTTGATTACTCTCTCTTCTTTAATGGCTCTCCTATGCAGAGGCTCAATACTCTGAATGAGGCTGCTGAGTTTGTGCAGCAGAAGGATGAACGACTTCAGAAATTCATGCTTGAGACAAAGAAATTAAAAGCAGCATTCTCAATCTGCTTCCCATCAGGAGAACTGACAGATGAGGAATCTCTTCTGTCGCAATTCTATCTTGCGATTCGTTCTTTGATCTACAAGCAGACAAAGCCTGATGCACCCGATGCAGAGATTATGAATGAAGTTGTAGAGAAACTTGTTCAGGATGCGATGGATTGCTCCGGTATTGAAAACATACTTGGCCCGAACAAGCGTATCCAGCTGTTCGATGATGAGTTCAAGAAAGAACTGGATGCTATTTCTCTTCCTATATCGAAATTCAATGTTTTGCAGAAGATACTGAATCAGACTATTGCAGATTACAGGAAAACCAATATTGCAAAGGCTGCTGATTTCGAGGAAAGACTTAAAAAGGTTGTTGATAAGTACAATGACAGGGATAACACCATTTTCGTGAGCAATGTCGTTGAGGATTTTGTCAATGATCTTTCTGATAAGCTCTATGATATTCTTTCGGATATAGAGAAAGACAAGGAGGAATTCAAACGCCTTGGAATTTCCTATGATACGAAAGTCTATTATGACATTCTCGTCAAAGTAAGGAATGAGCACGAATTTGAATTCAATGATGAGAAGTGTCTTGCCCTGGCTGGAAAGATAAAGGATTCAATTGATGAATTTACCGGTTATATCGATTGTTTCTCCAAATCTGACACAAGAAACAAGCTGATTGCAAAGCTTATTACCCTGCTTTATGAGAGTGGCTATCCACCAGAATGGTCAAAAGAAACCTATATCCAGATTATGGAGCAGGCTGAAAGATTTGATAGCATCGAATAGAGGTGAAAATGGATATGTTCGAGTATCTTTCAAATATGCCATGCACGTTGATGATTAGAGGAGATGAAAATGGCTGATAACGAACTGGCGATATATGATGATCTTTATACTGAAATCAAGGAAACATTGCTTGCTTCCAGACAACAAGCATATGCTGCAATCAACTTTGCGATGGTAAAATCCTATTGGGATATTGGACGTATTATCGTGGAACATGAGCAGTCAGGTAGCTTGCGAGCTGAATATGGTAAGCATACTTTGCAAGAATTATCTGGACGATTGACAAAAGAATTCGGTAAGGGTTTTACAGTCAGGACTCTTCAGCAGATGAAGAAGTTTTATGCTCTTTTCCCAAATACGAACACACTGTGTTCGCAATTGACATGGTCTCATTATCGACTGCTGATGACAGTGGAAAATGAGAAGGCAAGAGAGTGGTATATGAAAGAAGCTGTAGCCGGAGCTTGGTCATGCCGACAGCTCGGAAGACAGATCTCCACTCTGTATTATGAGCGTCTTCTTGCAAGCAGGGATAAAGCCCCAGTAAAGGCCGAAGCAGCTGAACTGATGGAATCTACAGGAGTTGATGATTTCATAAAGGATCCTTATGTCTTGGAGTTTCTGGATCTTAAGGATTATCCGGCTCTGAGGGAATCGGATTTGGAACAGGCTCTCATAGATAAGCTTCAGGAGTTTCTTCTGGAACTAGGGCGTGGTTTCTGTTTTGTTGCACGTCAGAAACTCATGCGATATGAGGATGAAGACTTCTATCTTGATCTCGTGTTCTATCACAGTATCCTCAAATGCTATGTACTCATAGATTTGAAGATCGGCAAGCTCACTCATGGTGATATCGGGCAGATGGATAGCTACATCAGGATGTTCGATGCCCAGTATAAGAATCCTGATGATAATCCAACTATTGGTATCATCCTCTGTTCACAGAAGAATGAGGCGATAGTCAAATACTCTGTTCTCAATGATGCAAAGCAGATTTTCGCATCAAGATACAGCCTTGAATTACCAACTGTAGAAGAATTGCAGCATGAGATTGAGGCAGAACGTAAGAGGATTGAAGACGATAGGAATGATTCATAAACTTTGTATGGATTTTGAAAATACTTGTTTATCAACTGTGAGCGTGATTGATTTTGTGTCTAATTCCTTCTGGAGGTATTTAATATGAGCATAACGGATAATGAACTGACACCAAAAGTCCAGCATATTGCTATACATTTTATAGAAAAGCAACAAAACGAGAATGAAGTAAAGAAAAAGGATTTGGCAAAGGAGTTAGATGATCCCGATTCTGAAGGTGTTAAGAATTTTATAGAGGCTTTCTGCAAAGCTAGAGCAGATATAAAACGTTCCATAGCTTATGCGTCATTTCTGGCTGAACCTAACAGTAAATACAAGTATGATTTGCGCTTACTTAAGGACATGATCAGTGAGTATGAAGTAAAAGCAAAAACTGATGAAGACTTTCTTATGCTGTCTGTTGAAATTGCGGAACGCTATATTAGATGTCTTGAATCAACAAGGCTCTCAACAGGAGATCATATGATAGTCTTTGACTATATTGATCAAAATGGTAAACCAATGTTCGGCATAACGCTTTTGGGACAGGAATTTAGTAGCTATGTAGAATCGCATAAACTTAAAACATCGTTGGCCCTTAATCTTAAGCAAATGACACTTGCTGCTGTATTAGATTTGGATAGATGGTTGAATTCAAGTGAAGATACAGCTTCAGGTTATATAAGTTTTATTTGTGGCACAAAGGATCTTTCAGAATATTATAGAGAGGGATTTATTGGATGTGAAAGAATATCTAGATCATCAAAAGCTACATCAGACTTCATGGAAGTAGCAGAGCTTCTTGCCCTGGAAAAAAAGCTGAATAAAAATGAGTGGGAAAACATACGAGACAAAGCTGTTTTGCATATGCATGAAAACAGTAATGAGGTTCACGCCTCATATTTACTCAATACAATGTTCCCTAATCCAGATGATCAAGAGGCATTCTACAAGATTGCAGATGATAATAATCTTCTTATTTCCTCATCATTCAAACCAAACAGCACGGCCATTAAACGATGGGAAAAACTGATCTATAAGAAAAACGGAATAAAATTAGAAATTAGCCAGGAAAGGATTGCTGATGGTACTATATCATATGATGATGGGAAATTAATTATATTTGATTCGGATGGTGCAATAGAGAGGGAATATGAAAAATTCAGGTGAAAGGACAATTGACTATAGAGGGATTTTAGAAGCTCTTCTTTCGTCATCGATGTCTAAACTTGATGTCGAATCCCCTTCTGTAAGTGTAATTACCATTACAATAGAAGCTGAAAGATTCAAATCAATTATATCAGAATATCCGGATTTGCTTTCAAATAAAGACAGTATTGAGGCAGATGGAATGGTTTATGACAATATTTCCGATCTACCAATCAATGCACACGAAATCACTATAGCACTTGACTTGAAGCCATTCAATTGCATTGCATTTAAAGATTGTTCTTCTCTTGTTGATAGAATGGCATCCTCAATGAGAGAAGATAAGTATTTATTAGAGGAAGGGTTGTATATAATTGATGGAAAAGTTTATTCTGGCCATGAAGCTATAGATACATTTGCGTCTGTAAGAGAAGCAGATTCATGCTATCAATTACTCCATGCATTCAAATGTCTAGCAGATTACAAATCAGGGAATAATTTTTTCATTATTGGAGGAGTATCAAAACTGCTTGAGTATTCAACTAATGGGCTTAAAGGAAGTGATCTTTGTGATGTACGATGTGGGCTTGATGCATTTCTTGCAATAACAAACGGAAAAGACGAAAGGTTAAAGCAAATACTCAGATCAGAAATAAACAATCATGTTCCTATGGTTGCATCTCCTCTTGAGCGTGTTGTTGCTTTTTTGAATTCAATAGAGATAATTATAAGCAGTTTTAGATTATGCGAAAGCAGATACCTACATCCATTTGAAAGCCAGAACCTAAGAGCTGCATATTACAAAGAAATAAAGTCAGTAGGTAATGAAATCAGGAACTCATTACAGAATCTTAAAGCAGAATTGCTTGTATTCTTATCAATGTTCTTTGCCATGTCAGAAGTCTATATATCTGGTGATATTGAAATAAAAATCCTCGTTTTTGCTTCATTGTTGATTGCTGGTATATTATGTTTTGCTTTACTTTGTTCCGACAGAAAACAATTAAAAGATGTTCAGACTAAGATAGATTATGAAATTAAAGAACTCCGCAAAATAGAAGGAGATAAGGAAACTGAGAAAGATAATGAATCTTACTTGAACGAATTTTATTCTCTTAAAAAGTCTGCACAACGTAATAACAGACTTCTCATGGCGGCACAGGTTGCTTCCTTTTTACCATTGATTATGGCGGTTGTAATTATGGTTGGCCCTAACATGTATCAAGCAACAAATGAAATAATGATAAAGTTTTAACGGAATGGTAGCTTTTGCAATCTAGCTCGGCTTCATTTAGCTGGAACCACTTTGTTTATTACATTTCAATCAGTGTGTGGACTAAACTAATTTTGTAGGAAGTTTCAACTAGATGAATTGCGTACTTGTGTTCGCAATTGATATCAGAGATGATGATAGTATAGAATATTGTGTTTATTAAAGTATTACCTATTTTATCATGGTGAAAGGGTTCGATACTCTGCTAGAGCTAGAAAGAAATAAGTCAACTTATGAATTTTTTGAATGATTTATCTGTGTTGCACCATTTGTAGCAGGGCATGTAGCAACTTGTGATACCGTAATGACGAGAAACCGGGGATAAGGTGCATCAATGCATGCAAACATAGTTCTTGCATAAAATGTTAAGGGGTGTTAAATTAGAGTAAAGGACAGCAAGAAGAGCGTTGTAATTTCTTATATTAAAAGTAATTATAAGTGTTTTGACATCGTGGAAGTCGGCAGTTCGATCCTGCCATCGCCCATTAAGGCATCTTGTTACTGTATAAGTAATTAAGATGCCTTTTCTTTTATGCGTTGCAAGGTCTGAAAACCTCGGGTAGCATATTTGGTAGCATGTTGAAACCGAAAATTCTGGAATTATTTCCGCCTTTTGCTTCTTTGAAGGAGGAAATATATGGTCAGATTTTCATTGTACAAAAGACACAGAGCAAAGGGTGTCTACTACTATGTCCGCTTCTGGAATCCTGAGAAGAAGGAATATGAACCAGGACTGAGCATAGAAACCCTGAGAAGCAAGCTTGGAGATGATAGTTTCAGACGTATTGGCACAAGGAGTGCAGCTGCCGCTATTGCTGTGAGAGCCTATGAGGAAGGGCTGACGAAGAAGGAGAAGAAGTCGCCTAACTTTGTAGATTACGTTCTAAGCTTCTGGGACTTCGATAACTCATCCTACGTCAAGCTTAAGAATAAGACGAAGAAAGAAAGCATCGGGCGAGATCATTGCCTTAATATGCTTGGCACATTCAAGAAGAACTTCCTCCCTCACATCGATCAGAGCCTGAAGCTCAATGAGATCACACAGAGTGATATCGAGAACGTTATCATCGCTTTAATCGATGAAGGAAGCATCTCCAACTCAACGATCAACAATGTCATTCTCTCAGTTCAGAAGCCTTTGAATGAAGCTTTCAGCAGGGGAATGATCAAAATAAACCCGATGCAGAATATCTCAATGCTTGAACGTAATCAGAAGGATAGGGGAATACCGATAAAGAGTGAGGTTGAAGCTGTCCTTGAGTACCTCAGAAAAGAAGGCTTTGCAGGACGTATCAGCATGAAGATCTATCTTGCAGTTGCACTAGCTGCTACAACAGGCATGAGACAGGGTGAGATAAGAGCACTGAAGAAGGATTGCATCGAGTTCGTAGAGAACAACGTTGAGTATGAGGATCAGGCCATCATCACAGTGAGGGAGAACTTCGCTAAGACAGATGGCTTCAAGAGTACAAAGGGAAAGAGAGTAAGGCATGTTCCTGTATCAAAGGCATTGGCTAAAGAGCTTGTGAAGATGGCTGACTCCAATCCTCATAAGAACGGTCTTATCTTCTGGTCTGAGGGCTCTGCAGATACACCTATTGCTGGAAGCTACATCAACAAGTATTACTATGCCGCTCTTGCTGCTATAGGGATCACGGAGGAAAAGAGAAAGGAGAGAAACATAGACTTCCATTCTCTCAGGCATTTCTTCAATTCGATGCTCAGAGGAGAGGTTGATGATAGCAATCTCCGTCTGGTTGTTGGGCATCAGAGTGAAAGGATGAGTGACAACTACACTCACGAGATACGTGAGAAGGTCCTTGAGGTCGGGAAGGTTGCAAGCAATATCATTGCATTTCCGAAATCATCTTGAACGCAAGTTGTTCACTCTGGTAAATTGTTTTCATTAGTCGTCAGCAGATTGAGTGACGGTGGCCTCTGATCCTGTGGAGGAAGAACAATCTTCCTAGTCCAACGCAGGAAAGGAGGTGAAAGGTCAGAATGAAAGAAGTATTAGAGCTTGCTCTGGTGCTCCTGCGGATCTTGAAAGAGGTTCTCGGCCTGATTAGGGATATAAAAGATCTCCGCCGTCCTGGTGTGACCCCTTAAAGTTGGACACCTATCAGAAAGTCATCTTAAAGGCAAGTTTCCTGTATTGTAAAGGTGCCATTCCTTTCAGTTTCACCTGTATTCTCCTTTCGTTATACCAGCTTATGTAGT
>CALXLD010000042.1 GCA_944389105.1 uncultured Spirochaetaceae bacterium | reverse complement strand
CCGCTGGTTCTTCAGCTTCTTCTGCAGCCTCTTCTACGACAGGCTCCGGAGCTGGTGTGAGATATGCAATAAGATCTTCTACAAGCACATCAAGCTCTGCTGCTGCCTCTTCATTCGAATATGCTTCCGGATAGCTTATCGTAACCTCTCCTGCTCCTCCGAATGCATAGGAGACTCCGAGATCCGCAAGACCATACTTTGCATTCTCGACTGCAAAGAACGTATTTACCTCATCATCTGTGATGAATGACGGATATACAAGGTCTGCCTTTCCAGAGGAAATCGTTGCTGTAAGCTTGTAGCCTGCATACTCATATTCTCTTACCACTGCTGGCTCTGCAGATTCTTCGGCAATAGGCTCTGCTACAGACTCTGGTTCCTGAACGATAGCCTTAGGTGCTGTAATGTAGTCCACAAGGTCATTTACAAAAACATCGAGTTCGGACGCTGCTGTATCTCTTGAAATTCCATCGGGATAACCGAACTCTGCTATACCAGCGCCATTGATAGAATATGTTATTCCAGAATCAGCAAGGTCATATTTCTCGCTTTCATATGCTATGAAATCAACGGCATCCTGCTCCGAGACTGTCTCTGGATAATAAAGCATTGCTGAGCCATTCATTATTTCTGCTCTGAGCTCATAACCGCCATAGCGATAAAGCCTTACATCAGGAATCTGGCTAACATCGGCTTTTGCCGTACTTGTTGCGGATGGAGACCAGTTGATTCCATCATATGAACGCTGAAGATAGAGAGTATACTCACTATCGGCATCCAGTCCTGAAATTTCCAGCGAATCAGTATCCTGAGGAAGCACTGTCCAGCCATCTGGATCTTCTCCCCCTATCTGATAGCGATACATCGTTACGTCAGGATCATCCAGTGCCCACTCCCACCTGACAGACATCTCTGCGGCGGCCAATGGCACGGAAAGAATCATCAAAACAGCAGTTAATACGATGATAAATTTCTTGAATCTCTGCATATAGTCTCCAATGATGGACAAGCCACTGTAGTTTATTTTAAGCTCGCAAATTCCTGCTATCAAGAAAAAATCGGATTGTTTTTCACAAAGCATGTATAATCTCTACATGAAACAGCTGAAAAGCATTGCAGTTTTCTGCGGTTCATCGTTCGGTGCAAGGGCAGAATACAGCTCTCTAGCCGAAGATCTAGGAAAGGAAATAGCCAGAAGAGAAATAGTCCTGATCTATGGAGGCGGAAACCGCGGATTGATGGGAACAATAGCCAGAACAATACGCCTGAACGGAGGAACTGTAATAGGAATACTTCCCAGGGCAATGGATGTTCCGGAAGTACGGAATGGCTCGGCAGAAAACGAAATCATAATTGCCGAGGATATGCATGAGAGAAAGAAACTGATGTACGGGAAATCCGATGCATTCATCGCAATGCCAGGCGGGATCGGTACAATCGAGGAATTAAGCGAAATATACACATGGAGACAGCTTGGGTATCATGAGAAAAACATAGGACTTCTTAATGTCGAAGGATACTGGGATCCTTTTCTGGATATGCTGGATAAAGGCGTGAAGGAGGGATTCATATCACCAGAAGTGAGGAATCTGCTGATAGCAGAAGAAACACCATCAGAACTGATAGACAGGCTTCAGGAAGAAAGCTTTGTCATACCACCTAAGATAAAATGAGCAATACAAGAACTTTCATTGATTATCTCTACATAACCCTGGGAACTGCTCTTACAGCCCTCGCACTTATACTTTTCCTGAATCCGCAGCAGCTTGCGCCAGGAGGAGTATCGGGAATTTCCACAATACTATTCCATACACTTGGATGGGATCTTGGTTTCTCCATGATTGTAATGACAGTCCCTATCCTGCTTATAGGAATAAAGCTATTCGGAAGCCAATATGGAATCAGGACGATAGTCGGATCTTTGCTGCTGTCTGTATTTTCATGGATATGGACATGGATATTCGGTTCTGAGGGAATCCTGAACAGCAGCGCAGAGGCTTCTCTGTGGCTGTCAGCACTATATGGCGGAGTCGTGTCCGGAATAGGACTTGGACTTGTAATGAAAGCTGGATCGAATACCGGGGGCACCGATATCATTGCCCAGATTATAGCCAGATACACGCCACTGTCCCTTGGAACAAGCCTGTTTGTCGTTGATGGAATTATAATTGCAGCTTCTGCAATATTCTTCGGTCTGGAGAAGGCTCTTATCTCAGCTATCGTCGCATATATCACAAGCGCAGCCATCAACAAAGTTGTCCTTTCCATGGGAACGAACTATGCGAAAACAGTTTATATAATCTCCCCACACTATGAAGAAATAGGATCATACATCATGAACAGCATGGACAGAGGTGCTACGCTGATGAATGCAAAGGGATTATATACAAGAGAATCACGGCCAATGCTCATGACCGTGATCCCGAATCAGGATATATCCAGATTAACTAGGGTCGTTCATAAAACAGACCCGAAAGCTTTCATGATTATCCAGGAAACAGTCCACGTTCTAGGCGAAGGCTACACCCCTATCGAGAAAATAGCCAACGACAGCGACGTGACAAAACACTGATTATTTTTCCCAGAGCTTTTCAGGATAATAGCCGGACTCAATCTTCTTCCTGAGTTCTGCCATTACATTTGCCTTGTCCTCAGGATAAGTCATTCCGAACCATTTATCTGGAGTTGTAAAGACTTTCACAGAGCCCTTTCCAGATGTAACCATCTCTGAAACACCATTAGGAAGAAGGCACTCCACCTTCATCTCTCTGATATTCTTTTTCTTGAAGTCTTCCCAGTATTCTGTAAAGCTCTCAAAAGCCTTTGGTGTAAAACCAAAGAAATTCATGGATACAGGCTCCTCGCCGGTAAGCATCACATCTCCCGATGGCATATGGGAAACAACACCACCATCAGACGTATATTCAATCTTTGTGTTCTCTTCCATTGAGACAAGATTGCCATTATCGATAACGCAGACTGCTCTTGATACCGAACCGGAGGGGCTCATTGTATTCTTGAGCGTAAAGCCGACCATGGCATGTGCTGTATCATCGTTACCCAATGTCTCAAGATAATTGCCAAGAATACCATATGCGCTTCTGCCATAGTAGTCATCCGCATTGATTACAGTAAATGGTGTCTTCACCGCATTTTCTGCACAAAGAATTGCCTGAATAGTTCCCCAGGGCTTTGTACGCTCTGCTGAAACAGCTGCTTCCTCTTCTGTCAGAAGCGCAGTTCTTTCCTGGAATACATAGTCAGCATCCATATTACGTGCGATTCTATCAAAAAGCCTCTCGCGGAAATCGTGCTCGATATCCTTCCTTATGATAAACACGACCTTTCCATAACCAGCATGAAAAGCATCATATACACCGAAATCAAGGAGTGTCTCTCCATGCATTCCAACAGCATCAATCTGCTTTACTCCACCATATCTGGAACCGAGTCCAGCAGCCATAACAAGAAGCGTAGGTTTCATTCTCTCTCCTCCTTCCAATAGTGTAGTAGCTTTGAAGGTAATTATCCATCATGGTTTTATATCTTTTTCGCAATTAGGAGTGAAAAACTAATGCTGCTAATGAAGATAACTGCGCAAACTTAACATGATCAAACCTTACGTTAAGTTTATACGTGTAAGATATTTTATTAAACACAAAGAAATTAAATGCAGAATACCCTTGAAAAACCAATAAAATATATTTAAATTACCTTACGTTATGAAAAGGCAGAATATCAAAGCATATATTTTCTTGCTCCCATCATTGATGCTTGCTCTGCTATTCTCCTTCATCCCTCTTGCAAAAAGCTTTATAGGTTCTTTTCTCACGATATCACAGTCGGGAAAAGTGCTTGGTTTTGCGGGAATCTCAAATTATGCCACACTTCTAAGCAATCAGGCTTTTCTTTCCAGCGTATTGAATACATTGCGCTTTGTCATATTCTTTTTGCCTCTGAATACATTCCTGACGCTCCTGGCTGCAGCGCTTACGAGGAAAAAACATAGAGCAAATGCCGTATTCGAGTTCATCTTCCTCACACCGCTTGCATTCTCCCTGTCAGCGCTTGCACTGGTTTTCAAAGAGCTCTTCAGAGGACGTGTGAGCGTGATAAACAGACTCTTCGGGTTATCCTTCCAATGGCTGGATGAACCGGGACCTGCGATGGCCGTCCTTGTTATCTTCGGAGTTTTTCTTGATTTTGCGCTGGATTACATACTGCTTGTATCAGCTTTCAGGAGTACCGACAGAAGCATAATAGAAGCAGCAGAGATAGATGGTGCTGCAGGGTGCAGGCTGTTCTTCCAGATTGAGCTTCCATCAATCAGGAATATGTTCCTGATTACCGTTTTCATGGCCCTGAAAGATGCAGTCCTTATATCCGCGCCTGTAATGGTATTAACAGAAGGCGGTCCTTTCCGCTCAACAGAAACTGTCATGTATTACTACTATCTGGAAGCATTCAGAAGCGGTAACAGGGCAGCCGAAACTACCATTGCCGTGATGATGGTGCTTTTTTCCATTGCTGTGATGAGCCTCACATCAAGGAGGCGCAGAGATGTATAAGACTGCAAGATCAGCAATCACGATAATTCTTGCTGCAATCATAATATTCCCTCTGATTTACACCGTCTCGGCTTCATTCTTCTCTCCAGAGGATTTCACTGCTGCAGAAGCAAAACTCCTTCCCTCTTCTCTATCATTAAGGAATTATATGCTGTCGCTGAATCACGGATATTTCTCACGCTATATCCTGAACTCATTCATCACAGCTTCGATGACGGCATTAACAAGATGCCTTGTTTCCATACTTTCCGCATTTGCATTCACTCATCTTGATTTCAAAGGAAAGAAAGCAATCCTCATAGCTCTTCTGTCAACGCTTTTTATTCCCCCCGATGCGATGCTGTATGAAAACTACATAACAACTGCCCGTCTCGGGCTTCTAGACAGTTATCTGGGAATCGTCCTCCCCTCTGTCTTCTCTGCCTCTGCCCTCCTTATGACAATGGGTACTTATCTTTCCTCTGACAAGGACATCTACGATGCTGCACGGATTGATGGTGCCGGGGATATAAAATACATTTCCTCAATACTCCTTCCTCTCACATCCCCTGTCACAATCACAATCTTCATACAGGCATTCATTGCTTCATTCAACAGCTATCTATGGCCGCTTCTTGTAACAACAAGACCAAGGATGAGGACTGTGCAGGTCGGAATAACAATGCTTGGATTTGCAGAGTCGGGAGAATATGGAGCCCAGTTTGCTTCGATCGCAATCATAACAGTGCCATTTCTTCTTCTCCTTCTTCTGGGCAGGAAAATGATTATGAAAGCTATATCCGGAGGGATTTCGGAATAATCAGGTTATTCATCAAATCGGAGGTAACAAAATGAAAAAAGCCATCATTGTTCTGACAATACTTCTTTCAGCTGCAGGTATTTATGCAGGGGGAAGTACTGAAGATGATTCTGTTGTGACTATCTGGCACTCGAACTCAGGTGCGCTCGGAACTGCATTCGACGAGATAGTAGCAGAATTCAACAGTACAATAGGAGCGGAAAAAGGAATAGAAATAGAGGCAATTTATCAGGGAGCTGCCAATGATGTGCTGACAAAAGTGAAAGCCGCTGCTGCAGTGGACACATCAACTCTCCCGGATATAGCACAGCTGGATGCAACTGCAGCGCTGGACATGATGAACTCCGACTACCTCGTGCTTCCTTCTGTTCTGGGAATCGACACATCATCAATCATGCCATCTGCACTGGAATCACTCATGTCAGAAAGAGGTCTTCTTGCGATACCTTTCAACGCTTCATCGCTGCTTTTCTATTACAACAAGACGCTTTTTGATTCACTTGGCCTTGAAGCACCTGCCACACTGGATGAATTTACAGAGATAGCACCGCTTCTCGGAGAGACAGATGCAAATGGAAATGTCACAAGATATGCATTTGCTGGAGTACCTGCAACCTATGAGCTAGGGGCATTCATCGGGGCACAGAATGGACTTTCCTACATGGTTGATGAAGAAAACGGGCATACAGGCACACCCAGAAAAGTTCTTTTTGAGGAAGAAGGAACTTTTGCAGAATTCCTTACGCATTGGAAGAAACTCTATGACACAGGTTATCTCAACAACATAACTTCAGGAGTAAGTACGGAATTTGCTGCAGGAAGAACCGCAACAATGCTTGCATCATCTTCCAATCTCTCGACTGTCATCAATACTGTCGGAGGAAGATTCGAGGTAGGAACAGCATTCGTACCGAAAACAAATGAAGAAGCAACCGGAGGTGTCAACATCGGCGGAGGAGCAATGTTCTCCTTTACGGAAAGCGAGAATGCAAGAATTGTCCTGGAGTATCTAATATCCGAGGACGTACAGCTTGAATGGGCAGAAAAAACCGGATATATGCCAGTGAACACCGGTCTTTATGACAATGCAGAGTATCAGGAATTCCTGGATGGGAATCCTCAGTTCAGGGTTGCTATGGAGCAGACAGCCTCTTCAAACCCGAAAGTTACCGGAGTCTGGATTCCATCAGCGTACCAGATCTACTACTCATTCCAGAGTGAGATAAGAAATGTCACGGAAAATGGAAAATCTATAGAAGCAGCTGTTCACGACATGGCAGCAACAGTGCAGAATGCACTTGATGAATATGCAGCTCAGAATATCGTCTAACACAAATCTTGTAGCATTCTCCAGAGAGGGGAAACGGACTATGGATACCCTCATTCCGCTATACGCGGAGTGCGGGTACTCCGCGCTTGATCTTAATTTCTGCGAAATGATGAATCCATCATCACAGCTGAATACAGATGAAGCCTGGGATTATATCGGAAAGCTGAAGGCGGAAAAGGATGAATTCGGTCTTTCCTTCATACAGGCACATGCCCCCTATCCCCGCGATTATCTGGCTCTGACAGGAAAAGAGCAGGAACAGTCTGATGCGGCTATTCTCAGAGCAATGGAATTCTCCAGCTTTCTCGGGATTCCGCATATAGTCGTGCATCCCATTAAAGCAGGGGTACGGGAAAATATCTCTTATTTCTCGTCGCTTCTGGAAAAGCAGAAAAAGCCTATCAGGATTGCGATAGAGAATATGGAGACAAGACAGGAGATATGGAAAGCAGACGATCTGATTGAAATAGCCGCAGCACTTTCTCCAATGGCTGGGGTCTGCCTTGATACAGGGCATGCTTTCATTGCTGGAGAAGATATACCTTCCTTTATAAGGAAAACTGCCCCTCTCCTTCTTGGTACGCATATTGCAGATAACGATGGGAAAAGCGACCAGCATTTGCTCCCCGGCTTTGGAAAGATAGGCTGGGAAAGCGTAATAAAAGCCTTTAAGGAAAACTACAGCGGTTATCTCAATTTTGAATGCATGTTCTTTTCTATGAATCTTCCGCAGTCATTCTCGAAAGACATAATAAATCTTTCATTATCTGTAGGTGACTGGCTTTTATCGCTCTGAACGGAAAAATGTGCACCTTGATCTGTACTGGCACGAAACACATAGTGCTCCAGGACACTCTGTGAATCCATCTTCAGCTTTTTCAAGCTGATGGACATGCCATTCAAGTTCATCGATATGCTGCTGTATCTCTTTCAGCTTCCTGTTATCAGCCTCAAGCTTCTTCCTGTATTCACTCAGAAGCGCCTCTCTTCTGAGATTTCCAGACCTATCAGAATCTTTCATCTCAAAAATCCTTCTGATTTCCTGTATTGAGAAGCCAAGCCCTTTCAGCTCGATGATCCGTTTAAGATAGACAAGGTCTTCATCGGTATACCACCTCTGACCGCCATCAGACCTCCTGGCTTTTATAAGCCCCTGCTCTTCATAATATCTGATGGTTCTCTCTGTAAGTGAGCTCAGCCGTGCAATCTCGCCTATCCTGTATCGTTTCATGGACAGATTTTACAACAAAATGAGAAAAATATCTGACCATACCAGGCAGTGGGTGTGTATTACATGTATGACCAGATACCGTATTTCAAAAGAAACCAGTACTTTAAAGGAAATGCCTGCTGAAGACAGGCCGAGAGAAAGGCTTGAGAGAATGGGAGCTGAAGCACTTTCGGATGAGGAACTCATGATGCTCATAATCGGTTCAGGGATATCAAAACGGCCAGTAAACGAAATAGCAAAGGAACTCATTTCCGCACTCGACAAGAACCCTGATATCAGCAGGGATGAGATAATGCTCATTCCTGGGCTAGGAAAAGCAAAAGCATCTGCAATCCACGCCTCCCTTGAGCTTGGAAGACGAAGAGTACGCAGCAAAGGCAGGACAATAACAAATCCGAATGATATCTACCTTGAAGTACGCCACTTTGCGACAAGAGATCAGGAGTCCTTGATAGTAGTCATGATGAATGGTGCCCATGAATCAATAGGAACAATTGTATCAACCGTAGGTTTATTAAACAGGACCATTGTCCACCCAAGAGAAGTCTTTTCTGAACCGCTCAAGCGCCGAGCCGCAGCAATAGCAATTGCACATAATCATCCATCGGGAAACGTTGAACCATCTGAAGATGACAAGGATGTGACACGAAGAATAATTAAATGCGGGGAAATACTGGGAATAAAAGTACTGGACCATCTGGTCTTCTCAGCTGACAGATACTACTCCTTCCTAGAACATGGGCTAATGTAAAGATTCTTCTTCGCAATACCATAAACGTAAAACACCTAAGCTCTGCAACTGTACAAGTAAATATCTATTTGGGCAGGTTCCAATCAGGGATTATGAAGCCTCAGACACAACACGGATTTTTCCGAACAAAAACCATTGTGAAGAATTCTGTGAAAATCGGCCTTTTCCCCGAAGCTTTATTATGAATACCACTTGTTAATAGACGGTGGGATACGCTGTAAAATCATATGACAATTCCTATCCTCGTTATCCTCGTTCAATCAGATATAGCTATCTACATTCACAGAAAAATATATCAGAAAATATCTCATGAAAGACTGCCCAAAGAAATTCCAGAAAATTCTCTTCTTAATCTGCAGAATGCGGCTAATCAATCTATGTTCTTTGTATACCTGCAATCAGGATATCTAGAGCAGCCTAAAAAACGGGAACCAGCATTCGGTCCTTTCTTTGCTGTCCGTACGACAAGAGGTGCGCCGCAACGAGGGCAAAGTCCCTTCTCGAGGCGTTCTTCCTTTTCTGCAAGCCGCTGATATATCTTCTCTACATGATGTGTGCTATCAGTACCGGAAGAGACTTGCAGGAGATTAGTACGTATATCATTCATTTCGTTCTCGGAGAGGCTATCTTTATACGCAGAATCAATTTCCCGTACCGTACGATTAAGATCACTTTCATAAAGCACATATACATCCAACGAGGAAAATGTAACATCCTTGAATTCAGCTTCATCACTGAAAACTATAAGTGAATGAATCGGACCTTTATACCACCTGAGATTCTTCCTGAGACAAGAAATATGTGAGGCATTCTGCCGGATTGGATTATATAGTCTATTCTTTGTTGAATCTCCTCTATAGCCTTTGTATAGAACCTGTGTCCAGTACTGGTTGTTCTCATTACCGAATATCCAGCCTTTATAGTTCTTCATCTCAATAACATAGATTCCGCTAGGAGCAATTATAAGTTCATCAATTTGAGAGGTGCTGCCATCTGGCCAAGGCAGATACAGATTCCTTATTGGAATTGCATTGATACTAGTACAAACCCAGTCAACAATATAGGAAACTTCCAATTCACCTCTTATACCCCTTTCTTCGATACTTTCAGTAAATCGGATTGTTGAACTGCTACTATTCTGAGAGTTATTGCTGTCTGAGGATTTGACTATTATCCTCACTAACAGAATGATAATGGCAGCTATAAAAAGAATTCCCATTCTATTCTTCCTAATAACTTACAACCCCCATTTCTATCCAATCAAACAGATAGCGTTAGGAAGCCTTTTGACACCCCTCTAAAAACCAGAAAACATGGCTCTCGACTTAGCATATCCCGATTAACAGCATTTTCAGTTAGGCTCAAATCATCTTCGATAGCTACTATTCTAGAATAAGAAGTCTCACTTAAAACAAATCACCTAGCAGACAGCATTGCTATCACTAATTCTTTTACGGAGTATTATATTACTGTAAGAATAAAAACTCAAACCAGTTTTCACGAAGAGAATCTACAAAAGCCACAAAACCAAAAGCCTCTCCGGTGAAATATTCATAGGACAGCGAAACCGGAGACTGGCAACATCTGCCCTTCCCCGGCTCTGTTATGGATTAGCCATATATGACCATGCAGATTCTGAAGCTCATGCAACTGAACTCCAGGAAGATCTGGCAGAGAAAGCTGAGAACATCAGAATGAAGGTATGATATTAATCTACAACCTCAAATCGCTCTATCCAAATTTGATCACCAGCCTCATCAGAAACACTTGTTGCACCAGCATAATTTGCAAACGAAAAAACTATTGAATCCGGCGATGAGTAATAGTGATAGACAAGCGCATAAGAACCAGCCGCAGCATCTGAAAGTATTTTTGTAGAACCTCCAGGAACCCATGAAATCCAATTCAGATTATGAATTAAATCATCATCCGCAGGAGATGCAATATCAATTCTGCTTTCTATGAAATCATCAGAAACTGTCGGGTCATATTTAATTACGACTCCATGCCCGATTGTACCAGGAGCTTGCAGATAAATATCCATCCCAGAAAGCGGTTCATACTCTGGATTATTTTCTGAACAAATCAAGAACTCACCAGGTTTTTTTGTAGATTGCAACTCTGTAGCAAAATCATATGTGTGTCCATAAACCCTGTTGTCAACCGTATCCAATATTCTGATTTCTATACTGAAATCCCCCAAAGCCACCAAGAAGAGAGGGTAACCATCAAAATAGTGTATATAGCTATCTTCAAAACCAAGCTCAACAGCCTGAGCAATAGAAGAAGCACTTGTAGGGTAAACGTTGGCATAAATTTTGAATCTTGAATCATCATAAACGCTATTCAGTTCAAATGAAGCCAGGTTAACAACAAATGGAATCAAGTGAGTTATTTCATTTCTATCACGAACAAATGGAGCAGAAGAGCTTAGCGGATTATCAGCTGTTAGAGAAAAACGAAAATCATAAAATTTGCATGATGGTGTCCTGACCCTTCCTGAGTTTTCCTCCATCTCAATAACAGGCAGATCTTTTATTTCATCAAAGCCAATTGTTATGGCAGCACTGATATTAGAAAGCAGCAATAAAACCAAAGAGAACACAAGAAATATTTTCTTCATAGTTAATCTCCTTCTTCATTAATAAGGTAGACTATTTTTTTTTATTAACAAGAATTATGTATTTTAATATTGTTAGGACCGGTACAAAATAACCAACCGTTTGGCTGAATTAACTCGGCTTCAAAGATATTGTCCGTAAGTACTCGTCTGGGTATTCCCATCAGTGTGAATGAATGATGTATCATTCCTATGAAAAGATTCTCTTGTCTGGCATTAGGAAAGAACTCTATATACCTGAACCCGCAATGATGACAAACCATGACGAAGCATGCACACCTCCAGGTATCTCCTTCCAATCCATTACATCCACAAAGCCCCAATCCATTTGGCGGTAGTCGCCACGCCCGGTAGTGTATCGTCTTCCACGGTTTCCTTTGGGTTCTACGGCATGCCTTGGTGCAGGCACAAGATCTCTGTGGTGATGGATATAGTCCTTCAGTATTGAGATTCCTCCATCGTATACAAGCTTTCGGGCCCTCTCAAAAATCACAG
Source organism: uncultured Spirochaetaceae bacterium (assembly GCA_944389105.1). Taxonomy (GTDB): domain Bacteria; phylum Spirochaetota; class Spirochaetia; order Sphaerochaetales; family Sphaerochaetaceae; genus Ornithospirochaeta. The sequence continues at coordinate 60,534 of CALXLD010000042.1, read as the reverse complement.
ACGAATTCGTTACACCATTGCGTAGATATGAATCAACTGTCTCGGAAAAGCCATTAAGCTTGCTTTTACCAGCCCTCCATCCCGTTCTTGATGGACGGAGGACATACCCATTCCTTTTCCATCTTCGTAGTATGGATCTGCTAATCCTCGTTCGTCTTTCTATTTCTGCAAGGTTTATCTTTTCCCCGCATTCCTTAATCCTTTCCAGCTCTTGTACTAGAATTTTATCAAGGTTATTCTCATTGACCTTCTTTTCTCCTTCGGCTTGTTGGTTGATCGTTTTCAAGCCTAAGGATTATTGATAGCCTGAGAAATGACCTTCTTTGTTTTTCTGATGGCCTGGTTATTGGTTTCAGCGCAGATTTGGTTTTTCGTCTTGTCCTCGGTTGGTGTTTTGGTCCCGGCCCTAACAGTGGCAATAAGAATAGAAAAATTTTTTCATGAAAGTTTTGCACATGAACATAAACCGACTAAAGCTGAGATTATAGAGAATATGCACGATAAGCCCGGAACCGACAGAAAGGATATCCATGCGATAATCGATATGGTTCTTTGATGAGGCAAATGATGGCTCGAAAAAAGATAGATGCACCAAGGTGAATATCTACTGCTTGATTATCTCGGCCCCCCTGATTCTTCCATCTCCTAAGAAACCTTTTATCGTGATGTATTGTCCTGTGCGTAGATTAGCTAGCTGTGTTTCTGAAACCTTTTCTGTATCAGGATATATGTTCAGGTAATATCCTTCATAAGTTAAATAATTATAATCTGAAGCATATATATAATACGAGTCATCATAATCAGAATAGACTGACTCTACTCGCACCTGCATTTCAAGCCACTTATCTGAATACAGGTTCTTAAATCTAATTTCATTATCCATATCCGCATAAAATTCATATGGATTAACCGTGATTATCTCATCGCTGTCTAAGCCATATGGTAAATCATATAAGCTAAGTTCGCTTTCACTAAAAGAAAAATATCCAGGATTAAATATCGTGAAAAAAATCGTTCCGTCTGATGTTGTTCCTCCTTTTATGGCATCGAAATCTATCTCAACTGAAGCAAGCAATCTGGAGCCAGAAATCCTATTTGACCATGTTCCAAAATCATATTCAGATAGTTCTCTGCGGCTTCTGTATACTTCCTTACCATCGTCATTAACAATTCGTATATCTATAATAGCAGGTACAGCAACTTTCTCTTCTGAAGCATTCTCTAGCCCAAACAATAATGTATAATGCCCTTCATCCTCCTGTATTGAACGATCCGAAAGATACCGAATTGATTCAGCCGTCCTCGTTTCTGATAAGGACATATAAAGATCGATTTCTTCAAAGTTTCCACAGACTGAACATATCCCATCGACATATATGTGCTCCCTCTTTGGAATCCCTCTTTGCTCTTCATAACCACACCTATTGCACTGAAATTCTTGGATTCCAACATTTGTGCACGTAGCTTCCCTAATTGTTCCTGCAATACTGAAACTATGACCAAGAGGTTCTATAACTTCCTCTATATTTGCATTGCAGCGTAAGCAGCTATAAACAACTACCCCTGGCTCTGTACAGGTTGACTCTGTAATTATCTGTCCAGATTTATAGTCAATATTATGCCCTAAAGCAGCTCCTTCTGTTTTTCCACACTTGCTACATGTTTTAGGCTCTGTACAGGTTGCTTCTACCCATTCATGTTTACAACATGATGAAGCTACAAACAATACCGAAATAATCACTGCACACATCAGGATATATTTGGGATATCTCATATTTTTCCTCTATTTGCTGTTTATAGGTTAACAAAGTTATGAATAAAATCAACGAACTTTAATTGAGAATTGGTATCACTGAATCTATTCAATAATAAGTGGTCCATTATCTGTACAGTAATCAGAAAACCGTGATTTCGTTCTTCTGACTACGAGGTTTGCATCCAGCCTCCATACATGTGAATAAATATAAAGTAATAACATCATCAATTTCGAAATTACTTTTGACCAATTTAAGGTATCGAGAAGTAAATCTGAGTTAATGGAAGTCATCAAGTACAGAACCCCACGCATAGCAGACGTTGCATTTAAAAACTCCTGATTAACATCTATAAATCACGAAATCATATTATTTATGATTGAAAATCATTATGTTCTGAAATATAGTACACTTATGGGGGTTTTATGACAATTAAATCTAGATCTTCAAAGACTTTACGAGGGGGAGGTAGAATCCTCCTACTGATATGCGCTCTGTCTGTTATCCTTGTTTCCTGCAGGAATAACACATCAATTCCACCTTGGATGCTTTTCCCTCCGTATAATCAGACAACAACATACACAGTAACATTTTTAATGAGCAATCAGGAATCACAGCCATCAGGAGCAACACTACCTTCAGCAATGTTTGTTGAAAAAGATTCCATAATTGCAGAACCAGCAGCACCGGCAGTCGAAGACGGTTGGCAATTCATAGGTTGGAGTACAAATAGTGATATTTACACAGCTTTTGACTTCACCTCGCAGATAACTGCCAATACAAACATCTACGCGTTCTTCGCATCCACTGGTGAAATTACTGAAGATGAATCCCTCCCTGAAGGTACCAAAGCAGAAATTGATGAAGAGACTGGCGGATATGCAATTTATTCTTCTGGCGTAGAATCCACTGTACAGAATATTGTAATTCCAAGTGAGATCAATGGGATTCCTGTAACAAAAATCGGAGGATATGTCTTCAGCAATAACAAAAGCCTCCAATCATTGACTATTCCAGAAGGCATCAAAGAGATTGGAGACAGTGCTTTTGAAGGATCAACTCTTCAAGGAGAACTTATTCTTCCTTCCACTCTTGAGAAAATAGGTTTTTCTTGCTTCGCAAATACAGATATAACTGCTGTAACTTTCAATGGTGGAGTAGATACTATTCGTTCTTACGCCTTCAGAAATGCTGTACATCTCACATCAGTAGTATTTGCTGGGGATGGTCCAAACACAATAGGCTCATTTTCTTTTGAAAATACGGGACTCACATCAATAACCATCCCAGCAGAGACAGAAGAGATTAGAGCTTATGCATTTAAAGATTCTGAGCTTTCGTCTGTTCAATTTGAAGAATCCAATTCAAAAATAACTATTAATGCAGATGCTTTTCAGTATACCAGTATTAAAGAAATAACGATTAGCAGACCTGTTATTTTACTACCTTGGGCTTTTGAAGGTGTTGCGGAAAACTTTACATTGAACCTAGATACGGACAGCGTAGAATTTGGTACAGATAGTTCAAATGATAATTTCGTAAGCCGGTTCGGAGAAAACAACACGCTGAATTTTATGTGTATTGAAAAACCCGGAATCGTAACAGAGCCTTTCGAACACTTTGCTGTACCAGATGGACAGAACTGGCCAGAGGATTGGGATATTGTTGGATCAGGTTCTGAATCACATAGGTTCAATCCTTTGCACATTCTTTGGAAGGAATAATTATTTCTAAGATTAAATGTACACATTTTAATTGTGGAAGCATAATAGCAACTCGGAGATAATCCGGGTTGCTATTGCAATGAATACATCCATTTCATCATGAAACCAAGCAAATCCTGAAACACAGAAGAAGGGCTACACGCATCGGGATTATAACATAACGTTGGACCTAAAATGGAAGTGCAAAGGTAATCTCTCAATAAATTCTGGCTCTAACGCGAAGCTGGAGTACAATAATCGGAAGATTCGTCCTCAAACACTTTCAGAGACGTATGCTTCTTTGGAACTTAAATGGACTATGCATAGAACAACATCATAACCCATCCGGATTGTGATTTTCAGTACCATGCCTCACCATGCAAGAGCATTAACAGCACGGTAAACAACAAGGAGCTGTATAATATTTATAGATACAATTAATACCTAATTAGGAATATTATTAAGGAATAATATTAACACCAAGTGAGCGTATTATATCCAGTGACTGTTCGAGATCAAGATTCGCGCCACGCAATTCCCTCAGATTTTCAGAGAAAGAAGTCCTCCCGACTTTTGAATTCGAAAGGCATAAGTTCTGAAGGGAAGTTCCACGGAAGATACACCCTGCCAAATTACATGATGTAATTGAGAATGCTTTATGCCGGATTCCGGAGAAAGAGGAATCAGGGAAATCCGAATCGGAGAAATGGCAATCATCGATATATGCATTATCGAAAGATGAATAACGTGATGCTGAATTTATTATCTCCAGATGTTTCAGCCTCGAAGAAAGGAACACGGCCCCTGTAAGCCGGCACTCACGGAAAGATACCCTATGCATTGAAGATGATGAGAAATCAGCATTGGAAAAATCACAGGATTCAAAAACTGTATCAGATATCGAAGCATTGAGAAATGAAGCCGATGAAAACGAAACTGAACGGAAAGATGATGAGCGTATGGTAACACCCTCAAAATTCCTTCCATCGTAAAAAGTTCCTTCCTCTTCTATCTCCTCTGCCTCCAGAAACTCTGAAGCAACATCAAGAAAAGACATCAGCGGGAATGTCTCTCCTTCAGAACATCAATAACTTCAGATAGCGAACAGCCTTTCTGAGCAAGAAGAACAAGGAAGTGATACATCAGATCAGCCCCTTCACCAAGGAACAGATCCTTATCATCATCTTTGGAGGCAATGACAAGTTCCACAGCTTCCTCCCCGACCTTCTGGGCAATCCTGTTAAGACCTCTTGAGAAAAGATGATTTGTATAAGAGCCCTCTACAGGGTTTGTCATTCTGTCATGGATTACAGACTCAAGATAGAAAAGAAACTCAGGAGAAGAAACTTCTGTCGGCTGATTCTCCTCACCGAAGCATGTATCAGAACCCGTATGACACACAGGACCGGAAGGGATTGCCTTTACAAGAAGCGTATCGCCATCACAATCAGCAAGGATCTCCCTGACCTGAAGGAAATTCCCGCTAGTCTCCCCTTTTGTCCAGATCCGTCCCCGGGACCTTGAATAGAAGGTAACAAGGCCACGGTCAAGAGTCAGCTTATAGGCTTCCTCGTTCATATATCCCAGCATCAGGACTTTTCTGGTAACAGCATCCTGGACAACCGCAGGAACAAGTCCACCGCCTTTCTCAAAATCTATAGTCATAACAATCCCCTCATCTGACAGGAATACCGGACTGCCTGAGATAGCATTTAAGTTCCGGAATGTCTATCTCATGGAAATGAAAAACCGATGCAGCAAGAGCGGCATCCGCCATTCCATCTTCAAAAACCGTCCTAAAATCTTCCATCTTCCCAGCGCCACCACTGGCTATAACGGGAATATCAATATTACTGCTGATTATCCGGGTTAAGTCAACAGCAAAGCCATCCTTCGTACCATCCTTATCCATAGATGTCAGAAGTATTTCCCCAGCTCCTCTATCACAGGCTTCCCTCGCCCATGAAAGGGCATCCAGGCCAGAAGGAGTACGGCCGCCATCAAGAACAGCTTCATATCCAGAGGGGAAAAGAGGATTGGATCTGGCATCAAGAGCAAGCACGACACACTGGCTTCCGAATCTTGAAGCCAATGTATTCAGGAGTCCAGGATTTCTGGCTGCTGCAGAGTTCACTGATATCTTATCCGCTCCAGCGCTGAGCATCCTCTCCACATCATCTTCAGTCCTTATCCCTCCGCCAACTGTAAAAGGAATTGAGATACGCCTGGCAACAGAACGGACCAGATCAGTCATCGTTCCCCTGTTTTCAATTGTTGCTGTTATATCGAGGAACACAAGCTCATCAGCCCCTTGGGAAGAATAGAACTCAGCAAGCTCAAGAGCTGAACCCGCATCCCTTAGCTGGACGAAATTCACGCCCTTTACAGTCCTGCCATCCTTCACATCAAGACATGGGATTATCCGCTTTGCTAACATTCAGCCTCCTTCATCTCCTTTATCGAAATTCTCCCCTCATAGTAAGCCTTCCCTACAATAGCACCATAAATGCCAGCAGAGCGCAGCGCGACAAGATCAGAAAGCGAAGAAACACCACCAGAAGCTATAAGATTCAATTCAGGAAGTTCCGAAGATAGCCTCTCATACAAAGCAAATGATGGTCCGGAAAGCATACCATCCTTAGATATATCTGTAACGACTGCTGTCTTTATTCCATTTGCAAGGAATTTCCTTATAAAAGGAATAATCTCCAGATCTGTATTCTCCATCCATCCAGATACTGCAATACGGCCATCTCTGGCATCGGATGATAGAATGATCCGCCCAGGATAAAGCTCATTCCATCTGCAGACATCCATAGGATTCTTCACCGCAGCTGAGCCAACATTCACATAGCTTGCACCGGCATCAAAAGCACTATGGACAGACTCCTCGGAACGTATACCACCACCAAAATCAACAGAAAGGCTTGTCTTTGAAGCTATTGTTTCAAGAACAGCAAGATTGTTTCCGCTTCCTCTGGCAGCATCCAGATCCACAAGGTGAAGCCGGGACAGACCGCCATCTTCAAATTTTCTTGCAGCCTCAAGTGCTGTGAGAGAATATGAAGTCAGACGAGAATAATCCCCCTCTGAAAGTCTTACAGGACGTCCGTCTATGATATCAATAGCAGGAATGACTATCATAAATCCTCCAGAAAACATCTGAGCATACGTTCTCCAGCATCTCCGCTCTTCTCAGGATGGAACTGCATACCATGGAAATTATCCTTGGAGAGAGAAGCCGAGAACCTTACGCCAGCATATTCAGTCTCCGCTGAGGTGTATTCTGAAAGCGGAGCGTAATAGGAATGGACAAAATAGACATACTCCATTTCCTTGGTATCCTTATAAAGAGGCCCGGATATGTTTTCCAGCGTATTCCAGCCCATATGGGGAACTTTCCATCCTGCACCTCTTCGGAACTGGATAATCTCAGAAGGAAAGATGCCGAGACATTCGGTATCACCTTCTTCAGAAGAGGCGCACATCAGCTGCATTCCAAGGCATATTCCAAGGAAAGGCTGCTTCAGAGATCTTATAACAGTGCTCAATCCTCTCTCATTAAGATAACGCATTGCAGAAGAGGCTTCCCCGACTCCCGGGAAAATCACTTTATCAGCACTGCTTATAATCTCTGGGTCATCGGTAAGGACTGCCTCCTTCCCAAGTCTTGAAAGCGCGTTCATCACAGAAAGAATATTACCAGCATTGTATTTGATTACGGCTATCATAATACACCCTTTGTGCTCTGCACCCTTGTGTCCCCGGGGATTCTCCTTACAGCTTTCCGCATTGCGCGTGCAAATGCCTTGAAAACAGCCTCTGCAGTATGATGGCTGTTTCCTCCCTCTGTTGCAGAAAGATAGAGATTACAGCAGGCCGAAGAAGAGAAAGACCGGAAGAAATGCCTGATAAGCTCGGAAGGAAACTCTCCGATATATTCCATTGAGAACCTGACATCCCAGATGAATTCAGGGCGGCCTGAGAAATCAATTGCTGCAGTTGCCACTGTATCATCCATCATCACAATCTCATAACCATATCTTTCTATTCCTCTTTTATCGCCGAGAGCTTTCCTGACAGCCTCTCCTAAAACAAGTGCGGTATCTTCGACGCTATGATGCTCATCTACGAAAAGGTCGCCTTTCACATTACCGGCGATATCAAAACGGGAATGACGCACAACCTGATCCAGCATATGGTTAAAAAAGCCAAGAGAAGTCTCTATCCTTCCCTCTCCAGTCCCATCAATATCTACAGAAAGGGAAATCTCCGTCTCTTTTGTATTCCTTACAACAGCAGCTGTTCTGTGCGGAAGAGTCCCATCTGGAATGAGATACCCCGCTATATCAAGCCAGGAACCCGTCTTCATTGCTACAGTGCTGACAAGTTCATCAGGAACCTCAAGCTCATCAGCATTGAGAAGAAAGCCGCGGCACCCCATGCTTTCTGCAAGCATCATATCAGTAAGCCTGTCCCCGACCATGAAAGATGAAGACATATCATATTCAGCGGATCTGTATCGGTCTATCATTCCGGTAAGGGGCTTTCTTGTAGGAAGATTGTCTTCTGGAAAAGATAAATCGATATTTATCTCATCGAATACGATTCCTTCTCCGCGCAATGTCGAGAATATACGGTCCGCGGGGCCCTGGAAGCCTTCATAAGTGAAAGCTGATGTACCCACACCATCCTGGTTCGATACCATAACAAGAAGATAATCCGTCTTTCTGGATATCTCCCGGAGTGCTTCAAAAACATGCGGGATATACTCAATGCTTTCATAGGTATCAACCTGGCGCTCCTTCACGATCACACCATCCCGATCAATGAAAAGGACCTTCTTCTTATCCATTCCAGCCATTCAAAGCCTCCTTCAGTTTCTCCATTTCCATCTCAGAACCTATCGTTATTCTCAGAGTATTCTCAAGAAGAAGGTCTGATGATCTATTTCTGACAACAATTCCCATTTCTAGAAGATAGGAATAAAGAGCTGCAGCATCTGACACCCGGACAAGAACGAAATTAGCCTCGGAAGGGAAAACCCTGACGACATATGGAAGTGTCTGAAGAAAAGCTGTCAGCTCATTCCTCCTTGCAATAGTCTCCCGGACTCTTTCCATTGCCTCATCATATTCAGATAATGCATCCAGACCGGCTTTCTCTGCAGGGCTAGAGACATTATAAGGAGGCTTGGCTTTCATGAATACTTTCTGTATCTCAGGATCGGAAACCAGGATTCCAAGCCTTGCGCCAGCCTTTCCATAAGCCTTGGAGAATGTACGCAGGACAACTATCCTTGGATTTTTCTTTATATAGCTGATTGCAGATTCAAAGTTCAATGCAAAATCAGCATAAGCCTCATCCACGGCAGTTATTCCTTCATTGATCTCTGCAATGCGGACTATCTTCTCCAGAGGATAAACCCGGCCTGTAGGATTATTAGGAGAGCATATGAAGACAATTTTAGGCTTTTTCCGCACTATCGCTTCCATCATCGCCTCCTCATCCAGATCAAGATCCGGAGTCAAAGGCACATCAATCACAGAAACATTGGAAGTAGAGGCAAAAACTGAATATGTACCATAAGTCGGCCGCTCAATCATTATTGAATCCCTGCCAGGGCAGCAGAACATCCTGATAAGCATATCAATGACTTCATCAGAGCCGTTTCCTATAGCGCTCATCTCATATGGGATTCCCATGACACGCTCTATTTCCCTGCGTAGTTCTTTTGCCAGAGGGTCAGGATATCTGTTTATACCATCATTTCCACCTTCCCAGCTCTCATTCGCATCCAGAAGTATTTCCGCCTTTCCGGAAAATTCACTCCTTGCAGAACTATATGGAACAAGATCCTTTATCCATGGATTGAGAAGATTATCTATCATCGGACAACCTCACTTTCACAGCATAGCTATGAGCTTCGAGCCCCTCTGCCTCAGCCATACATCTTATAGTCCCTCCAAGACCCTCTAACCCATTTCTATCAATCTGCTGCACTGTGATTTTCTTTATGAAGGAGTCTACGGAAACACCGGAAGAAGATCTGGCCCATCCTGAGGTCGGAAGTGTATGATTTGTTCCGGAAGCATAATCGCCAGCTGACTCAGGAGTAAACGAACCGAGGAATACAGACCCAGCATTCTCCACGCCGCTGAGGATTTCCTCCGGATTCCTTGTCGAGATAATAAGGTGCTCAGGAGCATAGGCATTTATCGCATCAACAAGATCCTCATCGGAATAAACAGGGAACGAGAATGAATGGGAAAGAGATGGAAGCATATATTCATGACGCCCGATCTGTCCAAGTTCCCTTTCTATTGCAGCCTCAACTGAATCGTGTATTCTTTCAGCCTCTTCCCTTGTCTCCGCTCTTATCAGAAGCATTGCCTGGCTGTCTTTTCCATGCTCGGCCTGGGAGAGAAGGTCAGCTGCTGCATATTCCGGCACAGATGAGCTGTCCACAGCCACCATGACTTCAGATGGTCCTGCCAGCATATCAATAGAAGTGACTGAAGCAACCTGCTTCTTGGCCTCTGTGACATAACTGTTTCCTGGCCCGAATATCTTATCACGCTTCCGGATGCTTTCAGTGCCATAGGCAAATGCTGCGATAGCCTGTGCTCCGCCGACTTTCAATACTGAATGGACGCCTGAAACAGAGGCGGCATAGAGAACAGCAGGATTCACCACGCCGTTTCTAGCAGGGGTTGCAAGTACAATATCCCTGCACCCTGCAACAGAAGCAGGGACAGCAAGCATCAGAACCGTCGAGAAAAGAGGTGCCGTACCACCTGGAATATATAAACCGACCCTCGATATCGGAACAATTTTCCTCCAGCATCTGACTCCGCTTTCAGTTTCGGCATATTCCCCAGATGGAAGCTGTGCTTCATGGAATTTCCTTATATTCCGCATAGCATGGTTTATAGCCCTCTTCAGATTCTCCGGAACAGCCTTCTCAGCTTCTCTGAACTCTGCTTCATCCGCATAAAGATTATCCAGCTGTGATCCATCGAATTTCAGAGCATATTCCCGCAATGCCTCATCGCCGTGTTCTCTGACTTCATCTATTATCCTGCCGACGGTTTTTTCTATATCCCTGTTTCCATCATTCGGACGCTTGAGAAGCGTCTGATCAAAATCCCTGAACTCCAGATACATAATCACTCCGCCATCTTCTCGATATTCATAACAAGAATGCCTTCAGCTCCAAGTTTCCTAAGCTCCTCAAAAACAGCCCAGAACCGTCCTTCCTCTACTGCTGATTGCACAGAAACCCATCCTTTGTCCATCAATGGTGTAACTGTAGGGCTCTTCATGCCGCCTATTATCCTAGCAGCTTCTTCGAGCTTCTCCTCAGGAAGATTGAATAGAATATACTTCTGATGACGAGCAAGCATTACAGCATCGATGCGTTCTAGGAGTCTGGTAAGTATTGCCTTTTTCTCCTCCTGAAGATCAGGACGGGCTATCATAATCGCAGAAGACCGGTAAATGCACTCTGCTTCCTCCAGTCCATTCATCTTGAGAGTCGTTCCGGTTGAAACGAGATCCGCTATTGCATCTGCAATTCCGACCTCAACCGTAACTTCAACCGACCCCGATACAACAACAGGCTCGGCATTTACGCCGTTCTCTTTAAGTATCCTGGACAGAATACGGGGATATGATGTTGCAATCCTCTTCCCTTCCAGAGACTTAAGACCTCTGTAATCAAAACCATGGGGAACAGCAATTGAAAGACGGCATGATGCAAATTTAAGGTCACGTACCACTTCAAGTTCAAGACCAGTCTCATCATACTCGTTCCTGCCTATAATGCCGATATCAGCAACACCATCCGCAACATACTGCGGAATATCGTCATCACGGACAAAGATAAAATCCAGAGGAAATCCCGTGGCCGAAGTTTTCAGAACACGGCTGTCTGCACTGAAATCTATTCCACATGACCTGATAAGATCCAGACTCTTTTCAGAAAGCCTGCCGCTTTTCTGTACTGCAATGCTTATAGCTGCCATACCGCCTCCTTTGAAAAGAAAAAGCCTCCCGCCAATTGGGAGGCTCTGCATATAAGTACCCATCATGGCATCTGTCATGTTCTGACTATGCAATGATGATGTGCATTTCTTCTTTCCATGTAAAAACAGTACATGAATCAAGAGCGTGTAGTCAACAGAAAAGACACCCTACTCAGGCTTTCTGTATTTATGTGCATATACCATTGAACTGACAGATCCGTAAATCATCATAGCTCCGGAAGCAAACAGTATTGCTGCAAACAGCGTCATTATCACCCCTGTAAGGAAGTTCGGGAAAAGGAAAAGGATAATAGCAAATACAAATGAAAGTATCGTCTCCAGTCCCAGAGAAGCTGCAGGTATTTCGGCTCTTGAAAGAACCACAAGCTCAATGACATCGACAATGCCTGTTATGACAAACGCGGCAGCCACAAGGTATACAAGCATTGTAGGTATAAGCGAAGGAGCTGCGACAGCTATTATGATTACGACAATTCCGGCAATCATATTAAGCAGAGCCTTTCCCATGGATACGCTGCGTATGCCTTTCCCGAATATATCCTTAAGTCTATATGCACCCAATAAGGTCCTGACGCCATCGATAATAAGATAGATACCGAATGCAGATATCACAACGGAAAGAAATCCGCTTGGGCGGAGTATCATATACAGACCGATGAAAATCATCAGCAGCCCGGATATCAATAGTGGTAGATATTTCTTCATATACTAAGTATCATCCCGTATTGCAAAAAAGGAAAGGAAGATGCGGCGCTGTTCCACTTTTGATCCTTTTTGTCTAACATGGACCCATGAAAGGAAAGAAATATCTTCTCTTTGATGCAGATAACACGCTATATGATTTCACTGCAACAGAAAAAGCAGCCCTGAAACGTCTCTTTGGTAAGTATTCGATATCAGAATCTCTTTATCCCGTTTATCACAGAGGCAATGCTGAATGCTGGGCACGCTATGAAAAAGGAGAACTTACCCTGGAGGCACTTGAAACTGAACGCTTCAGGCTCTTCGCTGAAGCAGCAGGGCTTACGGCAGATCCAGCTGCAATGGGAAACGACTATGCAGCAATGCTTGGAGAAGAAGGTATAATGATTCCCGGTGCCGTAGATTTTCTTGGGAAGATAAAAGGAAAATACAGCCTTTCGATCATAACAAACGGCATTGCCAGAGTACAAAGGGAAAGAATCAGAAGAACCGGAACGGAATCATTCTATGACAGCATATTCATCAGCCAGGAAATAGGATATGCAAAACCGGACACACGCTTTTTTGACTTTGTGCTTAACGCGCTGAATGCATCAAAGGAAAGCTGTCTTGTCATTGGGGATAGTCTCTCCAGCGATATAAAGGGCGCAAATGATGCAGGAATAGATTCTGTTTTAATCTCATTCAGCGGAAATGCTTCTTCAGATGCAACATGGTCTGTGTCATCATACAATGAACTGCTGTCTCTGCTGGAAAATGACGCATAAGAATCATCAGATTGTTATCTCTATCTGATTTCCTTCTGCATCCAGCACGCAGCTTTCATAATACCCGTCTCCAGTTGTGCGAGGTCCGCTGAGAACCTCAAAACCATCCGCTTTCAGGCACTTGGTCAGTTCATCCACCTTTTCTCTGCTTTCTACAGAAAAAGCAATATGGATGAACCCGGTTCTTGCCAAGCTTTTTTCCACATCATCCATATCAGATTTAGTCATGATCCCATCAGCAAACATTATAAAAACAGGCTTATAGATCGGGTTAGGCTTCATCTTATGTAAGATTACACTATTTAATAATTTGTCAATATTGACATAATTTGGCACATGTGTTAACAAAAGCGGCGATAAGGATTCACAGATGAACAGAGCAAGGAAGATATACTGCAGGGTTTTCCAGAAAGCATTCAGAATAGCTATTCCACTCCTTCCATACAGGAAGCCGGAGATTCTCAACGGCATCAATGAGCTGCCGGGACTATTCAGAAGCAAAGGAATAAAAAGCGTACTCCTTGTAACTGACAAAGGAATCAGAAGTATGGGGCTCACAAAGAACCTCGAAGCCATCATGGCAGAAAACGGAATAGCTTTATCTGTCTATGATGATACTGTTGCCAATCCAACCACAGAGAATGTCGAGGAAGCCAGGCGCCTCTATATCTCCTCCGAAGCAGAAGCCATAATAGGCTTTGGCGGAGGCTCCTCGATAGATGCGGCAAAGGCTGTAGGAGCAAGGATCGCATATCCAAAGAAACCTCTTTCGAAAATGGAAGGAATACTGAAGGTCCTAAGGAAGATTCCTCTTCTTGTTGCCATTCCCACAACAGCCGGGACAGGCTCAGAAACCACTCTTGCCTCTGTAATCGTAGATAGCAGAACCAGGCATAAGTATCCGATAAACTCATTCCCCCTGATTCCCCGATATGCTGTTCTGGATCCTGAAGTCACAAGGACCCTGCCTCCATCTCTTACAGCTTCTACCGGACTTGATGCTCTGACACATGCCGTTGAAGCTTACATAGGCGGGTCTACCACCAGGGAAACAAGGAAAAGCGCCAGAGAAGCAGTGCGCCTGATATTCTCCTCGCTTACAGAAGCTTATCATAATGGAAACGATATGGAAGCAAGAAGGAATATGCTGCATGCTGCATTCCTTGCAGGATCTGCATTCACTGTGTCCTATGTCGGATATGTCCATGCTGTAGCCCATTCACTAGGCGGCAAATACAATATACCACATGGCCTTGCCAATGCTGTCCTTCTGCCATATGTACTTGAAAAGTATGGAAAGAAAGCAGAAAAGAAGCTTGCAGAACTAGCAGACGCAGCAGGGATCAGCGGAACAGACGCACATGAAAAAGCCCTCTCATTCATATATGCAATAAAAGCAATGGAGAGAGAAATGAACATTCCGGAAAAACTGAGCGGAATCAGGGTTGAAGATATCCACGAGCTTTCAGAATATGCAGATAAAGAAGCAAATCCGCTCTATCCGGTACCAATGCTGATGGATGCCAAGGAGCTTGAGGAATTCTACTTCGATGTAGCAGAAACCAAGAAAGCCAATGTTGTCACCATAGCTTAACAAGTTGCCCTTACTAAAGAATGGGTTCTCCAGATACGGAGAGCCCATTTCTTTATCCAATATATAATTATAATTAGTAATCGGAGCTAACTATCAATACTCAAGCACCGTTCCTATATCTCCGTCGCCGGGTTTGAAGACAACAGTCTGTCCCCAGCCATCATGCCCTGCTATTGAGAAACTATCCGTCGGAGATCCCCATTCATAATGTCCGACTACAAGATAGTAATCCCCGATCCGGTATCCCTCTGCCGCTGTCTTATCAATCGGCCTGCTGTAGTAATTGCTAAGCAGCTCAGCTGGCTCTGCATCAGCTTTACCTGAAAGATCTATCACAGTAAGAAGAGACCCAAAGCCATCGAATGTACAATACGTCCTTGTACTCTGGTTGGAACTCGCCTGGTTATAATGCCTTGATATCCTGGAGGAATAGACTTCCGTACGCTCTCCCCCTAGAACAAGTATTCCAGCATTATTTCTGTCAGATCTGAAGGAAATCCTGTCCACGCCATCAGTTGATACAGCACCTGTTTCAGAGAAGTGAAGATTCAGCGTAGCCTCATGCTTTCCATCTGAATAGAACTCATCCGCAATCGCTATCAATGTATCCGACAGAACTATGATTTTCCTTGAGATGAATACACCTCTGCCGTAATACCCGAGATGTCCGCCTGCAATAAATGCTGACCCATCCTTATCCTTCACTGAAAACCCATAGGCCCTGCTCATCTTTGAATAAGCCCAGCTGTCCGAAGCCTTATAGCTGTTTTCACCATCTATCGTAATAACATTGTGGGCATATGAGTCCTTGAACTCATAGCGCTCAGCTTTATCCACATAGGTAAAGCGGCCGGGATCTACAAGAATATCCTCTCCATTATAAAAAAGATCAAAATGCGTCTGATCAGCATGACCATGGCCAGCTCCCAATGTTCCATTCTTGAATAAGAGATAAGTCTGGTCATTTCTATAGACAGCCCTGCCGGAATCAGGGAATGAGAAAACAAGATCAGAGGGTTTCTCACCCTTAATCGCCTCATATTCAAGAGCAGCATCAAGCCCAGTATCCCACAGTGCATCAAAAGTCATATGATCTTCGCCAAGGGATCTGAATAAAGGGCTGGAGAAAAGCCATGCACTTTTCTCCGTAAGATCTCTCTGATCTATATCATCGCTGTCCCCCGACATAGGTTCAGATCCGTTCGGCTTCTGCATGATGGCAGATGCATAGGCAAGCTTATATATCCTTTCTTCCATTCCTTCAGGGAGTTCTATGCCGCAGTGTCTGGAAAGAATAAGAACGTCCTGGAAGCACTGAAGAACCTCATTATGATACATTGCACTCTGCTCCCAATGGACACCATCATCATACACCTGCATTCTCAGCTCTTCATCAAGCCTCCTCAGTGCTTCAGATCTCCAGCGCATGGTTTGTTCCGATTCCGGAAGTATAACTGAAGCTTCAAATAGGCCATGGTTCGCGATAATACCCCAGTTCGAAAGCTTGTTATAGCTGTCCCATACTCCCATTATGAACTCAGCATGTTCTTTCATTGAAAGGACAAAAGCATCTACTACATCATCTGTAAGGTTCTCCGAGGATCGGAAGAACTGGATTGCCTTGGACCAGTATTCCATCCTGAACCCCGCCTCGATTGTCCGCCATGCTTTCTGGCACGCGGGATCGGATTTTTGGACATTCTCAGTCCAGCTCAGAAGTTCTTTTGCAAAGGCCCTGGCATATTTCTCATCACCGGTCATTGCATAGGCTTCGCCGAAGCAGATCCAATGCCTCATCCGATTGAAGGCATATACGAACTCCGCATCATCCCCAGGCTGTCTGAACCAGTCTATATCACCTTCAAAAACCACGGGAACCTGAGTCTGCTCAAGATCCCAGCGAAGCGTGAATATGTAGCTCTGGCTGACAGCAGCATCAGCTGTCCTTAGCACTTTCTCAGCCTCATAGGGCGAATACTTAAGTGCATATTCCGCGGTCTCCTTCATCTGGCACGTATCAAAGAAAAAACGTCTATCCTGGAATAATTCATCCTTTGTCATAGCTCTATTATGCATTTTGCGGTAAAAAGTGTGAAAAGACTTTAAACTAATATCAGTATTCTCAGCATTGATGCTAGAATCTCTGAAGGAGACTGTATGATTACAATAAGGATAACGGATAAAGAAAATACGCTTCTCGAAAAAAGCGGAGACTCAGAGCTCTATGCGGTATATAAGGAAGAATACAGAGAAGGAACTGCAATAGAAGCAGAATTCACGGAAAAGGGACTTTACTGGGTAAGCCTGGACACATCGCTATATCCTGCACTCCTGTGGTGCAGCGGGAAATACACGCTTCCGGTTCCATTCGGAGATGCAAAGCTTCCATACCCTCCGCAGGCTTTCAGCGGAGATATGCACCTTATCCAGATAAGAAAAGCAAAGGATGAGGAGAAAGACAATTACCGCAATCTGTGCCTCAACCCGCTCGACTGGCATGGAAACACAGCACTCTATCCTCATTCCTGGGCAAATGTGGAGACAAGAGGAGAATCCGTCTTCGCCTCAAGAAATGCAATGGATGGATTCATCGCCGCTGATATGCATGGAATATTCCCCTGGACAAGCTGGGGTATAAACCGCAACCCAGATGCCGAGATGACTGTAGATTTCGGAAGAGCCGTGGATATCGATAAGATCATCTTCTACAACAGAGCGGATTTCCCCCACGATGCCTGGTGGACAGAAGCTACTGTCACATTCTCCGACGGAAGCAGCATCAAAGCGCCATTCGAGAAAAAGGATGGGGCACAGGAAGCTGTAATAGTAAACAGAAAGGGCATCAATGCAATCACCATATCCAGGCTTATCAAGGCAGATGATCCCTCTCCATTCCCTGCACTTGTGCAGATTGAAGCCTGGGGAAGAGATAGTTTATGAAAAAGAAGATAGTAAACAGCATCGTAATACTGATTGTCATTGCCTTAGTTGGAGCGGTATTCCTGATAAAGCAATCAGGAAGCGGGAACATGGCTTCAATGCAGGCTTCGATAGATGATAATGCCTCAAGGGAGCAAAGCAGCAGGACACCGCTGGAAATAGCTTCATTTTCCCCTGAAATGATAAAAACCAACGAGAAGCCGCTCATAATAGTCATGGGAGAAAGCTGGTGTCAGCCATGCCTTCGCATGATGCCTGACCTCACGGAACTCAGCAGGACTGTCGATGATGTAGATATACGATACCTTGATTTAGGAAAGAACGAGGCTGCATTCCAGTATTTCCCGATAAGGGTCACACCTACAATAGCGGTATTCATGCCAGATGGCGTACCATTCACCCCGCCAGAGGATTCAGAGATAGAATACATCCTTTACACGTACAAGGACAGCGGAGAACATGCGCTCACGATCCATGAAGGATATCTTACGAAATCACAGCTGGAAACGATAATCGAGGATTTAAGAGATGCTTGATTCACTTCTCCAGTCTTTATCGGAAAGCATGGCCCAGAGCGGATGGCTTTCTCCAGTAATAGCATTAGCGGCTGGGTTGATTACATCAATAACCCCATGTGCGCTTTCCCAGATACCGCTTGTTCTTGGATATGTCGGCAAAGAAGCCTCTCCGGGGAAAGCTTTCAGGCTGTCGCTGGTCTATGCAGCGGGAATCGCGGTCACATTCACAGCATTCGGTATTGCAGCAGCCCTTTTGGGCAGGCTGATTGGGAATGCTTCCTGGTGGTGGTATCTGATACTAGGCATACTTATGATCCTGATGGCGCTCCAGATGTGGGGGATAATCACCCTGATACCCTCAACCTATCTAGCAGCTGAAAACAGGAAAAGAGGCTATATCGGAGCGCTGCTTGCAGGAATACTCGGAGGAATATTCTCCTCCCCCTGTTCAACTCCCGTGCTTGTTGCGCTTCTTTCAATCGCTGGTGCAGATGGAGGTGTAGTCAAAGGAGGATTCCTGCTTCTCCTATATTCGATAGGATGTACGGCACTTGCTGTTGTCCTTGGCTCCTCTCCCGCATTAATAAGGAAGCTTGGGCAGAAACAATCATTCAGAGCCGTAAGCAGGGTTCTGAACATCCTCCTCGGCGTTGTCGTCCTTGCTATAGGGCTGTATATGCTTTATCTGGCTTTCTGAATCTCTACAGGCTCTGCAAGCTCATCGAATGTATCAAGAACCAGAGAAAGGAGGAAGT
This sequence comes from uncultured Spirochaetaceae bacterium, assembly GCA_944389105.1. Lineage (GTDB taxonomy): Bacteria > Spirochaetota > Spirochaetia > Sphaerochaetales > Sphaerochaetaceae > Ornithospirochaeta. The sequence goes on along the minus strand of CALXLD010000042.1, from coordinate 41,753 downwards.
CTATGATTTCCTCCTCATTATTCATCCCCTGATAGACTCCGAGGCTCTCTTTTTCGCCATTACCGTAGAGTGAAACCTTGGGCTCTCCATAGAAGCCCTTTACACCATACTCTTCCTGAAGTTCACGTATAGGAACTCCTATCATCGGAGAGATGGCTCTGAGATCATCACGCTCAATTGACGCAGCAAATATATATTCTCCGTCATAATGCACGGAAACCGAATAAGGAATAGCTATCATGACATCGGATCCGGCAGATTCAGCATTTCTATGGTACCTTATTTCAAGATCCCCTGCTTTATAGTATCTGACCACTGCACTGTTTTCCGCAGGTATAGTGGGAAATGTCCCTACAATGCTCTCTGTTTCTCTTCTATCTAAAATCATACTCTCTCCAGAAGGTTTTCTACAGTAATCGTAGATGTATCGGCAACACCGCGATGCAGGAATTCAGCAGCGACTGCCTCTCCTATTGTTTCGATTGATTCGTCATTCATGGCACCAAAAAGAGCAGTAATTACGGCACTCACCTTTATCTGCTCAAGCGGTTTGGCAGGAACGAACAATGTCCTTTGCGTATTTGCAGCTAGTACCATTTCCGCCGCTTCAAGATCAGAAAGGTATTTTGACAGCCTGTTTGAAGGAATGGCAAGCTTCTTTATGAGCTCTTTCTGGCTCATTGCCCCAGCTCCTTTCTGATACTTATCTGAGATAAGCAGAAGAGCGTTGACAGCCTCGGAAATCTGCCTGTATGGGGTTTCGGAATCTCCTAGGATATAAGTCTTATCAGGTTTGAACTGGTGTACGAAAACAAGCTCAGCAGAGAAGAAGATGGCAAACCAGATTATATAAAGAAGCAGAAGCGCGATGAAGATTGAAGCCATGGAACCATAGATTACGGAATAGCTTACCATCATCGAAGTAATTGTTCTGAACAATGCCGCGACAACAATAAAGGAGACAAGGCATGTTGTCGCTCCGACTGCGGCGGATACAAATCTTATCTTGGTATTAGGAACTGCATAGTAAAGCAGGAACAGGAGAACCCAGATTATGGCAAATACAAGAACAGAATAGAGGAAATTGCCTGTCTTCTCAGAACCTAGCATCATATTCCGGATTCTGTCTCCGACCATGCTTCTCAAAGCGAAGACAACCACAACCATGAAAGCTCCCATTATCAGAAGAGTGAGAAAAGCCGTGAATCGTCTGACTGTGCCAGATGAGGCATGAGTACGGAAAATATGGTTTATGACTGTATATATCTTGTTTACAAGGAGGATACCCGTGAAGATGAAGGAAACAAGACCTATAACACCAAGGCTCATAGCATTGGAAGAGAACTGCTCAATATAGGCAAGAAGCTCCGAGCCGGTGCTTTCTCCGAAAGTTTCCCTGAACATGATCCCGATAAGATCCATGAATGGCTGCAGAACACCGAATGCAGAAAGAAACGCTATGAGGAAGGTAAGGCAGGGAACAATAGCAATGAGTGTTGAATAGACCATTCCGGATGCCATCATCGAGATATTGTCCCTTCCCATTCCGCGGAAAGCGAGACTGAGTGCTTTCCCATATCTCATCCACCACTGTCCGACTCTGGCAAAAAAACCATTTTCAGCGTTATCGAGCATCGTAGTCCTTCAGTACAGAGAGAAGGAAATCAGAAATGCTCTTCATTACTTCATCTCTGTCAGTTTCATTAAGTATCTCATGCCGATCCCCATCAAAAAGACGGAGACGGACATCCTTTAACCCCGCATTCTTATACATTCTGCAGACTTTCTCAACTCCGTGTCCATAATCACCGACAGGATCATCTCTGCCGGAGATTATCAGCATCGGGATATCTTTCCTTATTGCAGAAGCGAGTTTTTTATCATTAGCCGTAAAAGAACCTTCTATAAGGTCCGCATAGAACTGCGAGGAGCAGACAAAGCCGCAGAGCGGATCATCATCGTACTTCCTCACCTCTTCCTTATCCTTTGAGAGCCATGCGGTTCTTCCCTCTCCGGGGAAGTGCTTCATGTAGCTGCCAAAAGCAAGTTTCTCCATCTTTTCATCAGGCATTCTTGAACCGTACTTTCTTGCCCTTACCTCAGCAAGCTTCTTTCCTATTCTTCCGATGAGTCCCTGCGATGCCCCGGTTCCGCATATCACTACAGCATCGTAGGCAGAGGAATGAAGGCCAAGACATGTGCGTGTCACAAAAGAACCCATAGAATGGCCGAAAAGGAAATGAGAAAGATCAGGATAATCAAGAGTAATGGATTTATCGACAATCCAGGCATCTTCCACGACTCTTCTCCATCCACCTGTCTCGGAAAACCAGCCCTTCTCGTCCTCTTCTTTAGTAAGTCCATGCCCTCTGTGATCCTGAGCATAAACAGCAAACCCCAGAGAATTCATATATTCAGCAAATCTGCTATAGCGAAGACTATGCTCAGCCATTCCATGGTTGATATGCAAAGTGGCTACAGGATTCTCACACTTCCATACCCGAAGGAAGATTCTATGACCATCATCAGCTGTTAAATATCTCTCTTCCATAATCTCCTCTCTGCGGAGACTGACTGCTCCTATAAACATGAGGGGCTCTGATACATGCAATCCCTCACATCATCCCAGACTTCGGTACAAGACTGCATTAACAGCCAGCAGCTGCCCCTCCAGCCGGGGAGAGATAGTCAGCTCCCCCATATTGTTTATTCAATTCTGCTTTTATTCTACTTTCTTTTCCTCTCCTGCTCAAACTCTAATTCCGCTAGGGGCATTTTCCATTCCAAGTCCTGCGAAAGCCCATTATTTCCGGGGAAGCTGGATACTACATGAACCACAAGCAGATTCAGGACTGTTCTGCATTTTTTCAGAAAGATACTGAACAGATGCTCTGCTTGACACTCTGAAGAGCAGTCAATATATCATTTCCACATGTATCTGATTCTCTCTGATATCCATGGTTCATCCGAGGGCATAAAGCTTATAGAAAAAGCAATTGCACGTTTCAGGCCAGAAGGAATACTGAGTGCTGGCGATCAATGCCCGGATATGCTGAATGCTTCATTCTACTCATCCCTTATTTCTGTAAGAGGGAACTGCGATAGATTCTATGAGTACATGAACATAGCATTTCCGCCTGTATCACGGGAACTGAATATATATGGGCACAGAACCGTAATGACCCATGGAGATAAGCTCGCCCCGGAGGACTTTTCCCTCCATACTGGGGATATCTTCATCTCGGGACACACACATGTCCCTCTTCTTTTCGAAGAAAAAGGCATCTATTACTGCAACCCTGGATCCCCTTCAAGGCCCCGCTCCTCCGAAGGCCCATCAGCTGCATTGTTATCTGAAGATGGAATGGAGCTTTTCTCCCTTCTGGATTTCAGCATCTTCTCTGCTATACGTTTTTCCCGCTCATAATTCTCAATCAGACGCACAGGAGAAACAGTTGCTCCATCACCATATGCACTTATGGGATTCGATACAAAGCAATCAGGGATTTTCCCATACTCTGCGGGAATCATTTCCTCAATTATCCTCTTTCCCTTATCGAAAAGATCCCACCCTTTCTTTCCATATGCACAAAACAGCATCGCCGCAATGCGAAGAAGGAATGGGAAACGGAATATGAACGAAGGAAAACGTCCCCACCACTCGGAAATAACACCCATCGGAGAATATCCATCTGATACCAAGGCATACCGATACACGCTTTCATACAGTGCCATAATAGCCCCGGCTTTATCCGAAAGCGGTTTTTCAGGAAGCAGCCATGAAGCAGAAAGCTTTTCAGGAAGGCCAAGCATGACAAGGATTGCGCCAGGTCTGTCTCCCCGGAGATCGGTAAGAATCGGGAGATGATCGGAGGCCGCAACCGCTCCAGGAAAAGCCTTTACCCCCTGGGAAAGCTTATCACCATATACTCTGTTTTCTCCGATTATATGAATTGCCTCTGCAAAATCCTCTGGAGTCTTTCCTTTCAGAGAATCCATCGCTGAAAGAAGGGCACCAGTATCAGTAGCCCCAAGCCCTTCTTCGCGGACAGCATCCGAGAGAAGCCTGACGCTCTCCAGAGAGAAGAATCCAAGATTGCTGCCAAGCATTACTGATTCTTCCCAGGATGGGAGAATCGCATTATCCCTTGTCCGCCTGCCGCATGAGAAATAACATTCCTGACAGGATTCCGGATAGATTCCGTACTGGTCAATCAAAGACTTCCCGTCCAGGAAATAAGCCCTTGGATCAAATCTGTCACTGTATCCGGCAACAGGCAAGGCACCTAGGCGAAGCAGTGTATCGATGAACCTCCCGCCGCCTTCCTTGCGTAGCGTTCTCGAAGCCTTTACCCTCTCCTGTCTTCTCCGGACCTTTCTCTCAAGCTTCCCATTCTTTATATCATCCTTGCGGTTGAAACCCGGCAATGTTATCAGCTTGAGATTCTTCCAGCCAAACAGGCATCCCAGCCCAAGGGAGGCAACTTCCCTCCCGCCAGACTGCAGAGAAGCAAACAGAACACCATTTTCCCCAGCTCTTCCTATTCCAAGAGCTGTATCGGTTATCTGCTTTCTGGCAGCATTCTCCGCTTCCTCTTCAGATAGTCCGCGAAGTGCCTCCGCACTGAATCGCTCTGCACCGTCTGACGATATTGCCAAAGCCTGAAGTCTCCTCGCTCTTCCAGTGATAACAACGGCTTCATATCCAAGTCTGTACAGGGAATATCCTGGAGCAAGCCCTGACGAGGCTATCATCATCCTATCGGTTATAGGAGAGCGGAATACAAAAGAAAAGAATGCAGAACCCTGGAAGCGAACAGCATCTGACGATGGAGATACTATCACAATCGGCAACAGTTCCTCATATTCATGGTAAAGGTCGATAGCAAGTTCAAGGCCCGTATGAGGACCTCTCTCCCTTTTTTCCACGCTTTCCTTATCTAGATGGATAACAAGAACTGCCATACTGCGATTATATTCTGTAAAGCGAAAAAGGAATACACTATAGCCATGAATGAAGAAGAATGGAAAGCTTTTAACAGCAGAAGAAGCCTGTCAGGCTTCAGGATGCGCTTTCATCTCTCAGAAAAGGATCTTAGATACATCAATGACAAAGGGCTTGAAACCATAGAGGAGCATGCCTTTGCCTTCATAAGGAAACGCCTTGCTCCTGCCCATCCTGCAAACGACGGGAAGCAGACACCAATGAAAGGACACCCTGTATTCATAGCACAGCACGCACTGGGGTGCTGCTGCAGAAACTGTTTAGAGAAATGGCATCACATACCGAAAGGACGAGATATGACCGAAAGCGAAATAGACTATACTGTATCTCTGATAATGCGCTGGATTTCAGAGGAAATTGACAGAAGCCACTGATACTCTACATGTTCTATCGCTTTTAGTATGGTATCATCATCACATGCTTGAGCTTAAGATAACATTGGACGGAAAAGAAATAAAAGCGAAAAGAGGAACCAGGATCATCGATCTTCTGGATGAAGGAAGAGCCCTGTCATATAAGGACAATCCAGTAATTGCCGCAAAGCTTAATGGCAAACCGGTATCCCTTTCTGAACATGTTCTTGGCAATGCTTCAATTGAGAGCATCCGCCTTCTCTCTCCGTTCGGGAAGAGGATTTATAGGAAAAGCCTCTGCTTCCTCCTATCCTATGCCTCTTCAGTCATAGCCCCAGAACGCTCCCTGATCATAGGGCACAGTCTAGGCGATGGATACTATTTCCGCTACCGCCGCAGCGAGAAACCTGATACGGAAAAGCTTAAGAAAGTCATGGAAGAAGCAATAGCTGAAGACCTTCCAATAGAACTGGTGGAGCTGACGGAGAGCGAGGCTCTGGAGTATGCACAAAGCCATGGCCTGACAGAATCCGAGATACTTCTGAAGACAATGAACAGCTCATCATATCGTTTTGCCCGCATCAAAGGCTGTCTGGAGATGTACTATGAACCTCTGCTTCCTTCGCTGAGATATCTCGAGCTATGGGAGCTGAGAGAGTATGAGGATGGACTTCTTCTGCGCTATCCGCAGAGCCGGCAGCCTTATGAGCTGATGGAATTTGCAGATAATCCGCTTCTCTTCTCTGTATTCAGCGAAAACAAGCGCTATGCCTCAATACTCGGGATATCGAGCATCGGAGAGCTTAACATGAAGGTCCAGAAGGGAGAGATAGGCAAAACGATCCTGTTATCCGAAGCCTTGCAGAGAAGACGGATCTCAGATATTTCCAGGATGATAAAATCAAAAGGAAGCGTGAAAGCTGTTTTCATCGCAGGACCATCCTCATCGGGAAAGACAACATTCTCAATGAGACTTTCAGACGAACTCAGGGTTGATGGTTTCAAACCGATAAAAATATCATTGGATGACTACTATCTGCCCACGGAGAAAGTACCTGTAGATGAGTATGGCGAAAAGGATTACGAAGTGCTTGAAGCACTGGATCTTCCGCTTCTGAGAGAACAGCTTTCTGCCCTTATAGAAGGCAAGAGCGTCAATCTTGCACAATTTTCATTCAAGGAAAGGAAAACTACATTCAGAAAAGAGCCGGTAAGGATGAATGAGGATTCGATCCTTGTAATAGAAGGTATACATGGCCTCAATCCTGCCCTCATTCCATCCCTGCCTAGGGAAATGGGATTCAGGATATACATATCAGCATTGACGCAGGTGAACCTTGATACAAGATCCAGGATAAGCACAACGGACAACAGAATACTGAGGCGGATGGTAAGGGACAGCCGTACCAGAGGCTTTGATGCAGTAGAGACACTTTCAAGATGGCCGTCGGTGGAAAGAGGAGAGAAGAATCATATCTTCCCATTCCAGAACAATGCGGACGTCATGATAAACAGTGCTCTGGAATATGAGCTTGGGGTGCTTAAAACCTATGCAGTTCCGCTTCTGAAATCTGTCTCGAAGGACAAAGGAGAATCCTATGCCTCTGCAAGACGATTGCTGGATTTCCTTGATTATATCTACCCGATACCATCGGAATCAGTGCCGGGAGACTCTCTTCTCAGGGAATTTATCGGAGGTTCTATATACTCGGCTACTTAGTTATATAGACCGTGTGGGTTTCCATAAGCACATCTGGATAACGCTGGATCATATTCATAAGACGCAGTGCAGGACCTGACGGCTCATTATGTCCGCTTTCCCATGCCTCCACAGTCTTTTCCGAGACTCCGAGAAGTTCTGCAAAAAGACCAAGAGAAAGATGCAGACGAAGCCTGAGCGTCCTTATCTCATCTGCCGTATAAGGACGCAATGGCTCAATCTTCACATATTTATTGCGTTTGGTGAGGACGCCATTCTTTCTGGGATAAAGGGCATCCCTCACCTCTTCAAGATATACGCTTATCATTTACCGTAGATATGGAGGCATTCATTGAGCTCTTCCAGAATCCTGTCCCGGCACTTGCCGCATGCGGTTGAAGCACCTGTTTCATTCTGAAGCTCCTCAAACGTAGATACCTTTCCCGTTTTCACAAGCTCCTCGATCATCTGATCTGTTACGCCCTTGCATTCACAGATGATCTTTGCAGTTGACCCTTTATAAGGATTATCGAGGCCGTTTTTCTCAAGATAATCATCAATAGCGGCCCTGAGAGCCTTATCTCCAAGAACAGAGCAATGGAATTTATGCTCTGGGAGTCCTCCCAGCGCATCGGTAATCATCGAAGGAGTCAGATGATAAGCCTCCTCAAGCGTCATTCCTTTCGCCATCTCGCTCATCATTGATGTAGAGGCTATAGCTGAAGCACATCCATAAGTAAGCCATCTGAGGTCCGAGATCCTTCCATCCTTTACCTTGATACCGACTCTCATCTGATCACCACATGCAAGAGAACCGACCTCACCAACTCCATCTGCTTCAAAAGCCTCTCCCTCTTTCCAGAGATTACGAGGATTTATGAAATGATCCTTTACAGTATCAGTATATACCCACTGGGCCATGAAACTATCTGCCATATCAAACCTTCCTTGTGCTCATGGATCTTACTTTCTCAATAATCGGAGGAAGCTTCTCAAGCACATAATCTACATCCTCCATTGTATTATATCTGCCAAAAGAGAACCTGATGGAACCATGTGCAAGCTCAACATCAAGCCCAGCAGCAAGAAGAACATAACTTGGTTCCAGAGATCCGGTTGCACATGCAGATCCTGTAGATACTTCTATCCCCTCAAGATCCAGATAAAGAAGGATTGATTCTCCTTCCGCTGAAGGGAATGACATATTGAGCGTGCCGGGAAGACAAAGGTTCTCATCATTAGAGCCATTTACCACAACATCAGGTATTCTCTCTTCAATCCCTTTCCTGAGAGCTTCCCTCATCTGCCAAAGCTTGTCATGCTCCTCTGTAAGGTTCAGCCTTGCAAGCTCTGCAGCCTTCCCGATGCCATAAACAGCCTGATTGTTATATGTTCCGGCTCTCATTCCATGCTCCTGATGACCACCATGGATAAAAGGAGAAAGAGGCGCACCCTTTCGCGCATAAAGGACTCCAACACCCTTTGGCCCATAGAACTTATGCCCTGAAAGGGAGAGATAATCAGCACCGATATCCTTAACGGAAACAGGAATCTTGCCTATTGCCTGTGTCGCATCCGTATGGAAATAAGCACCATGGGAATGTGCAATTGCCGCGGCTTCCTTTACAGGCTGGATTGTACCGGACTCATTGTTTCCAGTCATAACTGAGACAAGCGCAGTCTCATCCGTTACGATTCTCTTCAGCGTTTCAAGATCAAGCCGTCCGATTCCATCCACAGGACAGTAGTCAATAATATAACCCTTGCCTGCAAGATACTTAGCCGTCTCTATCGTAGCTGGATGCTCGACTGTCGATATGACAATTTTCTTTCTGCTGTCACCAGAATCAATTCTGTCCCTGAAAATCGAAAGAACAGTATTATTGCTTTCAGTCGCTCCAGAAGTAAAGTATACAGAGGATGGATCACCATCTATAAGCTTTGCAATCTCTGAGCGAGCCCATTCTATTCCGGCAGCAGCCTGACGGCCAAGAGTATGCATGCTTGAAGCATTGCCATAGAGCGATTCATTTTCATGTATGAAAGCCCTGACTTCATCGGCCATTCTGGTTGTGCCATTGTTGTCCAGATAGACATATCTTCTATCCATATTATTCTCCATTCGGATTTAAGGTATCCAGAGCCAGAGAAAGCGTCAAGAAGTACTGTCTGCCAGTACCAGTTCCCTTTTCCGTACAAATCTTATATGGTGGCGTCTCGCCCACTCAGCATAAGCACAGCTTTCCGGCAAAGATGGACTGAACATCGCTTTAAGAGGAGTCACTTTCTCACATCTGGAGCATTCTGAGAAGCGATTGCTGTAAACTGTACAGCTATGCGTGCTTTCATCGTAGAACCCACAATGCATTGATAGGTCAATCACAAGAGCTTCCGGGAAAATCACCTTCTCATGGCAGCACAGGCCGCATCTTGAGCAGATATCCTCCCATTTCATAGCAGTTCCATCGCAGAAGAAAGAGCTGGCATGGTCTCAATGATTGAGACAGAAGCTTTTCCTGAGCGGCAGATCTCATGGTCCGCACGGTATATAGTCTGAGAAGGATGATACTCCAGAGATGCAGAATCTATTTCAAGGATTCTTTTATCTCCATGGGTTTCCCTTACTGCAATAGTATCATTGTAGGAAATCTCCCCCATGCCACCAGCCTCATATCCTCCGGAAAAAGACGAGGGAACATTTATATTCATGAATGCACCACCCGGGATTTTCCCAAGGAAAGAATCCATATCTGAAACAAGAAAGCGTGCGGTTCTGAAAAACAGCTCTTCATTGTCACGTTCCTCAGCAGAGATAGCAATAGCCTTCGCCATAGAATGCGGCCTGACGAGCTGCAGCGCAGGTTCCTGAGTAGATAATATCAGTAGAAAGGTTGTAGCCATGGTTTATTCCGGAAATAACAACATCGAAAGGGATCGGAAACAATGAGCAGCGATGGCTATATACAATGCAGTCAGCAGGAGTCCCGGAGACATGGAAGTGCTTTGGTGCATATTCCGTCACTACGATCCTTCCTCTTATGGTCATAGCATGGGACTTGCCGCTTTGCTCACTATCCGGAGCTGATACGTAAACGTCATGGCCAGCTTCGGACAGAACATCTTCAAGAACTCTTATACCAAGTGCTTTATAACCATCATCATTAGATAGAAGGATATTCATCTTTCGGTATTATCCTTATAGAACCTGATGGGATATACTCCCGCATTACAGGCTTGAATCCAAATATTCGCTCATATTCCTCAAGCTTCTCCCCGAAGAGAGCTTCCTTATCCCGTTCAATCAGGGCAACGAGGGTTCCGGTGATTCCTACGGAAATCTCCGTAACGCCGCATACACTATCAGATTCAGCTCCTCTCTTCACAAGCCAGTCAACTTCAGGAGAAGTAAGTCCGGCACTCTGAGACAGGTTGCGCTGTTCCTCTGAAAGTACTTTGCCAAGCTGTCTGGAATCCCCTGAGAGAAGATATTCATAGCCTTTCTCTGCAGCTGCTGAATCTTCTATCACAAAAGAGATGATCCTCTTCCAGTCCTCGGATATGTTCCTGTTCTGGATTATCTCCTTTCTCGGGATATTCCTGAGTTTTGTCCCACGGGGAAGCTCATTCTTAAGCTGTATAAATGCCGCTGCAGCTTCCTTCCTGAAAATTGCTACTTCCTCCGAGAGCTCATCTGCAGGGAGGGAACAGTCAATGAACCATGACCCTACCCCGCTTTCCTCCGTGAACGGATAAGGAAAAAACGAGTAGTCGTAGGTTTCAAGATCGAAGTGTATCATCTTTCCGGGCTTTGAAGAGAAAATCGTAATGAGGTCGCGGAGTCTTGCCTTATAGCTATCTGAGAATCTGTTCGAATTATAGGCAAGCCGCATCAGGCTGTTTATCTTAAGCTTATACCCGAAAAGCTTATCCAGTGCCAGAAGAAGGCCGGATGTTATTGCCGCCGTTATTGCAGGAGGATCAGCAACTGCACTCTGTCCTTTGATAGTCAGATTGAACCCAGGAACATCAAGTTCCGATGCCTGCAGAACCTGGCATATCGATTTGACTGGCGTACACCACTTATCTTCCTTTCTTCCCTTTATGCCTATCAGCTGAAACTTACGGCGTTCCTTCTTTGTGGAATTCAATACATGAACCTGACTGTCCGCACGTCTTGATACAGCCACACGCAACCCCTGTGTATTGGTACTCATCAGAGCAAATCCAGAGCAGAACTCAGAAAAAGCACCAAGGAGTGTGGTGACCTGTGGAACTTCCACGACAACGGCAGGCTCCTCCCCATATTCAGCTTTATGTACGTCGATAATTCCCTTCATAATTGTCCCGATTCTTTGGGGTAATATTAGACAAGGAATCAGTTTTTGTCAAAAACAAAGACCGGAGAATAATCTCCGGTCCTCTTCCTCTGAAAACAACCTCAGTTTGTTTCTCTGTGGTATCTCTTGTTGAAGCGCTCAACACGTCCTGTTGTATCAACAAGCTTCTGTGTACCTGTAAAGAATGGGTGGCAGGCTGAGCAGATTTCAACATGCAGATTCTTTGCAGTAGACTTTGTCTTAATCACATTGCCACAGGAGCAATGGATTTCCTGAAGTGTGTACTCAGGGTGGATATCCTTCTTCATTTTCATTTTCCTCCGGTTCTATGCATTTCCATCTGCTTTCACAGATGGGCGATATCATCATCACCTCAACGTCGATGGCGTATTCATCGAGTCAAGGAACTCCTTATTATTGTTTGTCTTCTTCATCTTGTCAATCAGAGCAACAGACATGTCGACATCATCGAGATTACCGAATGCTGAGCGGAGAAGGAATACACGGGAAAGCACATCAGCTGGAAGAAGAAGATCATCCCTCCTTGTTCCTGATTTCTTTATATTGATGGCAGGGAACTTGCGGTTATCGGCCATCTTGCGGTCAAGAACGATTTCATTGTTTCCCGTTCCTTTGAACTCCTCAAATATAACCTCATCCATCCTTGATCCGGTTTCAATCAGCGCTGTCGATATAATCGTGAGGGAACCTCCCTGCTCAATATTCCTAGCAGCACCGAAGAATCTCTTTGGTTTATGAAGCGCGTTGGAATCAACACCGCCGGAAAGGATCTTTCCAGAAGCAGGAACAGTCTGATTATAAGCCCTGGCAAGACGCGTGATTGAATCAAGGAGGATAACAACATCTTTCTTATATTCAACGAGCCTCTTAGCCTTCTCAATAACCATCTCCGCTACCTGAACATGATGCTGAGCCTGCTCATCGAACGTAGAAGCAATAACCTCTGCGTTTACATTGCGCCGCATATCGGTGACCTCTTCAGGACGCTCATCGACAAGAAGGACAATCAGAGTAACCTCCGGATGGTTTGTTGTGATTGCATTGGCAATCTTCTGCATAAGGACTGTCTTTCCCGTTCTCGGCGGCGCGACGATAAGTGAACGCTGGCCTTTTCCTATCGGGCAGAAGAGATCGACGACTCTCGTAGAAAGATCGGAAGGCTTCTCCTCTTCAACGATTTCAAGATGAAGTCTCTCATCTGGGAAAAGAGGAGTAAGGGTATCGAAAGGAGCACGGATCTTTGCCATCTTCGGCTCTTCACCATTGACCTTAAGGACACGCACGACAGCAGCGCTCTTCTCATTCTCCCGTGGAGCTCTTATCTGGGCATAGACCAAGTCGCCTGTTTTCATTCCTATCGCTTTGATAAGAGAAGCTGAAACATATACATCCTCAGTTCCTGCAAGATAGTTGTTGAAAGGATATCTGAGATAGCCGAAGCTTCCCTCCTGCAGCACCTCCAGCGTTCCTTCAGCCAGAAGCGCTCCGCCATTTGCAGAATGAAGACGCATCATCTTCGCGATAAGCTCTGACTTACGGCAATCGAGAATAACATCTTCTGGAATTCCCTGGAGTTTTGCCCTATCCCTCAGCTCATCGATATGAAGAGCTGTAAGCACGGATATGAAGAGCTGAGGAGCTTCAGGATGCTCATCCAGGTTGATCTCAGGCTGGAAATCCTCAGGAACCCTTCTCTTCCCGTTGTTCTTCATCCTCTTATCGCGGCGATTCCCATTATGGAATCTGTCATCATATCGTCTATCATACTGTTTTCCATCCGAGCTCTTCTCTTCGGAAGAAGCTTCATCAGCATTATCGGTGGAACTATCAGTACTATTATCCGAAACCTCTACAGGCTCGAAGGACGGTGATTCTTCTTCAGCAGCCGGCAATACAGGAGCTTCTGCTACAGCATTTTCAGCCTCTATTGCAGGTTCCGGATTATCCGCAGCTGCCGCTTCTTCAATATCTTCTGCGCTTTTTACGCTGACGCGTGGCTTTCTTCTGACAGTCACGCGAGGTTTTTTTACGCTTTCAGCATCAGTCTTAGCTTTTCTTGGACGACCAGGTTTTCTTTTTACAACAGGCTTTTCTTCAGCCGGTGCCGGATTCTCCGCTACCCCAGCCTCTTCTAATAAATCTGACATTATTACTCCAAAAGAAATTATTGGTTTCTGAAAGGATTGAGCCCATGAACATAGGGCATATCTAACTTCTCCGATATTATTGCTATCATCTGCAAATAGTCAACAGCAGAAAAAGCGCTGCAATCAGATTTGCTTCCAGCTCCCGGCTATTTCAGCGACATCTTCGCCCTTTATGAAAGAAGCAAGAAGAAGGAATGCAGACACAGCTGCCTTTCGCCTTATAGATTCCCTTCCCCATGAGGAAAAGCGGAGAAGAACACTCTCTGCCCTGCCATCTCTGGATGAGAATCCAAAATAAACAGTACCAACATCCTTGCCCTCATCCTTGTCAGGACCGGCAACGCCCGTGACGGAAACGGAGAAATCAGAAGAGGTAAGCTTCCTGACACCCTCCGCCATTTCAATAGCGCATTCCGCAGAGACTGTTCCGAACTTCTCTATCGTCTCCTTTCTGACACCAAGCACATGCTCCTTGACGGAGGCAGCATAAGAAGTGACAGATCCCACCATGAAGCGGGATGATCCGGGACGGGAAGTGAGAAGTTCTGAGATAAGTCCTCCGCTGCAGCTTTCTGCAGCAGACACAGTAGCATTCTTCTCATTCAGAGCATCGATGAGGATCGAAAGGGCATCAGAGTCTCCACGCTCAAGTCTGTGCTTGCCAATAAGGGACTGCAGCTTTCCTATCGCAGCATCCCTCTCTGATCTGGACTTGCCAGAGACATAAAGCGAAATCCTGTAATCCTGGAATCTTGTTCCCCAGTCAAGATCGGGATCCACGCTTTCATAAAGCTCTTCAAGCTTAGCTTCTGCTGTTATGAATGAAGTATATTCATCACGCTCTGCATCCTTGAGATCAAGCTTATCCTTAACAAGAGGAATCACCGAATCATAAAACATAGGATGCATTTCCCTTGGAGGACCGGGAAGCGAAACAAGAAGAGTGCTTCCTCCATAACCATAGAAACCTGGCGCGGTGCCATTATGATTCGGGATTATGGAAAAACCTTCAGGTATCATAGCCTGTCTGGAGTTAGCACCATAAGCTTTCTCCCCAAGCTTATTCACAAGGAATTCCCAGGACTCTTTATCTCTGACGAGCTTCTTCCCTGCAGCTTCCGCAATAACAGAACGTGTCATATCATCGCTGGTCGGTCCAAGCCCTCCTGTTATGATCACCATATCAGAGGATCTCATCAAAGCACCAAGCACAGCCTCTATTGTCCCATCATCAGGAAGCGCAACTATTTCGGAGACATGGACCCCAAGGTGCGTAAGCTCACGGCTGATAAGAGATCCATGCTGATCCTGTATTATACCTCTTGTAAGCTCTGTCCCGATTACTATGATACTAGCGTTCATCAGTCCTTCTTTCCCCTGCCCCTGATTACGGCAGCTATCTTCATCAAGGCACCGAGTGCTATCAGGACATAGGAAGAATAAACCGCAATATGAGCAAAGAGATCTATATGATTCACATAGAATGTATCAGGATTGCTGTCATGTGTGTAAACAGGAACATGGTAAAGATGCCAACCCATTGCGAAAGGCTCCATCCTGTCGTGCATTGTTCCTTCAGGGGTTATCATGCATGTTATGCCGCTGTTGGTTCCCCTTATTGTTGCCTTTCTTGTCTCGACTGATCTGAAAGCACCCATAGCAGCATGCTGCAGCTCAGCGCTCACTTTCTTTGACCAGTTATCATTCGACATATTGACAATCACATCCGCGCCCGAAGCAACGAACTCACCTGAAAGATATCCGAAATTATCCTCGAAGCAGATCGGTGTGGAGAACTTAACGCCATCCGACTCAAAGACAACCGGAGTATCCCCCTGCAACCACCAGTTATAGTCATTTGCAAGGAGAAGATTATAAAGCCAGGGCAATTCCTCCTCATAGGGGAAATACTCTGTGAAAGGAACCAGATGCTGCTTGCGGTAAGTCTCCACAATATGGCCATCGTCAAAGAGAATGACAGTATTGTAATCAACACGGTTTGTGGAACCATCCTCAAGAATAGGCGGAAGCGATTCATCTGCGATGACACCTTCGGGGTTGCCTGTAAGAAGAGGGACTCCCAGATTCTCTCCGAATGAAACGAACTGATTAACAAGATCTGCTGTAACCTCGTAGCCGGAACCTTCTGTTGAATAATTCGTATGCCAGGCCACAGATGGTATAAATGCTGTTTCGCTCCAGATCACGAGATCCGGATCAGTTTTCGAGAGTGCTTCAAGAGTATATCTCCTTAAATTATTGAAATTGTGGAGATATGTGAAATACCCGCCCTCCCATGAATCATGGTTATGCTGTACGGCAACAACATCCCATATCCTGTCAGGCTCCTTATTTTTCCACTCCGAGACTTTTGCAAATCCATAGATAAGAGTGGATAGAAGAAGAACAGCATAAATCACTACGAAAGCAATGTTCTTCAGAATATAGCTGGCAAAACGTCCGGATCTGCCGCTTACCCAGTCAGAAAGGTATCTTCCGAGAAACGGCTGAGGCAGTATTGCAATAAAACCAACACCCCATATACCGGCAATATCTGCAATCTGTATAAATGGAGCATACTTATAGAATGCATATGCTATATTCCCATAGGAGAATCCTGCGAACCAGCTCTCTGAAAGATATGCATACGCAATCCATATGATAGCCTGAACGATGTATCCAAAGCGCTTAAAGAAACTGTCAGCAGCTTTCAGGGCCACGAAACAGAGCATCATTTCAAATGCTTTGATTACAGGTATGAGTACAATCGCAAGTGCATGGAAGCTTTTAAGCCAATATGTGAAGAAGAGGAAAAAGACAAATCCGAACAGGAATCCCATCCACCAGACATGCTTCCATGATGTATGCCTTATGACAGCGAAGACCGGAATCAATGCAAATAACGCAATAAAACCCAGTCCTTCGGGAATCATGAATCCCGGAAACGCCATCGAATAAACAAACGCAGCTGTTACTAAAACAAGAACCTCAGAACCTAAAGTTCTGAGGCTTCTTCTGGAAGTCTTTATATTCCCTTCCAAGTTATTTTTCCTCATATGGTCCGGTTGTGATATCCCAGACAAAATCTTTGAGCTCTTTTCCAGGGCGGAAAATAGCAACACCATGCCTGTCAACGGCAACCACATCTCCGGTCTTCGGATTACGAGCTTTCTCACGTCCCTTTCTGATACGGACTTCAAAAGTTCCGAATCCACGGAGCTCTATAACCCTGTTATCTTTGAGACCATCCTTGATTTCCTCAAACAGCTCATCGATAACCGAGTGAATATCTGTCCTATTGATTCCTAATTTAGCATGCAGGCTTTCTATGATAGCAGCCTTTGTCAGTTTCTGTTCCATAGCAATACCCCACAGAAATTAAGCCATCTTGTGGTATGCATGTGCGATTCTGCTCTTCTTCCTTGCAGCAGTATTCCTGTGGATGATTCCTTTTCCAGCGACTGTATCGAGGAGCTTATTGCTCTCTGCCATTGCTACGGCTGCAGCGTCCTTATCTCCAGCAGCTACAGCTGCATCGAACTTCTTGATAGCTGTGCGCATAGTGCTCTTAGCCATACGGTTGCGAAGACGGCGCTTTGCTTCCTGGCGTTCTCTTTTCTCTGCTGACTTGTTAGCCATTTATTCCTCCAAAAAATTTCCAATCGTTCTATTCAAAAAGCAGCCGTCATACCAATGACAGCGATTAAAGAAATTATCATAAAGATACTTAAGCGTCAACACGTTACCTAGCAATACTTTATTTCCAAAGTATTCCATCACGAAGAGAAGATTTCCTCCTGATACTCCTCGCTCACTTCCCAGAAACCTGTTTCACTGTTGAATGAGACTTCCTCAAAAGGAATCTGGATTGTACGGCCTTCGCTTCCGGCAACTGTAATCTTTCTTGATAAGATGTTGACCTCGCTTACTCTCCACAGCTCCCTATCAAGCCTGAGCCGTGTTCCTTCAGGAGGACAGCCGGCTTTTTCTTCCATATAGTAGTCATACTCATAAGCAAGACAGCATAGAAGACGGCCGCATGGACCAGAGATCTTCATCGAGTTCAGGGACAGGTTCTGCTCTTTTGCCATCTTTATTGTTACAGGCTCCATCTCCTTTGTCATGAGATGGCAGCAATAATCCCTGCCGCAGACAGAAAGTCCTCCGATAAGCCTGGATTCATCCCTTACTCCGATCTGCCTCAGTTCTATACGCATCCTGAAAACAGCGACAAGATCTTTGACAAGATCCCGGAAATCAACACGTTCATCTGCTGTGAAGAAGAAGATTACCTTAGGCTCCCCGAGAAGGAAATGAGTTGTCACAAGCTTCATTCCAAGATTATGCTTTCTGATTTTTTCCCTGCATACCTTGACCGCTTCTTCCTCTTTCGCCTCATTTTCCGCATACCTGGCCATTTCAGAAGGAGTTGCAAGATGGTCAATCCATGTCACGCTGCCATCGACCTTCATCTTCTCCGGCTCTTTCGTAATCTGGCAGCAGAAACAGGAGTCACACTGGTGAGCGCTCTCAGATGCTGTATACCTGACATCATCTTCTTCCTTCTCATCAGCGAAATGAAGGCAGGCACCATGAACCTCGCTATGGCCAGGAACATACGATGCGCCGGGAACCGGGGCAGGACCTACCACAATACCGAGATCCAGACCGAATCTGGTTTCGTAGACCACTGGAGTACCAGCATAAAGAACACTGTCCCATGCACAGAGGCAAACATCATTATATGATGGGTTTTTTATAACATATACATAGGCCCAGTCGTCATCTTGACCCAATTTCTGCTTCATAAATGAGAAGCTAACACACTGATGGCAATTTGAAAAGGGTCTGTGCTAGTATTCGTGGTGTGGATATTAAGAGAATCGGAGGGCCTTTCATATTAGCCCCTCTTGCAGGATATACAGATAAGGCATTCCGTGAAATCGCACGGAGCAAAGGCGCTGATTCAGCAGTCTCCGAAATGGTAAGTGCAGAAGGACTTGCAAGAAACGGAGAGAAGACAAAAGCGCTGCTAGAGAGGTTTCAGGGAGAGGACAGGTTTATCATCCAGATATTCGCACCTTCAGATGATCCGGTGAGAAGAGCCATGGATAATCTTCTTGAATACAATCCTACCGTAATAGATATAAACTGCGGCTGCCCTGTTCCAAAAGTCGTAAAGACCGGAGCAGGTTCGGCATTGATGAAGAATCCTGAAATGATAGGTAAAATCATAAGAACGATAAAGGAATATACAGATATCCCGGTATCTGTCAAATTCCGCCTTGGATGGGATTCCTCGTCAATCAATTATATCGAATTTGCAGATACAGCAGCAGAAGCCGGTGCAGAGATGCTTACCCTTCACGCAAGAACCCGGGCCCAGGGCTACAGCGGCACAGCTGATAAGGAAGCATTCAGGACCCTCAGCAATCATTTCAGAGAAAGCGGGATGCTTATCTTCGGTTCCGGAGATGTATTCACGCCCGAGGATGCCCTGGATATGATAAACCTTTATGGTCTTGATGGTGTGATGTTCGCACGCGGAGCAATTGGGAATCCATTCATATTCAGAGAGACAAAGGATCTCCTCGAAAAAGGAAGCTATCAGCACCCCGCATTGCAGGAAAAGATAGAGACTGCTGAAAAACATCTTGATCTGATGATCGGATACTATGGAGAGAATATTGCCTGCAGGGAAATGAGAAAGCATCTGATGGCCTATATCAAAGGGATTCCCGGCAGCAGCAGAGTGAAGAATGAATTAGCAGCTGCATGTACCAGGGAAGAAATGATAGCCGCCCTCTCTGGTCTGAACCGGGAATGACGGAAGATGCTGCCTGAATGAATGCGATACTGCAGGAATACCTATATCTGGATATAGCGGTAGAATCCTGCTTTTCCCCGCCTTTTCCCAAATAGCTTCCCGTCTCTTTTTTACTACGTGCCATACTTATTTTTTCATACTGAAAACAGAGGATTTTCTTTGATTTTCACTTTCCGGTATGGTAGCGTTTTAATAAAGGAGTCAAAAGAATGCGCGTTCTACTGCTAGGATCTGGAGCAAAAGATCATGCTGTCGCATGGTGGTTCAGCAAGAGCTGCTACCTTTCAGGGCTCTTCGCAGCTCCTGGCAATCTCGCCACTGGACGATTCTGCCAGAATCTGCCGGATGTAAAGCCATCCGACCCTGTTTCTGTCTACAATGCCTGTAAGGATCATAAAATAGACTATGTATTCATAGGAACTGAGGCACCTTTGTTCACAGGTGTGGTTAAGTATCTGAATGACAGAGGGATAAAGACATTCGGAGCACCGGAGAACTCGGTAAAGCTTGAAGGAGACAGATCATTTTCCAGAGCATTCACAAGACGGCATAATATTCCGATTCCCCACAGCTCTCTTTTTGGCGATATCGAAGGGCTTGAGAAATATCTTGAGAGACATAGCGGAGAATACTTCACAATAAAAAGCAACTATATTGCTCCATCAAGGATAATGCTCTCTTCAGATGATACAGGCGCTCTGGTAGATTACGCAAAGAAGCTTTTCGAGAAAGGGCCCGTGCTACTGGAGGAGTTCATCAACGGAACTCCTGCAAGCTGTTCGCTGCTTCTTGACCGCAATGGCTATCTAGTGCTTCCGATAACAAGCGATTACACGAAGAAAGCGGCAGATGATCAGACTCCGACAGGTGGAATGGGAGCGCTCTGCCCTGTTCCGATCATCGACGAAATAAAAGAAAAGATCATCGATAGGATAATAAAGCCGACTCTTTATGGGATGCAGGTTGAGCAGCTCTCATACAAAGGCATACTAACGCTCTCTCTGATGATTACAGAAGATAAGGAGCCTTATCTCGTTGATTACCATGTCCGCTTCAACGATCCTTCCGCCCAGGCCATGATTCCTATCATCAATACAGATCTGATAGAAATTCTCGGTGCGATGGAAAAGGACAACGTAAGTTCAATACAGCTATCAACGACGGACGAGTCAACTGTAGCTGTAGTGCTTGCTTCCCAGGGATATCCAATGAATCCTGAAATCGGGAAGGAGATCAAGGGACTTACATCTGCATTCCTCGAGCCTCTCAATGAAGGCCCGATAGTATTCTGCGGTGCAATCCAGGAAAAAGATGGCAAAGCAATAACTACCGGAGGAAGGAATCTTACCGTAGTAGGAAAAGGAAACAGTATCGGAGAAGCCAATAAAAATGCATATGACCTGATAAAAAGAAAGCATTTCCAGGGTCTCTGGTATAGAGACGACATAGGAAATGCCTACTTCTCTGATTAACGGGGCCTTCTGAATTCGTAAAGCAGTATTCCTGCAGCTACCGATACATTGAGCGAGTCGATATGACCGCTCATCGGTATTGATATAATATGGTCACAATTCTTTCTGACAAGCAGGGAGATGCCATCACCTTCAGAGCCCATGACTATAGCTGTACGCTTAGGGAAATCCACCGTATAGCTCTCCTCGCCTTTCATATCTGCACCATAGATCCAGAATCCATTATCCTTGAGAATCTTCATCTCTCTTGTGAGATTTGTGACAACAGACATCGGGACATACTGCGCAGCTCCTGAGGAGACTTTCACAACTGTCTCATTAGCCTGAACTGCCCTGCGCTCCGGTATCATTACAAGATCGACTCCGAACTGATCTGCTGAACGCAGAATAGCTCCAAGGTTATGAGGATCTGTTATGCCGTCAAGAATGAGGACAAGAGCCCCATCATCCTCGCCAAGAGCTTCGCAGAATTCCTCGACACTCTTCTCTATAAGCCTAGAGGCACCGCGCCTTGGACCACCAAGATCAAGAAGAGCTCCTCTCAGATCCACACCAGGAAGCATTCTCTCTAGTTCATCACGGGAAAGTTTCTTTACAGCGACCTTACCAGTGAGCTTTGCTTCCCGGACAAGTGCCTCAATTCTCTCTCCGCCCTGACGCTGAACAAACAGAGTGGACCCCATTCCAGCTTTTTTAAGGGCCTCCTCTATTGCATGAAAACCATATACTTTCTCACCCATTATTCCTGAAACTCCATAGGTGTCGGGCTTGTATCTTCCTTAATCTCAGATGCAAGTTCCTTCATCAGGTCACGAGCTCTGGAAGAAAGACGGCGAGGTGTCTCAACCATCACGCGTATATACATATCACCGCGGGAAGAACTTCTTGGCGATGGTATTCCTCTGCCCTTCACACGAAGCATTGTACCAGACTGTATGCCAGCAGGTATATCCACCTTGATATTAACTCCATCGACTGTAGGAACAAGCACAGCAGCACCCAGGGCAGCCTGTGTTATCGTGACAGGAATCTGAAGATAAACATCATTTCCTTCCCTGACAAAATACTTGTCAGGTCGCACTGAGATGAAAAGAATAAGGTCACCATCAGCGCCGCCATTCGTTCCAGCATCACCCTTTCCACGAAGAGTCAGACGGGATCCGTTGTCCACTCCTGCAGGAATATTGACAACAAGCTTCTCAGTCTTCGTGACAGTTCCGCTTCCATGGCACTCTGCACAGGGATGTTCAATCACATGGCCGCTGCCACCGCATGTCCGGCAGCCTGAAGCCATCTGGAAGAAGGAATTACCGCTTGTAACACGCCCCGTTCCATGACATGTAGGACATGTTTTGATGCCGGTTCCCCCTGTACCGCCACAGCTTGAGCACTTGATCTTATGGCCGAAGGAAATCTCCTTCTTGCAGCCATTAACAGCTTCGCTGAAATCTATCGTGATATCATATCTGAGAGATGCACCGGGTTCTCCATAGCTTCCGCGCTGCTGAGCTCTTCCACCGCCTCCTCCGAAGAAGGATGAGAAGAAATCAGAGAAACCCGCACCGGAGAAGATATCGGAGAAATCACGATATACATTTGAATAATTACCTGCGGCTCCGCCCTGGAAATCATTCATACCGCTGAAGCCGAACTGATCATACGCACTTCTCTTCTTCGGATCCGAAAGGACCTCATACGCCTCGCTGGCTTCCTTGAACCTCTCCTCCGCAGCCTTGTCATTCGGATGAGTATCCGGATGATTCTGCAGAGCTATCTTCCTGTATGCTTTCTTTATCTCTTCTTCAGTAGCTGTCTTGGAAACCCCAAGAACCTCGTAATAATCTCTCTTTGCCATAGTTCCCTCTTAACGTCAGAAAGCAGCATGCTTCCATGCTGCTTCCCTTTGGCTGAAGAGTCTTTTATTTGACCTCTTCGTAGCTTGCATCCATAGTTCCATCATCTTTTGGACCGGAAGATGCCTGGCTGTCAGAGGAGGATGATGCACCGCCTCCCTGAGCACCACCGTTCTGCTGTGCTGCCTCATAGACTTTCTGTCCAAGTTCCATAGAAGCCTGCTGAACCTTCTCTGTCTTGCTCTTCAGCTCATCTGGAGCTGCATTGCTGTTTGCAAGTGCATCCTTAAGCTCCTGGAGAGCACTCTCAATCTTTCCTCTTTCATCTGCAGAGACCTTGTCGCCATAGTCCTTAAGAGCTTTTTCAGTAGCATAGACTACGCTTTCAGCATTATTCTTTGCCTCAATAGTATCTCTAGCTTTCTTATCCTCAGCAGCATGAGCTTCCGCATCCTTTACCATGCGGTCGATTTCCTGCTCTGAAAGACCTGAAGAGGACTCAATCCTGATCTTCTGCTCCTTGCCAGTTCCAAGATCCTTTGCAGATACATGGACTATACCGTTGGCATCGATATCGAATGTAACCTCAATCTGCGGTACTCCGCGCGGTGCAGGAGCAATTCCCTCAAGATTGAATGTTCCAAGCGTTCTGTTCTGAGAAGCAAGCTCACGCTCACCCTGAAGAACATGAATCGATACAGCAGTCTGTCCATCGCTTGCTGTTGAGAAAATCTGGCTCTTCCTTGTAGGAATAGTAGTATTTCTCTCAATGAGCTTTGTGCAGACACCGCCGAGTGTCTCAATACCAAGTGAGAGCGGAGTTACATCGAGAAGAAGAACATCCTTTACATCTCCCTTGAGAATACCACCCTGGATGGATGCGCCGACAGCAACAACCTCATCAGGGTTGACTCCCTTATGCGGTTCCTTTCCGAAAAGCTCCTTAACAAGAGCCTGTACGCAAGGGATTCTTGAAGAACCACCGACAAGGATTACCTCATCGACACCTGAAGCGGAGATGCCAGCATCGCGGAGAGCATTCTCACACGGGATCCTTGTTCTCTCTACAAGCGGAGCAATCATCTGCTCAAACTTAGCTCTTGTAAGCTCCATCTGAAGGTGCTTCGGGCCAGTTGCATCAGCTGTGATGAACGGTAGGTTGATTGTGGTAGTTGTAGAAGAAGAAAGAACAATCTTTGCCTGTTCTGCAGCCTCCTTCAGCCTCTGAAGCGCCATCTTATCCTTTGAAAGATCTATTCCTGTATTCTTCTTGAAATCAGCAGCCATCCAGTCGATGATCACCTGATCGATGTTATCACCGCCGAGGTGTGTATCTCCGTTTGTCGACTTAACCTCAAATACTCCATCTCCAAGTTCAAGAATGGAGATATCAAAAGTACCGCCACCGAAATCGTATACAGCAATGGTCTCTTCCTTATCGGACTTATCCTTTCCGAATCCGTATGCAAGAGCTGCTGCAGTAGGCTCGTTGACAATCCTCTTTACTTCAAGACCAGCAATACGTCCAGCATCCTTTGTTGCCTGGCGCTGGGCATCGTTGAAGTATGCAGGTACTGTTATAACAGCCTCTGTTACAGGCTCTCCAAGATAATCCTCTGCTGTCTTCTTCATCTTCTGAAGAACAATTGCGGAAATCTCCTGAGGAGAATACTCATGGCCTCTTACAGCAACCTTTATCTCATCATTAGCACCGGATACAACCTTATACGGTACCATCTTAATCTCTTCAGTAACCTCATGGTACTTTCTTCCCATGAATCTCTTGATGGAATAGACAGTATTCTCAGGGTTTGTAACCATCTGGTTCTTTGCAGGTTTTCCTACAAGACGGTCCGTATCAGTGAAACCGACAACAGACGGTGTCGTTCTGTCTCCCTCGCTGTTTGCAATTACAACAGGCTCGTTGCCTTCCATCACAGCAACACAGCTGTTAGTTGTTCCAAGGTCTATACCTATAATCTTTCCCATTTTATCTTCTCTCCATATTTATCCAGATCATTCTGGAGCCACGCTCCGTATCCAGAGGTAAAATAATAATGCCAACCTCTTTCGTCAATTGCTTTTCGGCTTTCCTACTACAACCTTTGCAGCTCTTATGACTTTTCCATGCAGCTTATAGCCTTTTACGAACACCTGCAGGACCTTTTCCTTATCCAGCCCCTCAACTTCCTGCATCATGCAGGCTTCCATGTCAGAAGGGTCAAAATCCTCTCCCTCCGGAGAATAAGCCTCAAGGCCCCAGTTGTTCTTAAGCAATGTATGGATCTGATCCTCTACCATCACAACGCCAGTGCGGATAGTATCGAAGTCCTTTGATTTCTCCGAAGCCTCAATTGCCCTGGAGAAATTATCAAGCGGATCAAGAAGATCCCTGATCAATGCCTCATTAGCATATTTGACAGCATTCTCCTTCTCCTGCCTGAGACGCTTCTTGTAGTTCTCGGTCTCTGCAGCTTCCCTTAGAGCTTTATCCTTGAGATCTGCAATTGTATCCTCAAGTTCCTTTACCTTGGCCCTCAGCTCATCAGCCTCGGACACCTCAGTCTCAGCTTCTGTATCCTTATCTTCTTCGGAAGCCACAGCTTCTTCTTCCTTCTTGATTTCCTCATCAGCCATTTTAAAGCCTCTTTTCTTTTTTCTTTTCATTTCAGCACGTATCAAGGATGATACATTAGTAAATTAACAATAGCCTTGAAAATGGTCAAACCGCTTCATTCATTCAGATAAACCGAAACTGCGTGAGAAAACTTCCGCAGTGCGGTAGAATCCTGATATGAATATTGCGATTCTCGATGGAAAGATCCTTAATCCGGGAGACCTCTCCTGGAAAGATTTTGAAAGTACTGGAAATGTTGAGGTATATGACACGACATCTCCTGATGAAATAATACCCCGCTCTGAAAATGCAGAGTTCATCCTTACGAACAAAGTACCATTCACGCGGGAAACAATGGAAAAGCTTCCCAAGCTGAAGTATATCGGGGTAACAGCAACGGGCTACAATATCATTGATATCCAGGCAGCACGGGATCTGGGAATCACCGTTACAAATGTTCCGGAATACAGTACCGAAGGAGTCGCAGAGTCGGTTTTTGCCCACATTCTCTGCTTCACACATCGGGTATCCGAACATTCGGAGAGCGTAAGAAACGGGGACTGGTCAGCATCACCCCTCTTCTCATACTCGCTTTTTCCCCTCGCGGAATTATATGGGAAGACAATCGGCATAGTAGGTATGGGACATATAGGGATGAGAACTGCTGAAATAGCCTCGGCATTCGGCATGGGAGTGATATACACCTCAAGAAGCAGTAAAAGCGAAGCCGAGGAAAAGGGATTCAGGCCAGTGGATTTCGATACGCTGCTCTCAGAATCTGACTACATATCTCTGCATGTTCCACTCACTCCGGAAACAGAGAATATGATAAACATGGAGAGCCTCAGGAAGATGAAGCAAAACGCAATCCTCATAAATACTGCAAGGGGCGGCCTTATAGATGAGGAAGCTCTGGCTGCTGCATTGAAAAGCAGGATGATAGCAGGCGCCGGGCTTGATGTCCTAAGAGAAGAACCGCCGCGCCATGGTTCTCCGCTTATCGGAATACCGGAGTGCATTATAACGCCCCATATAGCATGGGCTGCAAAAGAAACGAGGATGCGGCTCATGAACTGCACCCTCGACAACCTTGTATCCTTTATGATCGGAACGCCTAAGAACGTGGTATCTTAATCATCCTCATCGAGATTAACTTCCTCGACGTTGCCAGTGAAGATGTCATCAGGGAATTCCTCAATCATCTCCTCTGGCTTCTTCTCAGGAGCTTTCTCTTCCGCTCTAGGTTCAGGAGCTGCTTCCTTCTTCATCTCAGCCTGCTTCTTCTCTTTCTCGAGATTGGATATCTGAAGCTTCAGCCTGACAAGAGCAGCTTCCTCTCCGAGCCTTGCGCTCTTTGATTTCTGCATCTCGTCATTCAGCCTTTCAAGCTCCTTGTTCCGCTCCTCGATATCGCTGTCAAGACGGCCGCGGTCCTGCTGCACTGAAAAGAGTTCTTCCCGGGTAGCTGTAATAGTCTCAGCAAGCTTCTGAAGCTGTTCCTCAGATCCTTTGATCTTTCTGTCGAGTTCCTGAAGCCTTGCAACAGAATCCTGGATTCTCTCCTGCTCTCCCTGGGAAAGAAGCGTTATAGTCTCCCTGGTATCATTGACCCGGTCAGCAATTGCCTTGACAAATGTATCTGCATCTCCCTTAAGGCGTTCGTAACGCTGATTCACGCCTTCAAGCATCTCCGCAAAGCTCTTTGAAAGCGCATCCTTTGAGGCTTCTATAAATGAGCTTCTCTCACCATCGAGAGCAAGCCGTGCGCTTTCGACGTTCTTAAGGGCTTCGGAAACTGCAAGCTTAGTGTTCTCCTCTGCAGCAGAGCGTTCATTGCCAAAGGCTGCAACGGCCTCATCGAGTGCATTCTTCTCCGCTGAAACACGGCTTATGACGCTATCAGCCTCTTCCTGGAGCACTTTCTTCTGCTCCCCTACATACGAATCAAGAGCATTCTTCTGCTCTCTGAGGAATTCATCAAAACGTCCGGAAAGAGCATCGAGATTATCCGAAAGCTCACTGTGAAGCTTCTCTGCACTGGCAGCAGAATCCTTTGAGAATTCCTCAATTGAAAGCTTCACAGAAGAAATCTCAGTCTGGATATCCGCAATTGCCTCACTCTTTCTCTTTTCAATATCTGCAGCAAACGAAGAGGCAGCTTCGTCCCCTTCCTTCCTGATTCCGTCCCTGACACTCTCAAGTGAGGAGATAGATGATGTGAGATCCGTGCGGAAGGTATCAAGTTCAGCCTTTCCATCCTCAAGGCTCTTCATGATGCTATCACGCCTGTTCTCTGTATCAACAGCCATATCCTCTGCTTTCTTGATCTCGCTATCTGAGAATGCCTTGAAATCCATTCTCTCCTGAGTGACAAATGCGCTGAAAAGCTCCTTTGCCCTTTCAATCTGCTGGGAGAATGCAGCAAGCATATCCTGATTCTCGCTCTTCTGGGATTCAGCAGCATTCTTCAGGCTTTCCTGCGTTGCAGCAACAAGACGGACATACTCAGCTTTCAGATCCTGCAGCTGATTCATGCTTCTCTCTGCTTCGCTTCTGAAGCTGTCCATTCTGTCATTTACAGCTTCAACCTTCCTGACTTCCTGCTGGACAGCAAGTATCCTTGCCTCAGCCTGGTCAGTTGCAATCCTGAGTTTTTCCAGGGCAGCTTTATATTCAGCGCATACAGCCTGCAGCGCAGCAAGATCTTCCTGATAATCAGAGAGGGTTTTCAGCGAATCGCTTATCTGCCGGACCATATCCTCTGCCTGAGAAGTAGACAGCTCCACATTCTGCTGGCACTCTTTTGCCGTAGTCCGCATCCTGTCAAGCGTCGAAGCCGACTCAGTACGGAAAGCAGCCTGCTGCATTGTTATCATCTTGGACATCCTGTCATTCTTTATATTGCGTCTGACAAGCATGACGACAACAAGGTTAATCAGAAACGAAACAAGGAGTATCAGAGCTCCAAACAACAGCATCTGAGAATCTATCTGCATATCAACCTCTATAGCACCATTTTTCCAAACTCCTCCCATGAGGAGAAGATGATATCAGCATTATTATACACTCTGACAGAGCGAGAGATAAGGGCTGTATGCATTCCTGCATTTTTAGCCCCGTCAACATCCTTTGACCTGCTGTCTCCTGTATAAAGGGCTTCAGCTGCTTTAAGGCCCAGCTCATCAAGAATTGCGGAAAATGGTCTTATAGATGGTTTAAGAGCGCCATATTCCTCTGTTGATACGCTCAGGTCGAGAAGATCATCAATTCCGAGAGCTCTGAGTTTTGTCCCGATAGGGAAATCGGAAAGGGCTGCGAGAATATAACCTTCGCTCCTGGCTTTCATAAGCACATTCCTTACATCCGGATAGGGCTTTATATTCGAAAAAAGCCTTTCCCACGGCTTACGGAAGACACGCTCCTCCTTGGAAATGAAATACTCCACGTCCCGGCCCGGATACATCATCCGGCTTTCTTTCTCCTGGAGCTCACCAAGAGAAGAGGCATCCCCCATTTCGAAACCCGTTTCCTTACGAAGGTCCTGTCTCATCCTGTTGTACTTAAGAGCAAATGGAAGATGAAGAGCTGAAGCCAGACCAAGACGGAACATCATTGCCCTTTTCGGGTAGAAAGTTCCATCGATATCAAAAATAAGAGCCTTTATGCCGTTCTCAGCTGCGTAACCCATTATTTCTTACCTGTCCTGCGCTTCTGGTTCGAGTTACGGACAATTGTCTCCGCTCTCTCCCTCGCCTTCCCCATCCGGGCTTTGCCACCGGGCTTTCTGGCCGTACCCTTCGCCTTTTTCCTGCTTCCGCCTTCTGCGGCCTTCATGACGCTCTGGATCCTGGCTTCTGTCTTCGTAGGGCCATTCTCATTGAGGCTTGGGTTCCGTCTTCTCTCCCTCAGAGATATTTCTATCGGTATATAAGTGAAACCGAAATCCTTGCGGATCATATTCTTCAGATAAGAGATATAGGATTCAGGGAAAGCATGCACTCTGTTAACAAAGAACAGGAATCTGACAGGAGCTGCACTGACCTGCGTTCCATAAAGCACCTTATAATGTCCAGCTGCTCCACGAGGAGGTTCATTGTCCTTTGTCCAGGCTTTCAATGCTGCGTTCAAAGCAGATGTATCAACACGCTTGGTAAGCTGTTTCCATACACTCCATACCATATCCAGAAGTTTCCCGATATCAATGCCCTTAAGGGCGGAAATAGGCATCAGAGGAGCAAAGGAAAGAACTGGGAACAGGAATCTTACCCTATCCTTAATCGCCTCAATTTCATTGGGAATACCACGGAGGAGATCTGTCTTGTTAAGAACGATTATTACGCCTTTTCCCCTTCTTACGATGAGATCGGCAATCTTCTTATCCTGCTCCGTAATCCCTTCTATGATATCAACCATGAGAAGGACTACATCAGCTTCTTCTATTGTCTTTATTGCCCTGTTCACCGAGTAGTATTCTACATCCTCTTCAACCTTTGACTTCCGTCTTATTCCGGCTGTATCAAGGACTGTGTACTCAGTTCCTTTATAGACAAATGTACCACGCATTACGTCACGTGTGGTTCCGGCTATAGGACTGACAATGGAAATATCACGGCCGGTAAGAAGATTCATCAGCGTAGATTTCCCAGTATTAGGTTTTCCGAGTATCGCGATCTTGATCGTATCGGGTTCGTCAGGAATTTCCTCGGTTCTTTCCAGCGCGAGGATACCAAGAAGCGAATCCTCAAGCTCCTCTATACCGGAACCATGGGCTGCAGAAATTCCGACAACCCTCTGGTAGCCATAGGAAAAGAAATTCCAGACAAGGTCCTCTCTCTTAGGATCATCAACCTTATTTACTGTAAGGATCACCTTATCCGTATATGGACGGAGCTTCTCTACAAGCATCATGTCCTCTGCCGTGACTTCCGTACAGTCCATGAGGAAGATAATCGCATCGCTCTGTTCCAGAAGGGACAGGGATTTATCGGTCACTGCGAAATCTATTCCTTCCTTATCTACTTTGACACCGCCTGAATCCACCAGCGTTACAGCATTATTGCCAAGCAGCCAGCGCTCTGGTATCGGATCCCTGGTAACACCTGGGGTCGGGTCTGTTATGGCTCTTCTCTTTCCTATAAGACGGTTAAAGAGTGTCGATTTACCTGCATTAGGACGTCCTATGATCGAAATCAGCGGTAACGATGTATCGATATCTGCCTTATTCTTTATATCAAGCTTTTCCATAATAACTCCGGCTAGATACTGAAGGGGGAAATGCCGGCCTCCTTGTACAAATACTTAAACTCAGCTGCTATGGAAGATTCATTCCTAGCATATCTAATAAAACCACCAAGCAGCTTCAAACTGAATAGCCCTCATACCTGCGGCCTTGTGCCACAGTTCTCTGATTATACTCATTCAACGCTTTCTCTATAGAAGTTGCATCGGGAAGAGAGAGTACATTATCAGCAAAATGAACGCAACTCTCCCTGCTCAATGTTCTTATGCGTTTTCTTACCTCAAGTATGGAATGCGATGACATTGAAAGCTCATCAAAGCCAAGACCGACAAGAAGAGGGGCGTACTCGGCATTTCCAGCCATTTCTCCGCATATGGAGACTGTCACGCCTTTCTTCTTTGCTGAATCAACAACATATTTCAGAAGCCGGAGTACCGCAGGATGCAAAGGGCGGTAGAGATGGGCAATCTTTTCATTGCCTCTATCGACTGCAATCGTGTATTGGATAAGATCATTGGTCCCTATGGACATGAAATCAACATAGTCTGCCAGTATATCTGCCGTAATTGCAGCTGAGGGCGTTTCAATCATCGTCCCGATTTTCATGTTCTCATCAAATGCTATGCCCTTTTTACGGCATTCATCCTTGACCTCATCAAAAAAGGCAAGCACTTCCACCAGTTCCTCGGAACCCGAGATCATCGGAAACATAAGGCGTACCGAGTCGGAAAATGCGGATGCTTTCAGTATCGAAATGAGCTGCGATCGGAATATATCCCTGCGTTCCATGCAGAAACGGACAGCACGCCATCCAAGGATAGGATTCTCCTCATTCCTATCCATTCCTTCTGCTATCTTATCTCCTCCGAGATCATAGGTACGGAAAGTTACAGGACCATAATTCCCCATTACCTTTGCAGCTTCTGCATACACCGAATCCTTTCTGCCGTCATCGAAGTCAGAATCCCGGAGAACAAGGAATTCAGTACGGAAAAGACCGATCCCCTCAGCCCCTGCCGCTATAGCGCTGTCAAGCCCTTCCAATCCCTCGATATTGCTCAGAAGATGTATCTGAACACCGTCGGTAGTTACCGCTGGGAGCGCAGCACCTTTTCTTAGCTCCTTCTCAGCCCTTGCTGCAACACCTTTCTTTGCCCTGAAACTTCTAAGTGTCTTCTCATCAGGATCTATTATGGCAACGCCTTCCTTGCCATCCATCGCTACAGCAGCTCCATCCTCCGTTGTTTTTGAGATATCTCCAAGGCCAAGAACTGCGGGGATTTCATCGGAATGGGCAAGAATGGCGATGTGGCTGGTGGAACCTCCTGTATCCAGCAGCAGGCCAAGAACATTTTTCCTGTCCATCTGGATAAGCTCAGATGGAAGAAGATAGTCTGCTATTATTATCGAAGGTTCGGAGATTACGATTTCTGTGGCGATTCCTGAAATAGCTGCAAGCAGCCTGTTCTCAGCATCCCTTATATCTGCTATACGCTCAGAGAAATAGGAATCGCCAAGTGCGGCAAGCGCTGCCGTGTATTTTTCCGTAGCAGCCTCCACAGCCCAGGATGCTGTGTATTTTCTCTCCCGGATATTCTCCCGTATCAATGCAAGATAATCAGGATCAGAGAGCATGCTTTCATAGACATCAAGCATATCCCTCTCCTCTCTTGAGGAAGGCTTTATGGAATGCAGCTCGTCAAGCACGCTTTTCTGTGCAGCCTCGAACTCCCTAAGCTCTCTCTCCGGATCATCTGCAAGCGCATGTTCCACGTTATCCAGAACAGTATGCCTGAAAACGGCCGCTTTTCCTGTAACAATTCCAGGAAATACTCCTATACCACGTTTCTCTACCATAATCGCAATCAGCTCATTATAGCAGGAATGTGCATAATGAGGATACAAAATGATTTTCAGCTGTTATAGTAGTAATCATGGGAAAAAGGAGTGGCTTTCTTATATCTTTCATCGCTTTTACAGCAATAATCCTTCTCTCTGGCGCCATCGTATTCATGAACCTTGATTCTGTTACAGACGTAATCAGCAGATCCAGCGGACAGGAATACAGGGCTAAGTATATCCAGGTGGACAGGATTCTCTACGACAGTGAAGGAAATAAGGTGATAAGCAAGGCAACGCTTAATGAAGGCGGAGCTGACAGGCTTCATCTGATAGCTGAAGCCGCGATTCTTCCACCTGAAGACGGAAGCGGTCTTTTCACCTGCATCCCTGAAGATATAAGGCTGATTGGAATATCTGAAAAAGATGGATATATTTACGCAGAATATTCAGGAGATATCTCAGCAAATGACAGAAAAGCTCTTGAGCAGATAGAGGAAAGCATCAGGCTCTCTATAGATTTCAGAGAGCTTGATTTCATCATAAATGGTTCTCTTATTTAGTGAACCTTTCAATTGAGAGGGCCTTTCCTGTTTCCGGATCAGCTTCTATAAGGATACCCTGTATATGGCTTTCCCCAGAGGCAACTTCGCTCTTCATAGGGAGCTGGGTCATCTGTCTCTCAATGCTTTTCACAGGATCAGAGCCAATCACTGCATCGGTTACTCCGGTAAGCCCCAGATCCGTTATATAAGCAGTCCCATTGGGAAGGATCTTCTCATCCGCAGTCTGTACATGTGTATGCGTTCCGGCAACTGCAGTAACCTTTCCGTCGAAGGCAAAAGCAAATGCTTCCTTTTCGAGAGTATCCTCAGCATGGAAATCAACAAAAACAAGGTTTGTCTCCTTCCTTATTTCACGAAGGACCTTGTCCACCCTTTTTACGGGATCATCAATCGGAGCCATCATGACTCTGCCCTGGGCATTGATTACAGCAATTGAATAATCTGCTTTCCTGCGGATTGCATAACCATGGCCTATGCATGGATCCGGATAGTTCAGAGGACGAAGGATATCATCATTTTTCTCGAGGATGTCGTAGATCTCTTCCTTCTGCCAGATATGGTTACCGCTTGTTATGACATCAGCTCCCATCTTCTTCATGCTCTGGTAATCCTGGATGGAAATCCCGAATCCGCCTGCGGCATTTTCCCCATTCATGATGACAAAATCGGCTTTCATATCACGGACAAGCGAAGAGAGCCCCAGAAAAAGGGCTCCCATACCTGCGCTTCCCGACACATCTCCTATCATAAGGACACGGACACGGTCTTTCACTTCGCATACTCCACTACTCTGGTTTCCCGGATAATCGTAACCTTGATCTTTCCAGGATACCTGAGTTCTGCTTCAATTCTATCTGCGATGCCACGGGCAATCTTCTTAGCGCTTTCATCGGATACCATATCGCTGTTTACCATGATTCTCAGTTCACGGCCAGCCTGGATAGCGAAGGCATTGTCAACACCTTCAAATCCTTTAGCGATATTCTCAAGCGATTCAAGTCTCTTGATATAGTTATCAAGGCTTTCCCGGCGAGCACCCGGTCTTGCTGCAGAGATTGCATCTGCGACCTGCACGATGATTGCCTCCGGACATGTCGGCTCCGTATCATTGTGATGGGCAAGGATACAGTTGATGACCCTAGGATCCTCTCCTAGGCGCTTTGCAAGCTCTGCACCGATTTCAGCATGATTTGCTTCGCTCTCAGTCTCAGCTCCCTTTCCGATATCATGGAGAAGACCTCCACGTTTAGCAATCTCCGGATCTGCACCTACTTCTGAAGCAATCATTCCGGCAAGAATAGCAACTTCCTTGGAATGAAGAAGCACATTCTGCCCATAGCTTGTCCTGAAATGAAGACGCCCAAGATTCTTGATCATCTCAGGTCCCATATTATGGAAACCAAGATCAAATACAACCTTTTCACCTTCATCCACGATAATCCTGCCGACTTCCTTCGAGACTTTATTAACCATCTCTTCGATACGTGCAGGATGTATTCTTCCATCCTGAACAAGGCGCTCAAGCGCAACTCTTGCAATCTCTTTCCTCACAGGATCAAAACAGGATATGACAACAGCCTCCGGAGTATCATCAATGATGATATCCACACCGGTAAGCGTCTCAAGAGTCCTTATATTCCTTCCTTCCCTGCCGATAATCCTGCCCTTCATCTCATCGCTTGGCAGCGATACCGATGCGGTAGTTATCTCCCCGGAAACTTCCGTTGCAAGGCGCTGTATAGATGTGACGATAATATCCCTTGCGACTTTATCCGCCTGGATCTGAGCTTCCTGTTCGATCTTATTGATATAGACCTGCCCATCATGCTCAGCATCCTTCTTCATCTCCTCGATGATGACGTTCTTAGCCTCTTCTCTCGTCATCGCCGCGACTCTTTCCAGTTCAGAAGTAAGCGTCTGATGCATTTCTTCAGCTTCCTTTTCCTTGGCGGAAAGTGCGGCATCCCTCTCTCCCAGTTGTCGCTTTACAGCTTCAAGCTCCTGCTGCCTGTGTTCAAGATTTTCCTCTTTCTGCAGAAGTCGTCGCTCTGATTTCTGCAGTTCAAATCGTCTCTCTCTAGCTTCTCGTTCCTGCTGCTGCTGTTCCTGCAGAAGCCTGTCACGAGTCTCAAGCTCAATTTCCTTTGCCTGAGCCTCTGCCTTTGAGACAGCATCCTCGCTTATTCTCTGAGCAGTCTGCTCCGCTGATGTGAGCTTTGATTTAGCATATATCCAACGGCATACAAAACCTATTGCGATACCAGCAACAAAACATAGGAGGGAAATAATAACAGTAGCCATTAATTATTCCTCCTTATGAATCATTAATGTTAAGATTATTGCCACATAACAGACAGGTGTCAATAATCATGGGCAAATAATGGCCTGAAGCAGCAAGAAATGAGAGATACTCACTGAAAATAGCAAACTTAAGCCATAAAAAAACCGCCACACTCTGTGACGGCTTCAGACATTATGTCTGTCTTGGGCTTCCCCAGTCATGGGAAACGTGTCAGGCTTTCTCAGCCTTCTTGTCCTTTGCAGCCTTCTTATCGGCCTTCTCCTCTTTCTTTGTCTTCTCAACAAGTTCGAGGATTACCATCTCTGCTGCGTCCCCAAGTCTGTTTCCAGTCTTGAGAATTCTTGTGTAGCCGCCATTTCTGTCGGCGAAAAGCGGTGCGATCTCCTTGAAGAGTTTATTTACGATAGCTTCGTCATAGACATCACGGGCAATCATACGGCGGTTGTGAACTGAATCAACCTTAGCCCTAGTAATCATCTTCTCAGCCATCCTTCTAACTTCAAGAGCCTTTGCCTTTGTGGTCTCAATTCTTTCATATCTGAAAAGGGATGTGACCATGTTGCGCTTAAGCGCCTTGCGTTCGCTGGATTTGCGCGAAAGCGCGTTGAATCCGATCCTATGCTTCATTGTTCTCTACTTCCTTGTTCTCTGGAACTTTGATAGACGTCTTTAATACACTGAAGTCTGACATTCCAAGTGTAAGGCCCCACTCTCTGAGCTTATCCTTAATCTCCGAAAGTGACTTCTTTCCGAAGTTCCTTGTCTTGGCAATCTCGTCTTCAGTCTTTCTTGCAAGATCTCCGATTGTCTTGATGCCAGCATTCTTCAGACAGTTGGAAGAACGAACAGTAAGCTCAAGCTCCTCTACAGGAGTATCAAGAAGCTTCCTGATTCTCTCCTCTTCCTCATCAATCTCCTCTGTAGTAAATACCTGTCCCTCATCAAAGTTGATGAAGATCGTGAAATGCTCTTTTACGATCTTTGCAGCCTCTCCGAGAGCATTCTCAGGGGAAATGGTACCGTCAGTATAAATTTCAAGAGTAAGCTTCTCATAATCGTTTCTCTGACCGACTCTCGTAGGCTCGATAGAATAGAGAACTCTCTTTACTGGCGAGAAGAATGCATCGATAGCAATTGTTCCCGGCTCTTCCGAATACTTCTCATTGAGTTCGGATGGAACATAACCTCTTCCAAGGTCAATCTGAACTTCCATCTCAAGGTCACAGTCATCCATCATTGTGAAGAT
This sequence comes from uncultured Spirochaetaceae bacterium, assembly GCA_944389105.1. Classification (GTDB taxonomy): domain Bacteria; phylum Spirochaetota; class Spirochaetia; order Sphaerochaetales; family Sphaerochaetaceae; genus Ornithospirochaeta. The sequence goes on along the minus strand of CALXLD010000042.1, from coordinate 5,230 downwards.
AGGGAGATCGGGGTTTGTTACAGTTACCTGATCACGCTCGAAATCCTTTCCCGTCACAACACCCGGTCCCTTGCAGGGGATTGTAAGTACTGTGCCCTCAGAATCGTCAGGCATGGAAATCTGCAGTTTCTTAATGGCTGCTATGATATCACTGATATCTTCCTTCACACCTCTCAGAGGCTCGAACTCCGATGTAACCATATGTGCCTCACGAGAGTCGCCATTACCGAATGTCGTGAAGCGGATAGCCGTTACAGCATAGCCCTGAATTGAGGAAAGGAGGACGCGGCGGAGCGTATTGCCTACCGTCGTTCCGAATCCTCTTTCGAAAGGATATGCAACGAACTTACCGTAGTCAGCTGTCGAGACAGTGTGATCAGAGATGATTCCCGAAGGTCTCTTGAATCCCTTGAGAAGATTTTTTCTAGCCATTATCGCTCCTTATTATGCAGCTCTTAGAGCCGGAATCAATCAGACACGGCGTGTCTTGCGCGGCCTGCATCCATTGTGCGGAATAGGGGTAACGTCCCTGATTGTACGAACCTTGAGTCCAAGAACTCCGAGTGTTCTGATAGCACTCTCACGTCCGACTCCTGGTCCTTTTACAAATACATTGACTTCCCTAAGACCGAAATCCATAGCTTTCTTAGCAGCTGTCTCGCATGTTGTCTGTGCAGCATACGGTGTGGACTTCTTAGCTCCGCGGAATCCGAGCATACCTGCTGATGCCCAGGAAACAGCATTACCGGCAAGGTCTGTTACTGTGATGATCGTGTTGTTGAAGGTTGCCTGAATATAGACATTTCCCTCGAGTACGGTCTTCTTAGTCTTCTTTACATTAGCCATTTCTTCTCACCTGCCCTTACTTCTTCTTATTGGCAACGGTCTTCTTCTTGCCCTTCCTGGTTCTGGCATTGGTCTTTGTCCTCTGTCCTCTTACAGGAAGTCCCTTCCTATGCCTGAGGCCCCTATAACAGCCAATATCCATCAATCTCTTGATGTTGAGGGCAACCTCAGTGCGGAGATGTCCTTCAATCTTGTACTCATCCTCGATGACCTTCCTGAGAAGGGCAAGGTCATCATTGGAGAGGGAGTTGATCCTGACATCTGGGTCGATATTCGTCTTCTGACAAATCTGCTCAGCTGATACTCTGCCGATTCCATAGATATATGTCAGTGCGATCTTAACTGCCTTATTGGGCAGGTCAACACCTGCAATACGCGCCATTCACGGCCTCCTGTTATTTCTGTCTCTGCTTGTGCTTCGGGTTCTCACAGATAATGCGGACAACACCGGCACGTCTTATAACTTTGCACTTGTCGCAAATTGGTTTTACACTAGCTCTGACTTTCATTTCTAGAACTCCTATCAGAATTTCTTAAGTCTGCGCTTCCTTGCATCCACGAAGCCGTCATGGTGATGCATCTTCATCAGTCCATCGAGCTGTCTCATTGTCTCAAGGTCTACACCTACGAGGATGATCAGCGATGTTCCGCCGAACAGCATAGCAACATTCGATGGGAATGAGAAGAACATCTGGATCAATGTTGGAATCAAGGCGATGAAAGCCAGGAATATAGCTCCAGGAAGAACTATACGATTAAGTACCTTTGTAAGGTATTCCTCAAGCTTCTCGTTTCTTACTCCAGGAATAGATCCTCCGTTATCCCTGATATTCTTTGCCATCTCTATCGGGTTAAGCGATACCTGTGTGTAGAAGAACGCGAACGCGATGATCAGGAGAGTATAGATTATGAGATACGGTGCTCCCTGCGGATTGAGGAAATCTGCAACTGCTCTGAGCCAGCCAATGTTTGAGTTATACCCAAGCTGAAGCGGGAAAGAAAGCAGCGTAGAAGCGAAGATTACTGGGATAACTCCCGATGGGTTGATCTTGAATGGGATATAAGATCCCTGAGACCCATACATTCTTCTTCCTACAACACGGCGTGAATACTGTACCGGAATCTTCCTCTGTCCCTTCTCCTCATATACGACAAGCGCAACAACGAAGAAGAACATAACGATGACAACGATGATTGAAACAGGATTAAGAACACCGCTAGCGACGCTTCTTACCATTGTATAGGAAGCTGACGGGATGCGGGCTACGATACCTGCGAAAATCATCAGTGAGATACCATTTCCGATTCCATTCTGTGTAATCTTCTCACCAAGCCATACCATGAGCATTGAACCCGCTGTTACAGTGATGATGGAGACCACAGTAAATGCTCCAGGCCCGATAGCAAGCGCTCCGGGAATACTGCGTGCATACATTGATGCAGCAAGCGACTGGATAGCTGCTACGAAGATTGTTGCGTAGCGTGTATACTGCTGGATCTTCTTAGATCCCTGCGGATCCTGCGCAAGCTTCTTCAGCGACGGGATAACGAGCATCAGCAGCTGCATGATGATCTGAGTGCTGATGTATGGCATTACCCCGAGCATGAAGATAGAGAAATTTGCGAAGGCACCGCCTGAGAAGAAGTTCAGATACTCTGTGAAGGAATTTGAGTTGGACTCAAAGTAGCTGAGAACAGCACCTGGGTTCACACCCGGAATAGGAAGAGCTGCACCGATTCTTGTCACCGCAAGGATGCCAAGAGTGAAGAGTATCTTCTTCCTTATATCCTTCATTCTGAACATTTCTACCAGAGTGTTTGCCATTGTATCCCTTCTTTTTTATTTGACCTCACCACCTGCAGCCTTGATCTTTTCAGATGCAGAACCGGAGATCTTAACCCCATCGATGACAAGCTTCTTTGTCACCTCGCCATCAGCAAGGATCTTAGCTGCCATCCTCCCTTTAAGAAGTCCCTTCTGGCGAAGAGTCTCATCGGAAACTGTCTCACCATCAGAGTATACTCTATCAAGCGAAGCAAGAGAAATTGCCTGTGTCTCCTCCTTGAATGGATAGTTGGAGAATCCACGTCTTGCTATACGCCTGTAGAGAGGCATCTGTCCACCCTCGAATCCAAGGCGGACACCACCGCCGGAACGGCTGTTCTGTCCATCATGACCACGTCCACATGAACGTCCGATTCCAGAGCCATTTCCACGGCCTACTATGGTCTTGCGAGTTGTCGCTCCCGCTGGCTTTACAATCTGTGCCATTAGAGAACCTCCTCAACCTTCACGAGGTGTGATACTGTGCGTACCATGCCAAGATTGACAGGGTTTGCTTCACAAACGATGGAGCTGGAAATCTTCCCCAGACCAAGAGCCTTAATGGTCTTTCTCTGAACAGGAAGGGTACCTGCAAGCCCCTTAACGAGTGTTATCTTAATCTGCTTTGCCATGATTAACTCCACATTTCCTTCAGAGTCTTGCCCCTTCCCTTTGCCACTGCAGCTGCATCATACAGGTGCTCGAGAGCATCGAATGCTGCCTTTACAGTATTGATTCCATTTCTGGAACCGAGGGACTTGGAAAGAACATCCCTGATACCTGCTGCATCACAGACGAGACGAACAGCACCACCTGCCTTAACACCTGTTCCAGGAACAGCCGGCTTAAGAAGAACTGAAGCGCTCTTGTAGTTGCCGACAATGTCGTGAGGAATCGTTGTTCCCCTGAGAGGAACGGTGATGAGATGGGCCTTAGCCTTATCTGTTGCCTTTCTTATCGCATCGGAGACATCGTTAGCCTTGCCGAAGCCATACCCTACTCTTCCGTCACCATAGCCTACTACAACCAGAGCGGAGAATGAGAATCTTTTTCCACCCTTGACGACCTTAGCAACACGATTGAGCTTGACAAGCTTCTCGATGCATCCGTCTTTGACTTCTCTGTCTTTTCCCTTTTCCATACCGCTCTCCTAGAACTTGATTCCGGCTTTTCTAGCGCCGTCGGCAATGCTCTTGACGATTCCGTGATAGATATAACCATTGCGGTCAAACACTACAGAATCGATATTCTTCTCAAGAAGCCTCTTTCCAGCAATCTCACCAAGCTTCTCAGCATCAACGACTGTATTCTTAAGGTTTCTGAGATCGGCTTCAACGGTAGAGGCAGAGACCAATGTGTGTCCTACTGTATCATCGATAATCTGGACATACATATGGTAATTGCTCCTGAAAACAGTCATTCTCGGTCTTGAGGCTGTGCCAGAAATTCTCTTTCTGATATGAGCCTTTCTCTTGGCGTGCCTTCTGTTCTTATCGATCATTCTGTTCATAACTCTAAACCGCCTTATTTCTTGCCACCGGACTTACCAACCTTGCGGCGGATAGTCTCGTCTTCGTACTTGATTCCCTTGCCCTTATATGGCTCAGGTCCTCTGAGAGAACGGATCTCAGCAGCACACTTGCCTACCTTCTCCTTGTTGATTCCGCTGATTGTAAGCTTTGCTGGACCATCAGCTTCAATCTTGATTCCCTCAGGAATGATGTACTCGATAGGCATTGAGTAACCAAGGTTGAGAGTAAGGATATTTCCCTTGATCTCAGCTCTGTAACCAACACCATTGATAAGAAGAACCTTCTGGAAACCTGCGCTTACGCCTGTAACCATGTTCTGAATAAGCTGGCGATAGAGGCCATGATAGCTCTTTGACAGCTTCTCATCATTCTTCCTTGTGACAAGAACTTCATTGTTCTGGATTTCTACTGTAACTTCAGGTCTTGTCTGAAGCTCAAGCTCTCCTTTTGGTCCCTTTACGGAAACAAGTCCGTTCTCCACCTTTACTTCTACTTTCTCCGGAATCGATACCGGAAGCTTTCCGATTCTAGACATTCATCAGCCCCCTTACCAGATTGTGCAGAGAAGTTCACCGCCGACCTTTGCTTCCTTAGCTTTCTTGCCAGTGATGACACCTGTAGAAGAAGAGACGACCACAATACCGATTCCGTTGTAAACGGATGGCATATCCTTGTAACCGCAGTATACACGGCGACCAGGTGTGGAGATACGCTTGAGGCCATGAAGTACTGGAGACTGATCATCACCGTACTTGAGGAAGATGCGGATGTATGTCACATCATCCTTTGTGACCTTCTTGAAATTCTTGATGAAGCCCTCATTCTTAAGAATCTTGATAATCTGAAGCTTAAGATTGGAGGCTGTCACATCCACTTTTTCATGCTTTGCCTGACTAGCATTTCTGATTTTAGTCAGCATATCTGCAATTGGATCACTAACTGCCATACTTCACTCCTACCAGCTCGACTTCGTTACGCCAGGGATCTGGCCTTCGCTAGCCAGCTTCCTGAAGCAGATCCTGCACAT
>CALXLD010000041.1 GCA_944389105.1 uncultured Spirochaetaceae bacterium | reverse complement strand
GTATATCAGTTGGTAGGAGCAGAGAAGTGGAAAATGAAACTCAGATGACTGAACAGCAGTCCTATCTGCAGCAGCATCTTATGTCAATTCCGGAATTAGAAGTCGGTCAGATCGTAACCGGTACTGTAGTACAGACAAATGACGAATCAGTTTTAGTTGATATCGGCTATAAGAGTGAAGGAAAGATCCCTGTAGACGAATTCATGGAACTGCCTAAGCTCGGTGATAAGGTAGCCGTTACGATAGTAAAGCTTGACGATGGTCGCGGTCAGGTCGTTGTTTCCAAGAAGAGAGCGGAAGCAAAGGAAAGAGCTGAGATCCTTAAGAAGGCTGCAGAGGACAGAAGCCCTGTTCTCGGAAAGTTCGTCAAGGTTATCAAGGGTGGTTATGAGGTTGACCTCGGTGCTGATTACAAGGGATTTTGCCCGCTTTCAAAGGCAGATGTAGTCCGCGTTGAGGAGCCGGAATCACTTATTGGCAAGACAGATTATTTTGTAATCGATAAGTTCCACGCAGGAACAAAGCTCAAGAGCGTTGTTTCCCGCCGTGAGTATCTTGAGAAGAAGATCAAGGAAAACAAGGATGCATTCTTTAAGACTGTACAGATCGGAGACGTTGTACAGGGTGAAGTAAAGTCCTTTACATCTTTCGGTGCATTCATTGACCTCGGTGGTTTTGATGGTCTTCTTCATATCAATGATATGTCCTGGGGACATGTTACAAGACCAAAGGATTTCGTAAAGAAAGGACAGATTGTTCAGCTCAGACTCATCAATATTGATCCAGAGACACAGAAGATCAATCTTTCCCTCAAGCATATGACTCCAGATCCTTGGACAACATTCGAGGAGAGGTATCAGGTAGGCGATGTCGTAAAGCGCCCTGTAACGAAGATTACATCTTTCGGTGTATTCATTGAGCTTGAGCCTGGTATTGAAGGTCTTGCGCATATTTCCGAGCTTTCATGGACAAAGAGAATCACAAATCCAAAAGAGCTTGTTTCAATTGGTGATGTGGTAGAGGCTAAGATCCTTGGTTATGATCTCGACAAGAAGAGAGTTTCCCTTGGTCTTAAGCAGCTTCAGGATAATCCATGGGATACAATCGTTGAGCGCTATCCTGTAGGAAAGGTTGTAAGCGGTCCAGTTGTGAAGGTTACACAGAGCGGTGCTTTCGTTAACCTTGAAGATGGCATTGATGGCTTCCTCCATATTGATGACATTTCCTGGACAAAGAAGATCAAGAGCATGGAGCAGTTCTGCAAGGAAGGAGATGTTATCGAGGTTGCAATCTCCCGCGTAGAGCCAGAGAACAGAAGAATCAGGCTTTCTGTAAAGCAGCTTGAAGGCAATCCATGGAATACTCTTAAGAAGGATTATCCAAGGTATTCCACTATTACAGGAACAATCTCCTCTGTTGCTGACTTCGGTGTATTTGTAAAGGTCCTTGGCGATATCGAGGGTCTCATCTCCAAATACAACCTTGTTGGACCAGATGAAGAGTATACAGATGCTGTTCTTGAAGGCTACAAGGCAAAGATCGGCGAACCTATTACTGCTATGGTGATTGATATCAATCCACAGGCTCAGAAGCTCAGCCTCTCAATCAAGGAGATGGTAAAGCGTTCCCAGGAATCCGAGATGGCTAAGTACATGGCTGATACAAAGGAAGAGGAAGATACCTACAATCCTTTCGCAGACATGCTCAAGGCTACAAAGGAAGACAACTGATAATGCTGCGGGCTCTTCGCCCGCAGTTTCATAAAGGAACGCGATGATGGATATTGATACAACAAAGAATAAGAAGGTGGAAGACAAGCTTAATTCCTTCATCGGCAGAAACAGCAAGGTAATCCTGACAATCGGTATTGTGCTTGTTGTGATTATCGTTGCGCTCTGTATTGTGCTTGTGACTGTTCAGAACAGGACAAACAGCAGATTTGATGCTATGGCCTCTCTTGAATCACAGTACAATGCGCTTCTTCAGATGGATCCTGAATCATCAGAGTATTCTGACGGTTTGTCCACATTCCAGACTTCTGCTAATGATCTTGTATCTTCCGCTGGACTTGATACCTATCCTGGGGCAAAGGCTATGTATCTTCTTGCTGATCTTGCTTATGCGGACCAGGATTATCAGACAGCTGCCGATTATTATGCTCAGATTGCTCAGGCACAGAGTGATACATATCTTGCACCTCTCTGCCTTATGAATGAAGCAGCATGCTATGAGAATCTTCAGGATAACGAGACAGCTCTTGAGCTTTATAGATCTGTTCTTGATACGTATGGAGAAACTGGTGCATATGCTCCTAAGGCAATGTTCAGCATTGGCCGTATCTACGATGCTCAGGGCGAAACAGCACTTGCTCAGGCAGAATTTGAGACTCTTACAGGTCTCTATCTTGTTCCGGAGAATGGGGGTACTCCGAGTGAATATGCACGTATGGCTGAGGCATATCTTATAAACTACGCTGACTGAAAGCTAGGGAGGATTATATGAAACGAGAGAGAGCTGTGTCTTTTCTTATTTCCTGTATCCTCCTTCTTTTTTTGTCCGTTGCCTGCGGCATTCCAAGGATGTTTCCCTGGAGAATAAATTATCAATATACAATAAATTCCAGTGAGCTGGATTTTCTCCTTCATTTTACGACGGAATCCAATTCATCCGGTGTATCCGGTACAACAACCTGGGATCTTGTCCCGAGTCCGAATACGCCGATTTTCCGGGTATACTACGTCATAGTTCCCGACACTGACGCCTCATTCCAGTCCAGTGTCAATTCAATGGCGTCTTCTTTCAGTTCACGCTATAGCAGTTCTTTTCCGAAATCCTTCGGAGAAGGCGAGGCTGCCTATACACGTTCATTCAGCACAACGCTTACATCCGATGAGACCATTTCCGTAAGTATCTGGGAAATGGCAGTTATTCATGATGATGGCACATTTGAACCAGCCTCCTCATATTTCCAGGGTATAGAGTTCTTTGAGCCTGTGGGAGGTTCTGATTCTTCCGATACGGGAACAGGCGAGGGGAGTGATACTTCAGGTGATGGTTCCGACTCGTCTTCTGAAAATTCTGATCCATCTACAGGTCTTGCTGATGAATATGTTGCTAGATATGAGTTTTCCCAGGAATCAACATCAAATGGATACTACATCCTAATGACATTAAATGGTACGACATATCGTCTTGGAAGAATGAATGGAGAGCCTTTCTCACTGAATCTTTCCGATTATTATGATGATTCCTCAAATGATACAGAATTCCTTTATGAAGACCGTGATGGATTGCAGCAGAATGCAATTCTGAATATCTATGTAAGCGCGTCATTTGCATTTGAAGGATATACAACCAGATCTACAATTTCCCTATACAACGTGCATTCCAACTCGCTCCTTGTTGTTTAAATATCAATACAGATAGGTTCTGTTATTACATATTCTTTCTTCTGGGATGAACGTTAATCGCAATCAGATAAGGACATTGTATCATCAGGAACATTAGTGCAAGGATAATCTGTATAAACCATATCAGGCATTGATGGCTGAAAGATTATAGAAGTCAGAAAGGAATTGGATAATGGCATAATAAATGACTGAAGTTCTGGAAAAGATCCTCAGCCATAGAATCCTGATTCTGAACAAGTGAAATGCTTTAAATACCATAGCAATCTGCCATCTTGACTATCATTTGAAGGTGGAACTTAAGGTCTCAGCAAAGAATGCTCCAGGCTTCATGCGAGAGGTATTGAAGACTGATTCCGATCAAATATATAACTTTATATGCCTTCCTGTAGGCAGCAGTTTCCAGCCTTGATAATCGATCCTTAGTGTGAAAACTGTAAGAGAATATGAAATATATAAGTCAAGGACAATTAAAAGAAATAGCTGAATTACCGTAGATTTCAGAAGAAGGATCTGTAGAGATATTTTTTTTTCCAGATTAACTCTTGAGGATCTTAATCAGAACATTCAGAAATGCTGATTAAATAAGATATATAAACTGAATTTATTTCAGAAAACCTATGAAGCTTTTGTATCAGATCAAGAAATAAATTAATACAATGCCAACGAAGATAGCTTGCTATGGGATGTCTTTCGTTTTTTATTCCAGAGAAAGCAATATAACAGAAAATTTCTTATATCATCATAAGACTGCAGTATACCTTACATGCACTTGGATTGTTGTAATAAGGCTTTATCATTAAATATTATTACTAAATATAGAAACAGAATTGAATGAATTAGTGTTCCGAAATACCCTGTTGAATAGGTATTTATATTAGATATTTTAAACAAAATAATTAATAAAGATGTTTAAACAGTAAATATTTTAAAACAAATAATATTTTTATAACTTAATTTTCTCGTACAGATTATTGAAAAGGTGATTAACTATGCACTGTTTTATAAAAAATTTCATGGATATAATGTATATTCTGTCAATTAGAATTTTGAGAGAGACAATACTTTATATTAATATAATAGATTCAATAAGAATTGTATTACTTAAATAATTTTAAACTGTTTATATGAATAAATAATTTAATATGATTTAATGTTAAAAAATGAATGAAATATCTAATATATTCACTTTACCCTGTCTGATAGGGATTTTGATAAATCTAGTAGAACTTGTTCTGCTTTTATATGTAGAAACATATTATTTTAACTGAATTGCGATTGACAGTAAAAACAGCAGAATCCTGTTTTGCTGTATAAAATAATTTCTTGATTTGAAATAAGTTAATTAATTCAATTACTAATTCTTGCTGGCTTGCAGTACAGCTTTTTTCATTGTTTTGACATAATCGGCAACATATGGAACTGCATCACGTCCGTATTTTTTACATAATCTCACGATTTCGCTGCCAACGATGACGGTTGATGATATGTGCATTACATGTGAAAAACGTACTATTTCATGGAAGTCAGTTACCTTTACCGTACCTCCGGCAGCAACTTTGCCTATATCATTGCGTCCAAGGTAAACAAGCATGTTATGCTCTGCAGTTTCCTTCTCATCGGAAAGAAGCTCCATTTCAAGCTTCTGGTCTTCCTCTCTTCGCTCCTTCCTCGCGACCTTGTTCCCGCAAGCGGATAAGTGCTCAGCTTCCTGCCTCCAGCTTAAGAAGCGTTTCCGGAGAAGCTCCGGCTATCTCGATATCATCGCTCGAGAGATAGAACATGTACGGCGATGGATTTGATGTCCTGAGTACCCTGTATACATCGAATAAGCTCCCTCCAGCATGTGCTGATATCGGATTGGACATGACTGCCTGAAAGATATCGCTCTCGTGTAATAGTATATTGTTTTCCTGACCATCTCCCTGTAATGGTTCTTGTCGGCTGCTGGGCGGAACTTTTCCTTTACAGCAAGGGGCGGAAATGTATAATCCCTCCCATTCCTGATGAGTTCTCTTCAGTCTCAAGGTCTTCTCCCCTTTTCACACTCACGATGCCATCAGAAGCTTTTATCTCAAGCGTAGGATCAAAGCCAATGAAAGTCCATCCTTCCGATATGTTCTGCGCTTTCAAAAAGGAATACATGGCTGCTTTTCTCTAGGAGCTTCCTTAAAAGCAGTATCGGAGTGATGCTGTCGCTGAGAAGTTCCCGCTTAACAGCAGCGACATCATATATGCCTGTTTTGCTGAGCCCTTCCAGCACCTTTAGGGATGGGCTCATCGGAAACCTTCTGTTTCTTTCTATAGCAATTACTTTGCATAGTAATGTCAATATTCTTTCTGCTTCCTCTTATCTTTGCTATCATTAAGCTATGACGGAAAACTACAGAGAACATCAGGACAGCCTGCCTGCAGCCATAGAAAGGCTTTACACGATTATTTCAATACTAAGAGCGCCTGGAGGATGTCCATGGGACAGATTGCAGACGAATAAAAGCACGACGATTTCCTTAATCGATGAAAGCTATGAATACCTTGATGGTGTGATCAAGGAAGATGTTGCCTCAGAACGTGAGGAAATCGGAGATGTGATGATCAATGTGTTCATGAACCTCTGCATACATCAGGAGAATAATGATTTCCTGCCAGAAGATGCAGTGAATGAGGTCTGCGACAAGCTTATCAGAAGACATCCTCATGTCTTTGGCTCGGAGCATGCTGAGAACGCTACACAGGTTCTTTCGCTGTGGAACAGCGTGAAGGAAAATGTCGAAGGTCATAAGGATAAGGCCGAATCCTTTTTTTCCCATATACCTTCTTCTCTTCCTCCTCTTGAGGAAAGCTACGAGATACAGAAAAAGCTGAAAAAGGTAGGTTTTGACTGGCCAGATGCAACAGGTGTGATTGAGAAGGTCGAGGAAGAGCTTGAAGAGGTAAACGAGGCAATAGCGGAGGGGGACGATGATCATCTGGAGATGGAGCTGGGAGATCTCCTGTTCTCCGTTGTCAATCTCTGCCGTTTCCTCAGGATCAGACCGAATATTGCTCTTCATAGGTGCAACAATAAAGTAAAAGAGAGGTTCCAGAAGCTCTTTACTCTTGCAAAGGAGAGAAACATCCCTGTCGATAAAGATCATGTTGATGAAATGAATGAGTTATGGGAAGAAGCAAAGAAAATGGAGAGCTGAGGCTCTCCGCTTTCTTATCTGCTTTTTATCCAATTTAAAGCCGCTTTCAGGCGTGTATCTGCCGCTCCGGAGCGCTCTATAGGATAGTCTGGAGCAATCCCCTCTCCTTCAAGCACTGTACCATTTCTATACCGGCCAAGACTATTCTGCGTCGAAACATATAAATCAACGTTATTGCCTACAAGAAACTGACCTCCGTTATGGTAATAGGGATCCTCATCAGGTGTAATATTCATATTATTATCCATATATGCAGAGCCCATGCCTCCGCTTGTAGAATTGCCGAACGAGGCTGTGTCAAAACCATAGAAATCATCAAGCGCCTTGAAGAACAATGCCGAAATCTCTCCATTTGAGGCAGTTGCCTTGTTTGTTATCACGGCTATAGGATGATTGAAATCCTTTTTGGCACTGCTATGAACAAAGTATTCTGTCCAAGGTGTATAATCAAGCCTGTTCATGCCTTCCTTGAATCTATAATCCATTATATGCACGTCGTTCTTGATCAGCGGTCCCCATAGCAGGCTTATATCATTATTGTAGCCGCCAGTATTGCCTCTGAGATCCACAATAAGACCCTTCAGAGAGTTCCCTTCATCATTGATCAGCGTATTCCAATAATCGAGGAATTGTTCAGCGCATTGCTTTGTTTCCTGATTAGAATATAAGTACTCAGTAAACATGAATGAGGAAAACGAAAAGTAGAGAACATCATCATAGATTCCGAGGAACGCAAGAAATCCGATATCCCCGTCTTCATCCCGGATTAAAAGGACGTGGCAGTCCTCTAGTGGGCCGGATGTTCTGACCTCTCCGAAAAAAACACGTTCACTAATTGAATCCAGGTTGATTCCGAATGTATTTCTGGCAATTGATTCAGCATTCTCGCTGTATTCCGTAGAATTCATGAGTGAATCATCGTCAGAGAGGAAAGCTGAAAAAATCTCTTCATCGGTATAGCCGCTATCATTCAGCAGCACGTAGCGATATTTCGCAAATGAACGGTAATCCCCATCAGGAAAACAAAGGTAAAGAGAATAATGGATATCACTTAGCTCTTTTGATATCTCACAAAAGTATATGAAGGCTGTTTCGATTTTCGCATCATATGCTTCCTGGGAAAGATCAAGAGCTGCAAAGAGCGGATAATACTCATCATAGACTTCATCCCATTCGGAGGAAGGTGAATCCAGGGCCCAGAATACATAGTTCCGGTTCATGTTCTCCCAGTAGAGCTCAAAAAGCGAGGAAAAGCTTCCATCATATTCTTCAAGCTGCTGAAGATCCGGCTGAGGACGGCAGGAGAAAAGTGTAAGGCATATCAATACTAAGAGGATTATCTTACGCATCGCGTTCTCCTCCTATTGGGATCATGCAGCCCACGGATAATGTGACTGTATCGAAATATCTATGTGTCATGTTTTTCTGATAACTCTTTACAAGGCTGGTAAGACTGCCTTCATACCGCAGCACAGCATCAAGGCGAAGATTTTCAAGCAGGTCCCATGAAACACCTGCTTCTGCAAGAATGCCAGCATGGAAAAGATTGTCAGATGAATCAAAAGGAATAAGATCTCCTATTGCAGTTATCATATCCGTCCCATCTTCGTTTTCTGACACACTGCTGTTCCTTCCAAACCACTGGGAGGCAAACCAGACTCCTATATAGCCGCCAGCCCCTATGAACAGGCTTATATCCCCAAGGGGAAATGAATATCTTAATGAAAGCGGTATTTCAAGGATATGGTCCATTTCCATATAGTTGCTTATTACAGTTCCTGAGTTTGTGTGATAATAAACAAAGCTTTTTTCTATATACCTGATACCAGAGAGCAGCGACAGCCCATTTTCAAAATCATATTCAGCAGCAAAAGAAACAGTGGCACCATGTCCTGGCCTGTACTCTGTATTGGGCCAGGTTGTAACGGTATCAAGGAAGGACAGAGCATACCCGGCCTCACCTCCTATAGACCATGAAGAATAAAGAGGGATAAGCATAACAGTAAGGAAAAAAATAAGCAGAATCTTTTTCATTAAATCAAATATGATGCATATCAGTAAAAATGTATATGAAAACTGCAGCATCTGCTGAAAGAAAATGCAGCATACAGAACATTCCATATGCTGCAGATAACTGAATCTATAATATTCAGGCTTTGGATAAGCCGGGTTCTGTTTAGGTAATCATCTATCTAGGCGTATAGTTACCCATACGCTCAAGCAGCCTACCCGCAGCCATGGCCGGACAAGCCGACTGCATACTTGGCCTTGCTCCTGGTGAGGTTTACCCTGCCCTATCCATCACTGGAGAGGCGGTGGTCTCTTACACCACCATTTCACCCTTACCTCTTTCGAGGCGGTATTCTTTCTGTTGCACTGTCTGTAGCATTACTGCTCCTGGCCGTTAGCCAGCACCATTGTCCTGTGGAGCCCGGACTTTCCTCTGCTAGGCAGCGATTACCTCCAAAACCTGAAATAATCTATCAGAAATCCTCGAATCCTTCACCCATGGACTCATCATAGGAATCAGAATCCTGCTGTGCCTCCCCGCTCGACGAAGATGCCTTTGATTCCGATGTTCCCTTGGATTCAAGCTGCTCGAAGATATAGCTCTTCTCTGTCTCCGGATCAAGCTGCTCATACCAGATAATCCTTGAGCAGTATGGGCAGTAATCAATCTCATTATGCTCCTGATGAAGCCTGAGATCGATGACGAACTGCATAGGAAGAACCCTGTCACAGCCCATACATACCTGGCCATGAACAGGAACTACACCTTCTCCATTCTTCTTTTTTACGATATTGGAGAACTTCTCATAAAGCTCATCGGAGATGACGGTTCCCTTGACTGTGAGACATTCTGCATCCAGAGCATTGATTTTATCCTGGATTCCTTCAAGCTCACTGTCGACCTTGCTCTTCTCCTCTTCGACTTTTGCTCTCTGGGCTGCAACAGCTTCTTCTTTCTCTACAAGCTCTTTCTTAAGCTTTTCTGATTCCTTTGTCTTGCTGTTTCGCTGCTTGAGAAGAGTCTCCTCATTTGCCCTGGCATCTTCGAGCTGCTTTGAAAGTGCCTCATACTCTCTCTGAGTGTTAAGGAACTCCATCTGCTTCTCGTATCCTGTTCTGGTCTGGAACGCGTCTTCATATCTGATGGAAAGCGACTTGACTTCATCCGCAGTCTCAGCTGCAAGTGCCTGAAGGTCGGAAAATTCCTTTTCAACATTCCTAAGCACAGCTTCTTCTCTTCTGAGTTCTCTAGGGAGAGTCTCAACCTGCTGCTCAAGTTTGTATTTCTCCCGAAGCACATCCTGAAGCTTCTTCAGACATTCAAGCTTCTCGTTTTCTGCCATATAGCCTAATTCTCCTCGCTCCGCCTATCTTAGCGGATTATATTCTTTCTTTCTACCTATTTAATTCCAGTCTTTCAGCTGACGGCTGCGCTTTGGATGACGAAGCCGTCTAAGAGCCTTTGCTTCAATCTGCCTGATTCTTTCCCTCGTGACGTCGAAGTAAAGACCGACTTCCTCAAGAGTGAGTGCATAGCCATCATCAAGGCCGAAGCGCATTCTCAGAACTTCCTGCTCACGCTGCGGAAGCGTTGAAAGAAGCTCTCTTATCTTGTCCTGAAGCAGGACGAATGCTGTTCTTGAGGCAGGGTTCTCTGCATCCTTATCTTCAATGAAATCGGAAAGCACGCTGTCCTCTTCTTCTCCGACAGGAGTCTCAAGGGAAATCGGCTCCCTTGCAACTGACTTGACGTTTTTGACTTTTGCCTCCGGCCATCCAAGGTGCTCTGCGATCTCTTTATCAGTCGGTTCGCGTCCGAGGCTCTGCATAAGCACTCTGGATTCCCTGACAACCTTGTTGATCTGCTCAATCATGTGTACAGGGACTCTTATCGTCCTAGCCTGATCGGAAATGGACCTTGAGATTGCCTGCTTGATCCACCATGTAGCGTATGTCGAGAATTTGAATCCTTTTTCGTACTCAAATTTCTCTACAGCTTTTATCAGACCGATATTGCCCTCCTGGACAAGGTCGAAGAACTGAAGACCGCGGTTGGTATATTTCTTGGCAATCGAGACAACAAGGCGGAGATTGGCTTTTATAAGCCTGTCCTTTGCGCTCTTGAGAATCTTCTGGCCAAGCTGGATATCCTTTACAGCCTGGATGATATTCTCCGATGAAGTCTCAAAGTCTGCTTCAATTGACCTTAGTTCCTTCTCTGTAAGCTGGAGTTCCTTGATCTCTTCTTTTATCTGATCCGCGCTCATTCCAAGAGCCTCTTCTATCTTTTCGGCTTTTGAACGAGTTGCAAGATCACGGCCAAGCTGCCTCAGCTCCTTCATGCTTGAGACCTTCAGGTGCTCCTCTGAGAGCTTCTTCTTCTCATTGCAGGAAATGATCTTTTCCTTCGCTCTGATGAATATGTCAGTAAGCTCATCAATATCTTCTTTCTGGATTTCAAAAGGAGTAATCCAGTCAGTTACAGGGACATAATCACCATTCTCGATTGATTCGAGTTCGCGCCGGAAATCAGTATATCTTTTCCTGAGTTCAGTTTCAGTTGCGCTGTTCTCTTCCTTGATCTTCCTGTGGATCCTCTGGATTTCCTTCTCAAGATCAGAGCCTGTTACTTCAGGATGCTCTGCTCTGAACTGCTTGTCTTTTGTACTTACAGCTTCCGCAATCCGCTGATTGAGATTGTTCTCTTCTTTCCTGAGGCTATCGAGCTTGTCCTCAAGCTCCTTCATCCGCTGGTCCCTTGAGCGGGCGCGGCAATACTCAATCCAGTCCTCACGTGAAGGGAAATCACTTCTCTTCTTTCCCTTATAGAGCGGAGATGATTCGTCCGGGCAACCACCAAGTTCCGAAAGAAGCTTCTCCCTGAGGGATATGACTTCGTTTGTCAGCTGCGGAGTCTCTCCAGCAAGAAGGAGGCGGCTCTTGAGATCATTGTATTCCTTGATCTCCTTAGGAATTTCTTTTCCTATAGCTTCCCTGTATGCGGCATTGTATCTTTTCTGCACGGAGAGAAATTCCTTGAGCTCCTCGGTTGAGAGAGTTTCCTCCGTATCCTCCTCGAGGCGCATATTCATCTTCTCGATAACACGTGCGAAGAATGTAATGAGGATCCCGCTTTCACGGATTACAGATCTTACGATATCCCCGCCGTTCTCCATCTGCATTGCAAGTTCTACTTCCTGTTCGCCAGTAAGAAGGTTCTCGTTGCCGATTTCCTTCAGATAGAGTCTTATCGGGTCATCCTGTGAAGTGTCATATTTGCTCTGAGAAGCATGGGCCTTATGTTCGCTCTGATGGTCGGATACAGATGAGATATCGATAAAGCGTTCAGTGGAAACCTCTGTATCATCATCGGTTCCCTTCCACTCGGAAAGGCTTTCCTCCTCTTCCTCCTCAGCTTCTTCGTCCTCGTCCTCATCCTCGTCTTCGTCGCCCTCTCTCTTTTCTTCCTCATCGTCGCTTTCTTCTGCTTCGATGTCAGAGAGATCCTCATCTGTCGGGCCTTCTTCCTCAGCTGAATCAACATCATCATCCTGAAGAGCATCATCGAAATCATCATCGCCGAAGTTCTCAAGATCCTCTTCTGATGGCTCATCTGAGAAATCGGAATCGCTGTCATCCCCTTCTGTATACTGGATACCATCTTCCTTAAGTGCTTCGATGATGCTATCCATATCCCCGAAGGAATCCTTGTGCTTCTTCATTGCTGCGACAATATCCAGGAGCGTAACGAATCCCTGCTCCCCTGCAAGTGTGACAAGTTCCTTATAGAATGCTGAATTTCTGATATCCTGTTCCGCCATTTATTCCTCTTTTGCCGTACTTCTGAAAAGCTCATTTCTGAGCACACTTATCTTTTCATCCAGTTCTTTCTTGCGCTGCAGCGCATCCGAGAGCTGATCCGGATCGAGCGAATCCGAGAATGATCTGAGCTGGTTCAAAAGAACTTCCCTTCTTTCTTCCATTCCTCTGAGGGTAATCCGGTCTGCGGCTTCATCCAGTGCACTTCTTCCGTTCTTTGCTGAATACTCATCAAGAGCGAAGGAGGTAGCTACATCATTTCTTGCATCCTCATCTGTAATCATGGTAAGGAAGAGCTCATTGCTCGTTATCTCATTCCTCATGGCATTTTCCAATGCCATATATATCACCTGGGCTTCTCTGTCTTTCAGATCCCCGAAGCTGATTCTCGACCTGTATGCTGCAAACAGATCCCTATGGTTCGCAAGATACAGCATAGAAAAAAGATCTATTGAAATAGCAGCTGGGTTGAAGTGCCGGGTTCTGGAGACATTGCCCTGATTTATCTCTCTTTCATCCTCCTCAGCCATATCTTCCGGCCCTGCAGACGAGAAGATATCGGCTCTGATAGATTCCTCCGATACTGACAGCAATGAAGAGAGACTCCTTATATAGGAAGCCCTCTCAACATTCGAGACCGTAGACTGAAGGAACGGAGAAAGATATCTGACAAAGTCAGACTTTCCCCTGCCTGACTGGATATTATACGTCTTAGTCCCTTTGCTGACAAGATATGCAAAGGCATTCTCCTCTTCCTGAAAAGCATTGAAAAGCGCTTCTCCGCCTTCTTTCTCGATGATCTCGGAGGCGTCCTTTCCCCCTTCAAGCTTATGGACAAAACACTCAAGTCCTGCTTTGTGTATCAAAGCAATTGCCCTGTCTGTGGATTTCTGTCCAGCTTCATCGCTGTCGAACATCAGGTCAATTCTGGAAACATACCTGGACAGAAGCCTGACCTGCTCTTCTGTAAAGGATGTTCCAAGGGAAGCAACAGCCGATGTAAGCCCTGCCTGATGCATTGATACAACATCAAAATTACCTTCAACGATTATTGCCGGCTTCTGGCCTTTCTTTATTGTCTCAAGCGCTTCATAAAGCCCGAAAAGGTTGTTTCGCTTTGAATATATAGAAGTATCTGATGTGTTCTTGTATTTCGGTGTATTGTCGCGTCCGGAAAGATCCCGGCCGGAGAATGCAATGTATCTGCCCTGCCATGAACGCACGGGGAATATAAGGCGATTCGCAAACATTGGATATGGAAAGCTGTTTGGAGAAAACAGGCCGGACTTTTTCAGGATTTCCTCCGAATACCCCTTTTTAGAGAGAAAAGACATGAGCCATGAAGTATCAGAGGGTGCATATCCAAGCTGGAATTTCTCTATCATCTCCTTTGATACATTCCTGTGGGCAAGGTAATCCCTTGCATGAGCTGCTTCAGCGCTGCTGAGAAGAAGATAGTGGAAGGTTCCTGCAATCCTCTGGTTTAGCTCATAGAGTGTTTCAAGCTCGTCTCTGTCCTTCCTGTCAGCCCTTCCCGATTTCGTCTCAAGTGTCACACCAGCTTTATTCGCAAGAATCTCCACAGCCTCGTTAAAGCCGACATGATCCATCTTCTCGACAAATGTGAACATGTCCCCGGATTCGCCGCAGCCAAAACAGTGGTAGAATCCATCCCTGTCATTTATCGCAAAAGATGGTGTGCGCTCATTTCCATTGCCATGGAATGGACATTTTGCCCAGTTCCTGCCGCCCCTTGTGACAATGGGAATATAGCTCTGGACAA
Organism: uncultured Spirochaetaceae bacterium; assembly: GCA_944389105.1. Classification (GTDB taxonomy): domain Bacteria; phylum Spirochaetota; class Spirochaetia; order Sphaerochaetales; family Sphaerochaetaceae; genus Ornithospirochaeta. The sequence goes on along the minus strand of CALXLD010000041.1, from coordinate 22,538 downwards.
CCTCAGAGAGAGTCAATCTGGTTTTTATTGAATTTATCGTACTATCTGTATATACAGGCAAAACAGGAACTCCAGAATTAATATAGCAAAAACTTTCGGAATCGTCATTTCCCTATGATGATGTATGGAGGTTCTTCTCCTATTTTAAGCCTCTTTTCTATTTCCTTTGCACTGACAACTCTGCCCTTGCCTATTCCAGGACAGCTTTTTGCCTCATTCTCCCAGCTCTCTTTGCTTTCCATTACATTCTTCCAGAATGGATATGTCCTGCACTGCAGGGGTCTTGCCTCATATATACCGCATCCGGAAGGTGTCAGGAATATACAGTCGTAATCCGGTCTTTCCTGAAGAGATACAAGCGAATAGCTTCCGAAGCTGACAAGGCGGCAGTATTTATCAATGAATTCATTGAAGCTGATGGACAGAGCCTTTGCCGCTCTGTCTATATCATCCTTTGTAAGATATACATATCCAGGCTCTGCTGAGCAGCAGTATCTGCACATCTGGCACTGGAACCGGAGTCCTTTATCATAGAACATGAGACAAAGCTTAATTGATTTGCATTCATGATTGCAACATCGCTGGGATCACGAAGAAATAATACAGAAATAACACAGCATTACAGCCCCTCATGCTAACCTTGTAGCATGAAGATTGCTGTCACATACTCAAGCATATATGGGGCCTCTGCTTATTATGCAGAGCTTCTTGCAGATAAACTTGGAATCATTGCACAGGATCTTAATGATATCGACAAGCTTGATGCAGATGTCCTTTTCCATTTCGGAGGTCTTTATGCAGGTACAATCAACGGGCTGAAAAAAGCCTGCTCCCTTCTTCCGGAAGACAGGCTATTCGTGTTATGCACCGTTGGACTTGCTGATCCCGGCAAAGAACGTACAAGGGATGAAATAATGAAGCTTTCCGGAAAAATCCTGAAGGATAGGAAATACAAGGTATTCTCACTTCGCGGCGATATGGATTACAGCAAACTGACTATCAGACACAGTGCGATGATGTGGGCACTTGTGAAGGTGCTGAAAGCAAAGAAGAACAGAACTGAGGAGGATGAGGCTCTGATCGAAACATATGGCGGGAAGCTAGATTTCAAGAACCCGGATGCAATACTTCCGATAGTCAGATTCGCAGAGTCGCTCGAAGAATAAAAAAGGTCATACACCCGAAAATGTATGACCTGCTGGAGAGAGAAGGATTCGGACCTTCGAAGGCTTAGCCAACAGATTTACAGTCTGCCCCCTTTGACCGCTCGGGAACCTCTCCATAAAACCATGGGTATTAAACAGGAAATAACCCAATTAGTCAATAGCAAAAACAAAACTTTATTCCGTTAATAATGTATTTCTTTGCAAAACAACGAAATAAAAATAAAAATTTTTCAATTTGGCAGGTCAGTGCGGGAATTTTTCCTCTAAAGCTTTCCTGACAGGTTCCGTTACCATCGAGGAAAAGTCTGCACCGAATGCAGCCAGCTCCTTTATCTGGGAAGCACGTATCAGAAAATAGCGGGGATCCGTAGGCATAAAGAGAACCTCCAGCTCAGGATACAGAAGCTTGTTGGTCATTGCCATCTCGAATTCATAAGAGAAATCCCCTGCGCCACGTACTCCTCTGATCATTATCGAGATAGCATGTTCTCTCGCATAGTCAACAGTAAGTCCTGAATGAACGCTGTAAACTATCTTGGTGCTTTCCGGAAGCGATTCTCTGATCAGCTCTATCCTTTCCTCTGGCGTGAACAGATACTGCTTTGAGATGTTATCTGCAACAACTACATGAAGTTCATCGAAAAGGGCCGCAGATCTCTCGATGATATTGATGTGCCCAATGGTTGGTGGATCGAATGATCCCGGGAAAATAGCCTTGCTCATCTGCTCCTCAGTGACGCGACATATTCCTTCATCGCTTTCGTGCTTTCCGCACTCTCGAATGGAATTTTCCTGAGAATGATCGGCTTTCCTTCCTCATTCTTTCCAATCAGTGCGAAATTACCAGCCCCAACGTATGAAACAGTTTCCCCTTCCTTGGGATTGGCTTCTTCTTTTATCCTCTCCAGAACACAGTCAAAGTGAGCATAATTCCCGTCGGAGAGAAGAAAAGCTGAGGCTATATTTTCAATTTCCTCATTGCAGTATGCACAGACCGGATGCGGTTCCCTGATAGTACCCGGATGTTCCACTGGTATTGAAGATCTATGTTCCCTTGGCTTTGGTACACCGGCAACCTGATTAAGTGTTGAAAAACCGGAAATACCGCAGGGTTTCTTCTTTTTCTTCTTCGGAGAAGGTTTTTTATTCGACATACCGCGATTCTATCATCAAAGCAAAGAAAAATGAACAGACAGCGATTTCAGAAAAAAAAATAAACGGCAGGTTTTCCTGCCGTATCGTTATGCATTCTTCTTGATGAGAAGCTCTGGGACTTTTGCAGCCTTTCCAACGCGTGAGCGGAGGTAATAAAGCTTTGCCCTTCTGACACGTCCTCTTCTTACAACCTCGATCTTCTCGATTCTAGGAGAGTGCAGAGGGAAAATCCTCTCAACACCAACACCATAGCTGATCTTTCTTACAACGAAAGTCCTTCTGATGCCAGTATTGTTCTTTGCAATAACAATACCTTCGAAAACCTGAATTCTCTCAGTTGTTCCCTCAACAATCTTGAATGAAACACGAACTGTGTCACCGATGCTGAAATTCTCGGCGTTCTCTTTCATCTGCTTTGCTTCTACAGCTCTGATAATATCCATCTGTGCCTTGTCCTCTTATCCTGATCTAGTATCAACAGAAGTCTCTTCCGCTCATCGATGCTGAGAGGGGCATCAGAGAGCAGATCGGGCCGGTTAAGCATCGTCTTTTCCAGCCTTCTGTCACATCGCCATTGGGTAATATGGCCATGGTGACCGGTTAATAATACATCGGGGACGGATTTAGTGCAATACCTAGGAGGTCTTGTATACTGAGGATATTCAAGAAGTCCGTTGGTAAAGCTTTCATCATCCAGACTCTCAGCTGCAATTACTCCGTCAATCAGACGGAAAACTGCATCGATAATAACGAGAGAGGCTGTTTCTCCAGATGAAAGAACGTAGTCCCCTATTGTAATTTCATCTGTCACATATTCATCAATGACCCGCTGATCAAGTCCCTCATAATGGCCGCATATGAAGACAAGCTCTTCTTCCTTTGATAATTCCTCTGCATACTTTTCAGTGAGAGGCTTTCCGGAGGGAGTTGCGAATATCACGCGCTTGCCCTTTGCCCCGATGCTCTCGAGTGCTTTTGAGATCGGATCGGGCATCAGTATCATCCCCGCTCCTCCTCCATATGGAATATCATCGGCTTTCTGATGGACACCTTCAGCCCATTCCCGGAAATTGATGATCTTATATGTAATGATTCCTTTCTCGACCGCTCTTTTCATTATGGATGAACAGAAAAAGGGCTCAACCATCTCCGGAAAAAGCGTGAATACGGTTATTTTCATAGTTCGAGTAGATCTCCCATCAGAAGCTCTATCTCTCCCTTCTCGAAATCCGGACTGGAGACAAATACAGGAAGATTTGGAACAATGTAGATCTTACCGTTCCTTTCTACCTGGAGAAGCATCGCCTGGGAGCCATCGGAAACATCCTTGACGCAGCCGACAGCTTCTCCGTGATACATGACAGAAAGCCCGAAGAGATCAGCAACATAATACTCGCCCTTACGCAGCTTCCTTGCATCCTCTCTTCTGACCTTCAGGACAGCTCCTGAAAGCACCCTCGCACTTTCCGGTGTTTCATACCCGGAGAATTTCATCAGGAAAAGGTCTCCTTTAGAACGGATTTCGGAGACAGTAAGAAGCTTCTCCTTTCCGTCAGGAAAAGAGGCCACAGCATTCCTGAGTTTTCTCAGATGGGCATATTCTCCGGAAAGAGAATAGATTCTGAGAAAGCCATCGACGCCATGCGTCTTTCCGATAGTGGCGGTAGAGAGAAGCTCTTTCATCAGTCCAGGATCTCCAGAACGGCACGCTTTCCGTCGCGTGTTGCAGAAGCGGAAAGAATTGTCCTTATAGCTTTTGCAATACGTCCCTGCTTGCCGATTACCTTACCGACATCACCTTCTGCTACATGAAGTTCCAGAATTGTGGATTTCTCCCCTTCTATGACATTCACGCTTACCTCATCAGGCTCGTCAACAAGGCTCCTGACCATAAATTCCACAAGTTCCTTTTCCATAGGCCCTCCTGGAATCAGTTCTGCTTGCGATTAATCTGGATACCCTGCGAATTTAGAAGATTCTTAACAGTATCTGATACCACGACACCCTTGCCGATCCACTCCTTGATCTTCTCCTCATTGAGAGTAAGCTGGTTCTCTGCCTCTACTGGGCGGTATGTTCCAACTTCGTCAATTGTCTTTGAAGATGTAGCAAGGCGGTTGTCCTGTACTACGACCCTGTAATAAGGTCTCTTCTTTGTGCCGAAACGCTTAAGTCTCATTGTTGTGCTCACGGTTTTCTCCTTATACTGCTTGAAAGCTACATGCCGAACTGCTTCAGCATAGCAGCCTGTAATTTCTTATTTGTCATCACCTTCTTCATCATAAGGCGAGTTTTCTCGAATTTCTTTATCAGTCTGTTTACTTCAGCAACAGATGTTCCGGATCCCTTGGCGATCCTCTTTCTACGGGAAGGTCCTATGATCCGGTAGTTTCCCCTTTCAAAACGTGTCATCGAGCGGATTATTGCCTTTTCCCTCTCCAGTTCCTCAAGATGAAGATCCTCTTCCGAGATGTTTCCTTTTGCTCCAGGAATCATCTCAAGGAGCTTATCGGCAGAACCCATCTTCTTCAGGTTCTCAAGCTGGTCGAGGTAATCCTGAAGATCAAAGGTATTCTTCTCCATCTTCTTCTGAAGACGTTCAGCTTCTGCAGCGTCAAACTGCTCCTGTGCCTTCTCAACAAGAGATACGATGTCTCCCATGCCGAGGATACGGGTAGCAATACGCTCTGGATGGAAGACTTCAAGATCCTCCATCTTCTCTCCGGTTCCGATGAACTTGATAGGCTTTCCGACAACTGATCGAAGGGAAAGCGCAGCGCCACCTCTTGTATCAGAGTCGAATTTCGTCAGGATTACGCCGGATATACCGACCTTCTCCTCGAACTCCTTGGCAATATCGACAGCACTCTGTCCTGTCATTGCGTCTGCTACAAAAAGGGTTTCATCAGATTTCGATACCTTTGCGACTCTCTGAATCTCTTCCATGAGAGCTTCATCAAGATGCATACGGCCGGAAGTATCTATGATGACTGTATCAATCAGATCATGCTTTGCCCTGGAAATAGCAGCTTCTGCAACGCGTGCAGGATCCTTTTCTCCCGGAATCGTGAACACAGGAACTTCTGCTTTCTCTCCAAGAACCTGAAGCTGTGTTATAGCGGCTGGACGGACAAGATCCGCTGCAACCAGCATGACCTTTCTGCCATCCTTCTTAAGCTTATATGCAAGCTTATGGGCAGCTGTAGTCTTACCGGAACCCTGAAGACCCATCAGGAGGATCACAGAGGTTGTGTCTTTTCCCTTGAGATTGAGCGCAGTACTTTCTGTTCCGCCAAGAAGCTCAACCATCTTGTCATAGACAATCTTCGTGAACTGCTGACCAGGATCAACTGAAGCAAGGACTTTCTCTCCGAGGGCTTCATCAAGCGTCGAATTGACAAAACGGCGTACGACGCGGAGATTGACATCGGCATCAAGCAAAGCTTCCTTGATTTCCTCTACCGCATCACGTACATTTTTCTCAGAAATCTTTCCTTTTCCGGAAAGAGTCCTCATTATTCCTGTGAACTTTCCTGCAATACTATCAAACATCACAAACCCAAGCCGGAATTCCAGCCTTTATGCTTATACAATAATGCAAGGGTGCTGTCAACTTCACCTGAGCTTTCCCTCGCTGTCAAAATCAACAACATTGTCGTCATCGTTGAGAATTACAGGCTGGCCTGCAATGCGGTCAAGACGATAGCTGACTGTCGTTGAAACACCTGCTTCCATCTGGGTGACACCAAGAAGCGTCTCGGATCCTGTAACTGTATGCTTGTTGTGCGTGATGATGATGAACTGGCTTGATTTGCCGAAGTCTACAAGAACATCCAGAAAATATCCGATGTTCTTATCATCAAGAGCTGCATCAAGCTCATCGAGGATACAGAAAGGAGATGGCTTAACCTGATAGGTCGCGAAAAGAAGCGCAACAGCTGTCATGCTTCGCTCACCTCCGGAAAGAAGGGAAAGCGTTACGAGTTTCTTTCCTGGCGGCTGCGCAAAGATATCAATACCGGAGGTAAGGACATTCTCTGGATCCTCAAGCGTCAGTTTTGCTATTCCGCCGCCGAACAGTCTTGTGAACATTGCCTGGAAGTTATCGCTTATCTCATTGTACGTCTTCAGGAACAGCTCCTTTGCCCTATCCTGTATTTCCTTGAGAACCGTTTCAAGATCTATCCTTGCCTTGTTTAGATCCTCAAGATGCTTTGCATAGAAATCGAACTGCTCCTTTGCCGCATTGTAATCATCCTCTGCAAGATAGTTGACTGTTCCAAGCTTCTCAAGCTCCTTATTAACTTCTCCCAGCTCATTCATAAGCAGCGTATCGTCCGGAAGATCCTCTTCCTCGATTATCTTCTGGAATTCTCCCAGGTTTCTGGAATACTTCGTGAAGAAGCTCTGGATTACGGATTCGATCAGCTGGTCCGTTGACCCGATATTCGCATCCTGCTCAGAAAGGATCTTGTTGGCTTCCGTGAGGTCACGGTATGCATCATCCTTGTCCTTTCTTTTCTTGTTCAGAGATGCTGTAAGATCGGCAACAGCAGTCTTTTTTTCCTCGATTGCCCTTGTCTTTTCATCAAGTTCAGTCTTCAGTTCCTTCTTTTTCTGATCTTCAGTCTTTATCCTGTCATTGTATTCCATGACAAGATTCCTGTCCTTCTCGGAATCAAGGCGGACATTTTCAGCCTCGTTCTGCTTTTCCTCGATCGCAGACTTAGTGTTTCCAAGATTGCTTTTTGCGATATCAAGGCTGGTAAGAACGCTTCTATAGTGTTCCTTCTGCTGTTCCAGAGTCTCGGAAAGGGAGTCTACATCGCTGCGGAGAATAGAGATCTCATCCCTGTTGCGCTGGATTATTACCCTGTTGTCGCTGCTTTCCTTTCTTACTTCAGCTTCCCTTTTCTCTATGTCCCTCTTTCTGGAAATGAGTCCATCAGAAGAAAGGAGCTTATCGACAATCGGCGGAATCGAGGATTTATATGCTTCGAAAAGAACGACAAGCTCGTCTATCTGGGAATGGAAAGCCATGAAATCCTTTTCGGCGATTTCCCTGGATACAAGGGCTTCTTCCTTAAGTGATTCAAGGAAGGCAATTCTGTTCGAGACGATTCCCTTCACTTCCTCAGCTTTGTCCAGAAAAGCCTTTTCCGCCTTGTCCCTTCTTTCCCCGGAGAATGCTGTATCGGTATTTTCATCGACTTCCGCAACAAGATCCTCGATAACAGCCTTAAGTTCTTCCGTAAGCTTGAGAAGCTCATCATCGAGCTGGAGATTCCTCTGTTCCCTTTCCGATGTATCTGTCTCCAGAGCCTCTATTCTCGCTTTCTTCTCTTCCTGCATCTTTGTGATTGCGGAAATCTGCTTAAGCTCCTCATCAGCCTGGTCCTGCTTCAGCGAAAGGCTGTCTTCCAGAACCTCTATCTCGCTGTTGAGCCTGTCTATCGTATTCTGGATTGAAAGGATCTTGTCATCAGCTGTTTTGAGCCTTATCGAGGCATCAGTGAAATTGGATGACCAGATCTCAATTCTCTCTGAAGACATCTTGATTTCATTCTCAAGGTTGTTTATCTCAAGATTTGCATCGTAGAGTGCTGTATTCTTATCTCTGAGTTCCGCCTGGGAGTCTTCGATTTCGACATTGAGGGTATTCATCAGCTCCTGGAGTCTCGCAATCTCGTTTTCTGCATTTGCCTTCCATTTCGCCCGCTGTTCCTTGAGGAGATTGTATGTCTTTATCTTTGCAAGATTATATCTTACATCAAGATCGAATGCCTTTGCTTCCAGCTCCCTTGCCCTTTTTGCCTTCTCTGCCTGACTTCGGGATCTGTCACAAGCTCTCTTTGCCTCATTATATGATCTTTCGATATCCGCGATGTTGTCATTTGTCTTCTCAAGATCCAGCTCAGCGTTATGGCACTGCTCCTTGTATCTCGAAATACCTGCAGCCTCTTCGAAAAGATACCTTCTGTCCTCCGGCTTTGTGGACAGGATCTGGTCGATCTTTCCCTGCTCAAGTATTGAGTAGGCACTTTTTCCTACACCTGTATCAAAGAAAAGCTCCCTGATATTCCTCTGAAGACATTTCTGTCCATTGAGGAAATACTCACTCTCTCCTGTTCTGAAGTAACGGCGTTTGATCGCAACCTCGGCAACATCAGTCGGAAGCTGATGCTCGGAATTATCAATCGTAAGCTCGACTTCCGCAAATGGCATCGGTTTCCTGGTATCCGTACCATTGAAGATAACATCCTCCATCTTCCCTGCCCGGAGAGATTTTGTGCTCTTTTCTCCCAGAACCCATTTGATGGAGTCAACTATGTTCGACTTGCCGCATCCATTAGGCCCCAGAAGGGATGTAATGCCTCCTGCAAAGTCAATGTGAGTTTTATCGGCAAAGCTCTTGAAACCGTATATATCGAGAGACTTGAGGAACAAGCTCATCCTCCTTGAAACAGAATCCCATTGATTATAGCATCCGAGCTGATATGGAAAAAGGGCTTTTCGATACTGATTTCAACATAGATAACCTGATAATCTGCGGTGCCGATGAGGCAGGAAGAGGTCCGCTTGCAGGTCCTGTAACAGCTGCAGCTGTCGTTCTGCCGGAGTGTTTTCCTTTTGAGATACTGAATGATTCGAAGAAAATGAGCGAAAAAGAGAGGGATGAAGCAGCTGCCATCATAAAGGAGAAAGCAATCGCCTGGGCAGTAGTTTCCCTGAGTCATAAAATAATTGACAGGATAAATATACTGCAGGCTTCACTGTATGCGATGAAGCTTGCTTATGAACACGTAGCGGCAAAAACCCATGTGGATATCCTTTTGGTTGATGGCAATAAGAAACCGGATGTTCCTGTGCAGTGCCAGGCCATAGTCAAAGGCGATGGGAAGATCCATGAAATAATGGCAGCTTCAATAATCGCAAAGACTGAGAGAGACAGGATCATGAAGCTCTGCGATGAGAAATGGCCTATGTATGGCTATGGAAAACATAAAGGCTATCCCACGAAAGAGCATATAAGAGCAATAGAAAAATATGGTCCTTCACCTATCGAAAGAACCACATTCATATTCAGACAAGAGGATGAGACCCCTTCTCTATTCTGAATCTTCCTCGCTTTTCTTTATGCTGCTTGTATCAGCATGGCGGCGTCTGACCATTCCATCAGGACGTGGTTTTCTGGTTCCATGGATCTTTATGAAATCTATTGATTTCTGGAATTCCTTGATGAATTCACCCATATCTTCCTGATAAACAATAACAGATTGTCTAAGATATCTGCCCTGTGTATCGGTTGGCCTTGATTCAACTATGTTAAGGAAGAGATCTCCATAGATATTCTCCTTTACATTGAAGAAATAAGTCCTGTCATCCTTCACCAGTTTTGTTGAGAATACTTCTCCTCGCTCTCCCATATGGGCCCTCCGTTATATTTATTTTCTGAGGCAATATATCATAAGAACAGAGAGTAATCAATCTTATGGCAGGACAAAAGAATATGCCGTCATTTATCAGATGAAGCCAGATTAAGATTATGTGTCATCAGATATCTCAGGACTGCAAAGTCTCTGTCTGATTTGATGTTCTCCTTTATGATTGTCAGATAATCATCACGGGTTCCGATTATATGGGTATGGAGAATATCCAGAGCTCCGTTTATATCGTCTTTTCTGATCATCTCAATCATCTGAAGGTGGTCATGATATGCAGCCTTAGGAAGATCTTTTCTGAAATAAGTGAGAAGACGCATACGCCTGAGCTGGAGAAGAATCGAGGCATAATAATCCTGAAGCCGCGTATTTCCGGATATTTTTATTATGTAGCTGTGAAGATCCGAATCACGGTCAAAAACCTTGTCATAATCTCCTGCCATTGAAGCTGACAGGATCTTGTCATTCATCTCAGAAAGCTCTACCAGCACAGCTTCAGTCATCCCCTTTTCTGCTGCAATTTCCAGAGCTGTGCGCTCTATTCCATCTCTGGCATCGAAAAGGTCTATGACATCTTCAGGTGTTATCCTCCTGACTTCATAACCTCTGCGGTTCTTCTCAATGAGAAGACCATCGCTTTTAAGCTGGATGAGAGCCTCCCTGATAGGAGTCCGGCTCATGCCGATTTCCTGGCTTAATGAGAAGTCAGAGACAATATCCCCGGGCATAAGCTCCAGGGAAAGGATTCTTCGCTTCAATTCTTCATAGGCGGCAGCAGAAAGAGAACTATCTTTTTTCACAATTTCCATTCTTATAAAATTTAATTACTTCTTTGTAGAGATTATATGAATCTTCCCGGTTATATCCCCAATAAAGCATGATATCCAGAATCAGAGGAGAGAAGCTGGAACTATTCAGGGTTTTCGTAAAGGAGGATGCTGCAATTTCCGAAGGAGCACCAAGCGTACCTGTATGCTCCTTTCCAAGGAATTTCCACAATACGACCTTCCTGTCCGAAGTGTGGAGAGCTGGGCGTCTTTCCTCAAGGACATGGTATATCTCATGCCCTATCATAAGATTCCTTATCTCCTCCTCCGAAATAAGCTCTCTCACTTCATCGCTGGAAAGCGCTCTGGATATCGGTTCGCTCATCAGGGTTATCAGATCAGGATAGGAGAATGTCGCAAAGACTATCCTTCCCTTCTGCTGCTGGATTGCTGATGAATCAATTCTCAGCTTCAGAACTCTCGCTATTTCAGATGGATCGGAGGAACCGAACTCGGCAGAAATCCTCCTTGCTTCTTCCTGGCCTATCGCGATAGCTTCCTTTATGAGGGAAAGCTTGTCTTCCTCGCTCACCTTCTCCCTGTATCTGTCACGGGAGAAGGCATAAAGACCCCACGATACATCATCAACAGCTGAGAGCTCCTTAACAATATCTGCAAGCTGGATATCATCATCAAAATCCATATAGACCTCAATGCTGTTTTACATTAGCAGCCACGATAATGATCTCATCTTCCGGATCCAGTGCTGAAAGCTCAAGATCAATAAGAAGTATGAGCTGTTCAAGATCAGTGGATGAGAAATCCATGACTTTTGCGCCTACGCAGAGATAGAAATCCGGTCTGACAATGAGCTCTGTCTGATAAACAGCAAGCTCGTCCCAGAACTTCCTGATACTCTCCTGGTAATCCTTTACCTTTACATGCTGTGCAGCTCCGAGACCCCTCTGAACCTTTATGAAGCCTTTATGGTCAACGATTCTTACTGCCCCGTAGCCTTCAGAAGGCGATTTATCGCTGAAAACATAGAAATACCTGCTCTTTTCAATGAGAAGACATCTATCTTCGGTAATTCTCATATCATCTGCAGCAAGCTTTCTGGCTTCTTCTTCGGAACATTCCTTGAGAAGATCTGTTGTCTTCACCTCGGTAGAGCCCGTTGCTATTGCCGTAACTTTTGAAGTCTGTGGATCTATCTCTACATGTACTTCAACTGATTCCGCAGTTGCTCCGGATTCTATAGCCTTGTTCATTGCTTCAAGCTTGATTGCCTTGATATCGTCCTTACTTGGAGATGGGATTATTCTCTCAACAACATCCCTGACCATTGAAAGGGCAACACCGATGGAAGAGATTACCTCAGCATTCTCTGGAATCGAATACCTTACACCCATCTTGTTTGCAAAATAAACAATGAGGGAGGCCGCACCACCGCCGACACCGACAAGAGAAATCTGGTCCTTTTCCAGTTTATACTTCTCAGCAAGCGAAAGGATTACAGGCTCGATTTTAGCGTATGCCTTTTCCATAATCTGCTTTGCTATATCCTCAGGTGTCGTCCCGCAGTAATCTGCGAGTGCCTTCATTGCTTTTTTTGCGCTTTCGGCATTTCCATAGGAGAAATATTCAGGCTTAACAAGTCCAAGGACATTTGCCGCACATGTGTTAGTAATGGTTACATATGAACCATCCTCAAGTCTGACGCGCACATAATCCGAAGGATCGCCTGGCTTTGGAGAGAAGAACTCCACAACAGGCTTTGAAATCTTCTCAGCCGGTGTGAATACTGCATAATCAAGACCAGCAATATGAGCAGATCTCGGGCCTACATCGACAACGCCGTTCTTATTTGCCCTGACCATTGATCCGCCTGCACAGCCAAGAACACGCACATCAAGGGAAGAAATATATGTTGAGTGTCCGCCGACAATCGAATAATCAATTGCAGGACGTCCATTCTTGATTACTCCGATATTGGTTGTTGTTCCTCCGACTTCGAAATAAACACCATTGGAAGCACGAAGGTACATCAGAGATCCCATAACAGAAGCAGCAGGACCTGAGAGCATTGTCAGGACAGGACGCTTCTTCATCTCGGAAATCTCCATTACACCGCCATCTCCGCGCATGATCATCAGAGGAACAGTAACACCGGCTTCTCTGACCGATGCCTCTGTTGAATTGGCAGTATCAAGCATCTTCGGAAGGATCGAAGCGTTTATAGCTGCAGTTCTGGTTCTTCTTGTAAGGCCATACAGCTTCGTTATATCGGAAGCCATAGTGGATGGTATGCCTTTTTCCGTTGCAGCTTCATAGACAAGCTTTTCCGCGGTATCATCATCGACACCGAACGCCATAGAGGAAACAAAGACCTCTGCCCCATCCTTCATCATCTCGTCTATTGTTTTCTTTACTTCGTCTTTTGAAAGATTCTTTGTCTTGAGGAATCTGTTTATTATGTGGATTTTCTTCTGATTCCCAAGATCTATATCATCAAGCCGCGTCTGCTTCTTCGCAAGGAATCCCTCGATTCCGCCTTTTGACATTCCGACAACACCGACATTTGCCACATCACCTTCGACAAGGGCGTTTGTAGCCTGTGTAGTCGAATGTGCGACAAATACTACATCTGACGGAGAAATATTATTCTCCCTAAGACAATTCTCAAAAGAACGGACAACGCCGGCTGCAACACCCCTTGGGTCGTCATGTGTTGTCTTTACTGATGATTTTCCGATTATCTCGTGGGTTTCGTTGTCTATAGCTACAGCTTTTGTGTGAGTGCCGCCGACATCTATTCCCATTCTGACAGATTTACCCATTGATCAATTCCTCCAGGATGCAGCCGGAGGAAAATCCGGCTGCCGCTTAAGACTTACGCTACCAAGGATCCTCTCATGAAATAGACAAGGAGACAGCAGATTATCGAGATTACATATCCTGTTGGGATTGCAATCTTCATGAACTGCTTTGTATCTACCTTTGTATATCCTATACCCCATGCAACCCAGCTCTGAGTCATATCAAGATGCTGGACAGTAAGTGTTACACATGAGAAGAGCGGATAGAGGAATGCTACAGGAAGCACAGTCTCCGCAGAGAGGAATATAGCGAGGATTGCCGCACCGCAGCCTACAAGGCTCATTGGTCCACGGAAATATCCAAGGAGTGAGATAAGACCAAATACAAGACAGAGGACAAACGGGTTATCCGGGATGAGGTTTCCAAAGAGTGCCTGGAAATATGGAGCGACATAAACTGCCGAATTGTTGAACATAGCAAGAATCAGGAGGAAGCCGATAAGCGGAGCTGTATCAATTGCACCATCTGTGAACTGCTTCTGAAGCATTCTTGTAACGTTGACGAATCCTCCCTTGATCTTTCCGCATGTGATAAGCGCATAGAGAGAAGCAATAAGGAATCCGAGGATGATAGGAATATTGAATGCCATTACGCCTACTACCGGGAGAATAACGGCAATCCAGGAATACCAAGGAGCGTTTGTCTGTCCGGCATCGCTGGAAACAGCAGCCCATGTTCTCACCTTCTTAGACTTTCTGAGAGCAACGTTGGCTACAATGTTGACAATGACAAGAGCGATGAAGAAACAGGTTATGCCGAATGGGAAGTTCATCTGGTATGTATACTCTGCAGCTTCTGGCCTGAGAGAGACAAACATGGCAATGAACTGATTGAAAAGAAGTATATTACCATGCATACCTGCCATGATTGAGCCCATGAACGAGAACAGCGCTACAGGTACGGAGATACCAAGAGAAAGAAGAATCGGAAGAACGATGATTCCTATTGAGATAACAGGACCAGCTCCAGTCATGGATGTGAAGATAACAGCAGTAATGATGCTCAGAAGCGTCATTGTAAGACCCGGTCTGTCTCCACCGAGCTCTACTGTCTTCCTGATAAGAGTCGAGGCAATGCCAGTCTCAATAAGGACTCTTCCGAAGAATGCACCGAAGAAAATGTATACGAGGATCGAGGAGCTCCAGTTAGCTGGACCTGTCTGGTATACATATGTCAATACATCTTGGATGCTCTGCCCTGCCATTGAAGCATTCGGAGTGAAGATATTTCCGATCAATGCAAGGACGGTGAAGAGTGTAGCCATTATAGCCATACCAACCATCAGATTGTATCCTTTGATACAATAGATAGCGAGCAGTATAATGGATACGATCAGGATGATTCCGATTACAATACTCATACTATATACTCCTTTTAGTTGAGTTTTCTGTTGTAAGATATGAACTTGATTCCTCTGCTCTCCGCATAAAGCCTGAGAACACCTGAATAGCTTCCATAAACGAGGTGCAGATGATTCGAATTCATGGTTCTGAAGAAAAGATCATAGTCCACATCTGCTTTTATAAAGGCATGAGGATAGCACCAGCTTGTCTTCCTTAGCTCCTCTATGGGCTTCATCTCCGTTTCTCCCTCAAAGCAGCCGAGAACATATTCTCCATTGCTTCTGAAAAGACGGGCAACTGTCACATGTCCCGGAGCAGCAATGAACTGGGTAGCTCCACCTCCAGCCAGGCCAAAGGAGTGCTGCATCATCGTAATATGTGAGTATGAATCCCTGCTGTCATCAGGATTTCCAAAATACGGAGCAAGGCTTCCGCAGTTTGCAAGGATGAAGGATTTCGTCTCATCCGAGAAATACTTTATATCGACAAGGCATGATGGCTGCCCGCCGCTTGCAAGGGAAAGGATCCTCATTGTAAGGGCTCCATCAGCATCGCACTCGCAGGAGACCGGTACAGGTTTCTTAGGTCCGTCTGCATCTTCATTGTTGTTGAGAAGAGCGACAGCCAGGCACTGGAGAGCATAATGGTCGCTCATTTCCTGCTGGCACTTCAGGCCAAGGAAGTCATAACCTCCGTCCTGGACTATGTCCTTTACAGCAAGATAGCTTCTCATCTGCTTTTCAAGGGAGGCTGGCGTGAAAAGTCCTCCGAATTCGATTTTCACACGGTCTTTCCACCATTCAAGATGTTTATTAACCCTTTCTTCTTCAACGGCTTCTGCCCTGTAGAATATCTCATACTGGTCCCTGTGATCGAAGCTGACTCCGAAGACATTTGCCCACTGGGAAGGATCAGCTACGGTTGTACCGATACCGATGCTTCTTCCGCCAAGCATGCAGAAACAGCTGTTCTTAACTTCTTCTATAAGCGATGCTGCGATAATGTAATCAGAGATTTCCTTGTATACGGAATCATCCGAAAGATCTCCGGCAATTCTCCTGCATTCAATTCCCATCTGATCAAGCATTCCAGCTGCAGTAAGCATTACAACAAGACTTGAGCTATCTGTTCTTCTGTTTCCAAGAATCGCTACAGGGGCATCCGTTGCCTGGGCAATCCTAAGGGAAAGACTTGGAGTTCCCCATATCGGGTAGAATATGATGACAGCCTTTATTCCTCTTCTCCTTATCTCTGAGGAAACGTCTATCGCTGTCTTTTCATCATAGATGATATCAGATGTGAAAACATCAAAATCCCGCTCAAGAGATGCAAGGACTTTCCTTGTTTCCTCTTCTACGATGGAAATTCTCGTCTGATAGAACTCTCTTCTGCTGTCCCCTATTGTAATCAAAGCAACCTTTCTTCCTGATTCCATTGCAACTACCTTCTGAATACATTAATTGTATACACTTTATGTGTACTTTAATATTCATAGCATCAGCTGTCAATTAAAAAATTGAAAAGATATGCACAAAAATAAATTTATTATCAGCTTATTGACATCAGTTTTTCTTTTGTGTAATCTCTTGTCCGTTAGCGTCAATGCGACTGTGGTATAATGGCTATTACCTCAGCCTTCCAAGCTGAAGATGCGGGTTCGATTCCCGTCGGTCGCTCTTCTTAACTCCTTTGAAATAAAGGAGTTTTTTATTTTCTGTTTAAATAGACATAGCATTAAAATTTATAATTCAGAGAAACATTGTGCATAAGGAGAAATCATATGAGCACAATGAAGAAAAAGATCATGTCAATGGATTTATCGAAAAGCCTGAGGATACTGCATCATAGCTATCTGTATCGCAGCTATCTCTGCAGTGTTTTCTGCTCTTGCCTTTGATGAAGTATGGAACTATGAGTCAGGATGGTATGGATATGCTCCGCTCCAGATAGAGCATGGAACGGCTGCTATGGTAATTTCCACGATTCTGATAACCTCAGGAGCCGTCGTCGCTCTTCTTATATACATCAATATGAGCATGTGGATCTATCAGGCAGCGGTGGAAGCACAAATGCATGCCGGATTATGGCTGTTTCTGGCAGTCTGGGGCCACATATTCACCTTCGCGGTATTCCTGATCATAAGGTCCATAATACGTAAGAAGTGTCCCAGCTGCTCAGCAAATATAAGGAACAGTGACAGGTACTGCCCGGAGTGCGGACATCAATTCAGAAAAGAATGCAGGGAATGCGGCTGCGATTCCAACCCAGGGAGCAGGTACTGCAGCAGCTGCGGGGCAAAGATGGATTAGCTTAATGACAGCTAAACTTTTATCCTTCTAATCTGTATAATCATGAACCATGAACATGCTTATGGAAAGATATGCGGATATAATACTCCGCAATGCGCTCCGTCTCCAGAAAGGAGATGTTCTCTCAATAAACACAGAAGAGGAGAACAGCAGCTTTGCCCATCTCATTGCTGAAAAAGCCAGGGAGATAACAGGCAACGGAAGCTATATACAGAATATCGAAAACGGTAAAGTCATAGAAACAGAAGAAGCAGCTTCGGATTACGCAATTGAAAAGAAGCCGACTGCCCTCCTCTACCTTCCTGTCTACAGAAGCTATATGGAGATAGAAAAGGGAAAGCTTCTCTCCGCTCCTGAAATCCAGAAATTCAGGCACCTTGCAGATCCATTGGATAATCCTGATCCCGTGCTTCCATTTGCAAGCGCGCCTGTCCCCTCCGATGAATGGGGCCATGTACTTGATGAGGAAGGCGGGTTATCGCTTGCCTCCTCTCTTCTTTCAGATCTGCTGGGACTTGGAGAAGATGATTACCTGAACGGCGGCGAAGATACAGATCTCCTTCTGTATGAAAAGGACAGGCTGAATGAAATGAATCTTGTGAAAGGCAGAATCGCTGATGAGGAGGGAACTGATCTTGAATTCTCGTTCCTTGGAGGCTCTGCTTTCGCAACAACGATAATGACGCTCAGAAACGGCAGGAAATTCATCCCGACAATCTATGCTTCCGATATATTCCGGGCTCTGGAAAAAACATCCGCTGACGGATATTTCACCGCAACTCGTCCATTCATGCTTTTCGGTCATATAATCCACTCATTCTCCGCACGTGTCGAGAAAGGCCGGATTACCGATTACTCAGCAGATGATGTTTCACAGCCTCTTATACAGATGTTCCTTGAGCAGGACAGCAATGCAGGAGTCGTTTCTGAGCTCACGCTTGCAGAAGAGAGTTCCCATGCTTCCCTTATCGATTACTTTGCACTTCCGGAATGGGACAGGATGCGAAGCACCTCGCTGACGCTTGGCGGTCCGAAACCGGAAAGCCTCAGGACCGAGGAGGCAAGAAGGAACGCAAATGATTCACTTCTCACTCTTTCGGTTCCGATTGGATCTGACACGATGGAAATCACAGCATCCGATGCTGATGGCAATGAATACATCATCATGGAAGATGGATTTATAAAGGAAGATTATCAGTGACCAGAGGGCTTTTCTGAGAGTTTATCGTGCTCCGTGAATAAATCCGCATGAATGAGCTTGACAAGTACTATCATCGTAGGAATCAAAGCAATCCAGATAGCCCTCTCCTGAAGCCTGCTGCAGAAGAATGTCAGTATAGCACCACCTAGGAAGAAAGAGAGAAGCATAAGAAAATGAACAAGCCCCCGTTTAGCGGCCTTCATATCATGCTTCCTTATTATCTTTGCAAGTGCGACACCCACCTGCCTGACATGATTCGTACAGAATGTTGTTGCCATCGGGATTCCTTCCATCTGGCGGAAAGTATTGTACTGCATGGAAGCAATGAAATTGATCATAACCTGGACAATACGGGCTGGTGCACTCAGAGGTATCAGTCCCGCAATAAAGAGGACAATGGCCTCAAAAGCAATGAGGCAGGTATCCCATCTTAGGAGACCAAGCTTCTTCACAGGAGATGGAAGGGCCTCTGAGATAAGCGCACCGAGACAGTAAGCCGAAATAGGTATCAGGTAATACAGCCCTTCTTCGATGCTTCCTTTCCCGAATGCAATTGACATCATTACAACATTTGCTGTCTGGGCGTTGCAGAACACACCGCCCCTGAGATTGAATGTATATGCGCCCATCATCCCTGCACTGAGCATCAGGAGCGCATATATATCCCGCCTTTCACAGGTCAGATAATTTTTCTGTTCCACTTTGCTATACCATCTTTAAAGAGGATTGATCTATCTGTTAAGTTCCGCTATCAGGGCAAGACCTTTCAGCGTATGGAGTCCATCAATGGAATCAAGACGAGGAATGAGCGGGGAGATTGTCTGCGAAAGACCACCTGTTGCAATTACAAAAAGCTTCTCCCCTATTTCCTCCTCAGTTCTTCTGATGATGGAATCGACAAGACCTGCATAGCCAAGCATGATGCCTCCCCTTATGGACTGCTGGGAATCCCTGCCCATAGGAGTATCAGGAAGTTTGAGTTCAACCTGCGGAAGCTGTGCGGTACTGCCAAAGAGCGCATTGACAGCAGTTACAAGACCTGGTGCAATTGAACAGCCAAGGACTTCTCCTTTTCTATTCACCGCAGAAAGCGTAAGCGCTGTACCGAAATCAACAACCATTACAGCTCTATCAGGCTGGACATTGTGGGCATAGACAAGGTTTGCAAGGATATCGGTACCAAGTTCACCTGGGATTGAAGAACGCACAAGCCCTGTCTTTACATCATGTGTCACTATCAGAGGATGTATATTGAAAAGACGCTGGATATTCTTCTCTACGGATCTTGTCATGTTCGGGACAACTGATGAGATAATGGCGCTATCAACCATATCAGCTTTTATTCCACCCTCTCTGAAGAGAGCGTTGAATACAACAAAGTACTCATCGCTCGTCTTCTTCGTATCCGTATAGACTCTCCACGAATCTACGAACTTCCCTCCGTCGAAGAGAGCAAGAACGATATTCGTGTTTCCGATATCACAGGCAACCAGCATCAGAGAAGCACGACTCCTTTCACATCCTCATAAGCATCTGCCCTGAGATTCTTTATATTCTCGTCATTGATGTAATCATCAAACTTCATCATGCGGTCAATGACTCCTTTAGGAGTGAACTCGATGATGCGGTTTGCAATCGAGTCAACGAACTGATGGTCATGGGAATTGAAAAGCACGACTCCCTTGAAATCGATGATTCCGTTGTTCAGGGCCTGGATAGCCTCGAGATCAAGATGCGATGTCGGTTCATCGAAGATCATGCAGTTGGCACCTTCAAGCATCATGCGGGCAAGCACGACACGGACCCTCTCGCCTCCAGAAAGAACATTGCATGGCTTGAGAGCTTCATCTCCTGTGAAAAGCATCCTGCCGAGGAATGAGCGTACATATGTGTCATCATCTTCCTTTGAGAACTGCTGAAGATAATCCGCAATGGATTCATCTTCCTTGAACATATTCGTATTGTCCTTCGGGAAGTATGAGAGAGATGTCGTTACACCCCATGTGAATGTTCCCTCATCGGGTTCGATCTCACCTGCGAGTATCTGGAAAAGAACAGTCTTCTCATAGTGATTCGGTCCGACAAAGGCAACCTTATCGCCTGGATTGATCGTAAGAGTGAGGTTATCTATAACCTTCTCTCCCTCTATGGTCTTTGACAGATTCTTGATCTCAAGAACATTCTTCCCGATTTCCCTGTTAGGCTTGAAAGCAACGTACGGGAACCTTCTGGAAGATGGTTTGATATCATCAATAGTCAGTTTATCGATAAGCTTCTTGCGGCTTGTTGCCTGCTTTGCCTTTGCAACATTCGAGGAGAAGCGCTGGATGAACTCCTTGAGTTCTGCAATCTTATCTTCTCTCCTCTTCTTTTCATCCTTCATCTGCTTTGCAGCAAGCTGGGATGACATGTACCAGAAATCATAGTTGCCGACATATAGCTGTATCTTGCCATAATCGATATCACAGATGTGGGTACATACCGTATTAAGGAAATGGCGATCATGCGAAACAACGATAACGGTATTGTTAAAGGTTTCAAGATAATCCTCTAGCCAGTGGATTGATTCAAGATCAAGGTGGTTCGTAGGCTCATCGAGAAGAAGAATATCAGGATTTCCGAAAAGCGCCTGTGCAAGAAGTACGCGGACCTTGAGATTATCCTCTATTTCAGACATAAGCTTCTCATGAAGATTCTGAGGAATTCCAAGGCCATCGAGCATCTGGCCTGCATTTGCTTCTGCCTCCCATCCTCCTAGTTCCGCAAACTCGCTTTCAAGCTCTGCTGCCCTTATTCCATCTTCCTCGGTAAAATCTGCTTTCTCGTAGATTGCATCGCGCTCTTTCATCACATCGTACAGTTTCTGATATCCCATTATGACAGTATCGATTACGCGATATTCATTGAAAGCAAAGTGATCCTGCCTGAGCACTGTCATTCTCTCGCCCGGTGTGATGATAACCTCTCCTGTATCAGGCTCGATCTCACCTGAGAGAATCTTGAGGAATGTAGACTTTCCAGCTCCATTTGCACCGATGATTCCGTAGCAGTTGCCTGGTGTGAATTTGATGTTTACTTCCTTGAAAAGGACTTGGGTTCCGTATGACAGCGAGATATTCGATGCTGTAATCATTACTTTTTTTACCTCATGTATTTATTTTCAGTAAAGCTTAAAGACCGGTGCTATGTTAGCAATTGCTCTTTTTAGTGTCAACAATTAGCATGGTATGGACAAAGTCCGGAAAAGTCCAGAGAATCGGTGCATGGACAGCCGATGCGTAATCTATGTTTTCTCAGGTACGGGAAACACCAGACTTGTTGCAGAAAAGTATAGGGAAAGCTTTGATGGCAATGCAGATATTTTCGATATTGCATCGGATTACAGGCAGCTCCCGATGCCTGACAGATACGATATTGTCGGCATAGGCTATCCAGTACATGCTTTCAACGCTCCTGAAATCGTCATAGATTTCGCGAAGTTCCTCCACTGCGGGGAAAGGAAGAATCTCTTCATATTCCACACAGGCGGAGAAGGTCTCTTCTTCAATGATTCATCCTCGCTTCTTCTCCGGAGAATCCTTCGCAGAAAATTCTGCATTCTTTCTGAAATGCACTTCGTGATGCCATATAACATGATCTTCAGACATGACGAGAGAATGGTCAAACATATGGTTACATATATGAATAAGCTGGTTCCGTTTCATGCAGAAATGATAGCAAGAGGAGAAAGAGAGAAAATCAGGCCAATGCCGATAAGGCACCTTATCTCCTTCCTATTGAGAATTGAGTGGTTCTATGCAAGGTTTCAGGGCAGGACAATGAAAGCAGATGGAAGATGTACATCATGCTCTCTCTGCGAAAGAAACTGTCCGATGGACAATATCAGGATTATCGACGGAAGACCTCATTTCGGAACGAACTGCGCTCTATGCGTCAGATGTTCATTTTTCTGTCCGGAAGGAGCAATCTCAATAGGACTCCTGGAAAGATGGAAGGTAAATGGCAGGTATCCGATAGAAAGAATAATGAAGGACGAATCAATTCCTGAGACAATACCGGTGGAGAAGCTATCTGTTTTATATCGCAGATACTATAGAAACTGCAGCGCTCTGAGTGAAAAAGAAATGCGGCCTCTGTGAAGCCGCACTCTATAGTCCCTAGCGGAATCGAACCGCTATTTAGAGACTGAGAATCTCCCGTCCTAACCGTTAGACGAAGGGACCATTTTACTCCTGGGATGGAGGGACTCGAACCCCCAAAGGCAGAACCAGAATC
>CALXLD010000040.1 GCA_944389105.1 uncultured Spirochaetaceae bacterium | reverse complement strand
GACAGTACAGAGGAGATCGTTCTCTTCTGCACTGCATAATATTGGATCATAAGCATCTGCTGAAAGTTAGATTTCAATTATGATTTTCATATGCTTCTTTGGTTAGATTTATTTATGAGTTAACACGACGGCTTATACCTGACACTGTATTGCTGCAGCTGTTGCCGGAATACGATATAGCTCATCTATTTTATCGGCTACAGGACGCAGGGATTCAGCATAGATGTGCGTATACCGTTCCTGCATATCGAGGATCATCTGGTGATTCCACGAAAGATATTCAGCGGCAAGCAGGGGAGAGATGCCTGACACTAGGAGATTCGTATTCAGGCTATGCCGGAGCGTGTGGCTTGTCATTGCCTTATATTCATCCGAGGAAGATGGAAAAGCGGAGCAGGCAGCTTCCCTTATCCTCCGGAATGTCCTTGTGCCCCATGCTCTGCTGTGATGGAAATACCGTCCGCTCTCATCTGTTTCCATTTCCGAAAGCACAGAAAGCGTCAGCTCTGATAACGGGATTATCCTTATAAGATTGCACTTCGGCAGCCCTATATCATCTGGATTGTTCGTTTTTATTGCTCTGTTTATCGTGAGTGTCCCTTTGTATATCTGTCCATCTGAGAGTGCAAGAGCCTCGCTCATCCTCATGCCCGTTGTGGCTATGACTGCAAAGAACCACCATTCCTCTTTGTCGGGGTAGCTATCCTTCATCAGAAGAACATTGCGGATGATATCAGGTGTGAACGACATGCGTTCCTTTTCTTTGTATGTTATATTCTTCAGGGTCTGTGCAGGCGAGAAGTCTATGATACCATCCTCGCTTGCCTGCCTGAGCATCGTCTTAAGCTCTGAGAACATCTGCTGGGAGCTCCTTGTCTGGCCCCGCGCATCGATTATTGCCTGTCTTATAAGACGGATATCTCCTTTGGTAACATCCCTTATATCCTTCCTTATGATTTTCGGCGTGTGTATCCCTAGAAGAGCTTCAAGATGCTTTGCCCTGCCTGCAACACCCTCTGCATATGCCTTGCCGTAGCTTGTTCCTTCGGTAAGAGCGGCTCTGTATCTCGG
Source organism: uncultured Spirochaetaceae bacterium (assembly GCA_944389105.1). Taxonomy (GTDB): domain Bacteria; phylum Spirochaetota; class Spirochaetia; order Sphaerochaetales; family Sphaerochaetaceae; genus Ornithospirochaeta. The sequence continues at coordinate 36,552 of CALXLD010000040.1, read as the reverse complement.
ATTCGTCTCAGTGTTCTGATATAGTCTTATCAGCGATATGAGTGTGAGGGGTTCAGTCCCTGCTATCATATCCGAAAATGCTCTCTGGTAGATTCTTCTTGCCTCATCGTAATCATCGGTTCCTGTTGATTTTCTGATTCTTCTCCCAGTTACCGGGTGGTATAGCGTATAAAACCACCCGCCGCAGTCGTTGCGTTTCCATAATGGATTCTTTGCTTCTATTGCTGTCATTCTCTGACCTCCGCCCAAAGTCTTGATGAAAGGTGCTTCAGTGTCAGGAGGCCAGAATATGAACTATGCCTTTCCTTCCTTCAGGGCTTCATCCAGAGGGATTACTCCAGGCTCCTGACCACGTCTCTTCCTGTTCTCAAAGAAGCTGTCGCGGTTTCTGTCCAGGAGCCTTATCATTTCCTTCTCACCTCTGTGGTCATAATCGTTCCTCAGCTTAGTGTGTCCCATTGAGACGGCGAGGATGCTGTCGGGCATATCACCGCGTCTGTCTGTTTCATATGAATGCCTGAGGCAATACTGGACAATGCCCTCATGAAAGAATCCGTGCTCTCTCATAACCATCTTGAAATGCTTGTTTGTAGTCTCTGAGACCAGAGGCTTCCCACTATTCGGGCCAGAAAAAAGAAGGTCATCTCCTGATAACTTCCTCTCATCGATATATTTCAGAAGAAGTTCTGCCGTATCGTCATATAGGAGCCCTGAGCGTTTTTCCAGCCCCTTGCCCGAGGTCTTGACTCTTTCCAGGATCTGGTTCGCTTCATGGTTGAATGTACGATTGGCCGTAACATAGTATCCTTTTTGCGTGACCCATACATCAGATACCCTGAGTGCTGCTATCTCCCCATGCCGCCAGCCTGTGTCATAGGCTATTGAGAAATATACAGCCCACATTATCCCATGCCATATCTTTATTCTTTCTTCAGGATCTTCCGGGAACAGTATTGCTGTCTGTTCTGGTGGTACAGCTTCTCGTTCAATACTTTCAGCTGTGATCTTTTGGACATCACGTGCTGGATTCTCTGTTATATAACCGTCCTTCTTTGCGGCATCCAAAACGATCCTGAAGGTATCCAGAATCTTGTTCTTTGTATTATCTGCAGCTTCGTTTCCATTAATGCAATGAATTGTCGGGATCCATGCTTCTATGCTTTTTGCGGTGATTGCAGTAATCATGATGTTCCCGAATTTAGGAAGAATATGATTATCTAGAATAGACTGCTTCTTCTCATAGTATTTAGGAGCTCTGTTCCTTTTATAAAGCCTGTCAACATCTCTGATGGTATTCGGACCCTCTTTCATAAAAAAGTCCTTTGCAAATTCATTCAGCGTCGGTATTTTCTTCTCAAAATGCAACGCAATCCCCTCGTGCCTGAGATAATCCTCTGCAAAGAGTGTTGCACCAGGCATATCATAACAGCCTGTTGATATTCGTTTTCCTGGCATGAAATCAAATTCCACGCTTATCGGTCTGCCGCTGCATGCTCTGAATTTGTAAGGTCTGTCAGAACTTCTGTGTCTTCCCATAAGTTGATTTTCTCTCCTTAAAATCGAGAAATCAAGTTTTTTTGGTAACGTTTTTAGTAACATTCTTTGCAGGGCTGTTCGGGGTAATTTCTTTTTACATAAGGAAATAGTAAGCATAAATTTGTCCCCAGGACGAGACTCGAACTCGTACGGCATTGCTGCCAAAGGATTTTAAGTCCCTTGTGTCTACCATTCCACCACCTGGGGATACTTTATTCTACACTTATCAGGAGTTAATTTAAAGTCTCCATCATTCCTTCTGAAGCCCTGATTCCTGAAGCCCATGCACCAGTAATACCACGGCTTGTTCCTGCACCATCTCCTGCGAAATACACTCCAGGCGCAACCAGGAAATGCTCATCCTTATATTCAGGCTTGTTTGCATAGAGCTTTATTTCTGGATAGTACATGATTGTAGAAGGATGCAGAATTCCAGGAATGATTGTATCAAGCTTTTTCATGCCGGACCAGATATATCTGAGAATCTTTGATGGCATTGCAAGCGATATATCTGAAGGACAGCAGTCGCGCAGTGATGGTTCAAAGTCATAGAGATCGCCATTGAATGTTGCAGCTTTGGATCTCTTGCCCATCCTGAAATCTCCGACTCTCTGCATCAATGGGCGTCCTCCGCCCATGAGTGCTGCCATAACACCCAGATGTTCTGCAAACTCCTGCCCGGAAGCAAGAGGTTCGGTAAAACGCACTGTCTTAAGTATTGCGAAATTCACAAGACCATTGTTCTTTGCCGCATCTGGAGCGTATGCATGACCATTGACAGAGTACCATACATCTCCGCGCTCCGTGATGTACTTTTCCTTTACGACATGTGCGTTTCCGCTGTTCGTGCAGAATGTCCTGACTTTTTCTGGGAAGTAGAATTTCGGATCATAGTAATCCTTGACGATCGGATAGCGCTCGATTCTTGTCTCAACCCTGATTCCGACATCGAGGATATTGTCCATGTAATTCACGCCAAGCTGGTGCATTACGTTCTGCAGAAAATGGAAACCGTGTCTGCCAGGAGCAATAAGTATTGTCTTGTATCCAATCTCCCTTAAATCAGTGGTAATGAATTTCTGTTCATTGTTGATACTCAGCATTTCTTCTTTCAGGGAGATATCAACACCGAGATCAGTAAGCTGTTTCATCAGCTGCTGGATAAGACGAAGACCTCCATCTGTTCCAAGATGCGTCTGCTGGATTTCAAGCAGCGAGCAGCCAAGTTTCTCTGCTCTTGTCTTATACGTCTCGATATTTGATTTCGGAAGTATATCTGGTTTGAGAAATGCTTTTACTTTTTCGAGATAATGATTGGCTGTACTCTCCGGCCAGTATTCGTATGGAAAGCCGATAGGGTATGTGAAATTCATTTTGCAGTCATTGCGCATACCGCCTGTTGATACAGGTGCTTTGTCAATCATGAGGATAGAAGTACCAGGTCTGTTTTCAAGGATCGAGAAAGCTGCTCCCATTCCCGCCGGACCGGTTCCGACTATTATGGCATCATATTTATCCATTTTGTTCTCCCAAAAGATTATGCATAAATGCTATACTTTAGGCAAATGGTATTGTCCAAATACACGATATTTAAAAGTTAATTATTGATAGCAGCCCGAAATCGGTGTAATATCCTTGTATATGAAATATATTGACGTAAAAGAAGCTTCTGCAAAATGGGGCATTACTGATAGAAGGATAAGGCTTCTCTGTTCTGAGGGAAGAATCGATGGTGCTATAAAGCTTGGCTGGTCCTGGACGATTCCGGCAGATACTCCAAAACCGAGGGATGGAAGGGTCCTGAGAAAATTCAAGACACTTGATATCAGACCGGGAACAGTGGACGTAGATGCACTCAACAGGCTGATGGAGAAGGTCCCTGTGAATGATGAGCTTCTTGAAAGCAAAGGCTTCCGAACGATTATCCGTGAGAGCCTTGAGACTCTTCTTGAATCTGATGGGGTAGCTGTTGATGATAAGGATGTCAGGGCAATTCTTTCTGGCCGCGTTGTTCCATATGTACCTCTTGAAACCCATCTGATAATAATCAATGCACGCTCAATCCTTTTTGCTCTTGCACGCAACAAGGAGAGATGGTGCGAGAAAGATTCCCGGGAAATGTATTGCAGGCTTCTGCAGGGTATCGATGATATCTACTCAGGAAATTACCGCAGAGGATATGCTGTCTATCCATCCCGGCCCGGTGAGAATGCCGCAATAGGGGAGGAGATGGAGACTGCATTCATGCAGTATGAGAATTCCTGGAAGAATTATCAGGGAATTACAGCTGCGGTCCTCCTTTATGCTGCGATGCTCCGTATACAGCCGTATGAGGAATACTCATCGCTGTATGCCTACATGATGCTTTCCGGAGAGCTTATGAGAAATGGAATACTTCCTCCTCTTCTAGACAAGGATTCAGGAGATGAAGCTAAAGCCGCCTTTTCTCTTGCTGTCAAAAGAGGAAACTATGGTGACTTTACTCATTTCATCGAACGTAAGATACATGATTCCTATAAGGTGATGCAGAATGTATGATCATATGTTCCGGAATGCGCTGGTCGTTGACGGAAGTGGTGAAGAGCCGTATAGAGCAAATGTTGCAATCTTCGGTGACAGGATTGCCTTCATTGGCAAGGAAGGTATAACAAGGGCGAAGAATGTCGTAGACGCCTCTTCTTTTGTCCTTACTCCGGGCTTTATTGATATGCATACCCATACTGATCTTCAGGTGCTGAGGGACAGGGATATGAAAGCCAAGGTTCATCAGGGGATTCTTACTGATGTATCAGGCAACTGCGGTATAGGGGTTTTCCCGGATTCCGGAGAGGCTCTTCATACTGCGGTGGAAGATGTTCTTGGTGTTTATGACTCCTGGTCCTGGAAAAGCTATGGGGATTACCGTTCGCTTCTCCTTTCCGATGGAATAGGTATAAATGAGGCATTCCTTGTCTCACATACTGCTCTGCGGTACGCAGTCCTTGGTCCTGAGGCAGGAAGGGAAGCCAGTGATGATGAGATAAGCAGGATGTGTTCGCTTCTTGACGAGCTCCTGGATGCTGGGCTCTGGGGCTTTTCATCAGGACTATACTATTCACCCTGCCTTTTTGCTTCCGAAAAGGAACTCCTGGCTCTCCTCGGGGTTGTGAGGAGGCATGATAAGCTCTTTGCGGTTCACCACAGGTGTGAGGGAAATGATGTCATAGCCTCGCTTGGCGAGGTGCTCTCGCTTGCTGAGAAAAGCGGGGTAAGGCTTGAGATTTCCCATCTGAAGGCAATAGGAAAGGACAATCAGGCAAAAGTGCCGCAGATGCTTGGGATGATAGAAGAAGCAAGAAAACGGTCTGTGGATGTGAAGGCGGATCAGTACCCATATGCATATGGCTCAACAAGCCTTTTCTCGCTTCTTCCTCCTCATATACTTGGTCTTTCCAGGTTTGAGCAGCGGCTTGCACTGTCTCTTGAAAGTGAGAGGGAAGAACTCAAGGATGAGATCATCCATCCTTCCGGCTGGGACAGCGTCTATGAAATGGTTGGCCCTGATGATATCCGTGTTCTTTATCTTGAAAGCCATAAGGAATGCAATGGCAGGACTTTGTCAGAGATAGGAAAGGATAAGGGAAAGGATGCGCTGGATGCTCTTTTCGACCTCCTTTCGGAGGAGACCGGGCTTGCTGTGATGACGGATGTTACGCAGTCCGATGAATCTCTTCGCATGATAATGAAGCATCCGCTTGTCTCTTTCGGGACAGACGCGCTCTACTCATCTCCGATGCCCCATCCAAGGTCCTATCATTCGACAGTGGAATATCTTTCAAGGTATGTCGTCGGGGAGCATCTGATGACGCTTTCAGAGGCAATAAGGAAAATGACAGGAGAGAATGCAGATAAGCTCGGACTGAAGGATAGGGGATACGTCAGAGAAGGGTATAAAGCTGATCTGGTGCTTTTTGATCCTGATAAGCTTGAAGCCGATGGTGATTACAACAAAGGCTTCGAAGCGATTATGATATCTGGAAAGCCTTCCCTTATGAATGGAAAGTGGTATTATCCGAGAGCTGGTGAGGTGCTCTAGTCCTCGAAGGAGGCTATGAACTTCTTTGTTCTCTCCTCTTTTGGATCTCCGAAGAGCATATCGGGTTCACCTTCTTCGACTATTACGCCTTTGTCCATGAATATTGCCCAGTCGGATATCGCTCTGGCAAAATGCATTTCATGCGTAACGACAGCCATTGTCATTCTCTCTTCCGCCAGCTCTCTTATTACTTTGAGGATTTCTCTTGTGAGCTCCGGGTCTAATGCGGAAGTGGGTTCATCGAAGAAAAGAACCTCAGGATCCAGTGCCAGGGCCCTTGCTATCGAAACCCTTTGCTGCTGCCCTCCTGATAGCTGATAAGGATACTGCTTTGCCTTGTCTTCAATACCCATCTTCTTAAGCAGCGTGATTGCTTTTTCCTCTGCTTCGGCTTTTGTTCTATGAAGGACAGCCCTCTGGGCTTCAGTTATATTCCTCAGTACGGAGAAGTGCGGGAAGAGATTGAAGGACTGGAATACAAGACCGGTCTTGAGCCCGATCTTCCTCTCTTCTTCCGGCTTTGCATAGACAGCTTTTCCATTCACCGATGAAAAGAGCGTGTGCCCGGCTATCTCAAGATTTCCGTCATCGGCCCTTTCAAGCTGCGTGATTATCCTGAGTGTTGTTGATTTGCCTGATCCTGATGGTCCTATTATCGATAGGACATTTCCTTTCTCCAGCGTAAATGAGATATCCTTGAGTATCTCAATGCCGCCAAAAGCCTTTTTCAGTCCTTTGAGCCTGATCATCTCCATAGCTTCACCTGTAATAATCCAGCTTTTTCTCACCCACTGCAAATAGGCGAGAGACTATGTAGTTCATAATGAAATAGAATATGCCCGCGATGAAAATAGGTACTGTAGAGAATTCCCTTGAAGAGGCTGTCTGTGCAACTCTGAAAAGCTCTGCAACCCCTATCGTCTGGGCAAGTGCCGTGTCCTTGACAAGTGTTATGACTTCATTTCCAAGGGCTGGAAGAATTCTCTTTATGACCTGTGGAAGTATTATGTGGAAGAAAGTATAAGCCTTTGAGAATCCGAGGACCTTAGAGGCTTCATACTGCCCTTTATCGATGGACTGGAGTCCGGAACGATAGATTTCGGAAAAATATGCGCTGTAGTTGATGACGAACGCAACGATGCAGGCTGTAAATCTGTCATATGATGTCCCGAAGATATAGAACGGGGCAAAATATACGAAAATGAGCTGCAGGATGAGAGGTGTTCCCCGCATTATCTGAATATATAAGTCGACTATCCATCTTATTGGAGCAATCCTCGTCATCCTGCCTTTCGCTACCACAAAGCCAAGCGGCAGCGAGAAGATCAGGGTGAGAAAGAAGATCTGGAGGGAGGTTACGGTTCCCTCGAGCATCTGCATTATCAAACCCTGCATATAAACCCTTTATTTTCCTACTACTGTGATGTCAGAGCCGAACCATGCCTCGGAAATCTCCGCAAGCGTTCCATCTGCAGCCATAGCCTCAAGCTCGCTGTTTACTGCATCGCGGAGTGCCACATCGTTAAGCCTGAATCCGATAGCATACTCTTCCTCGGTGAGAGTTTCGTCAAGGACTCTGAAATCCTTGCCCGACGTCTGTATGCTGTAGTTTGCGACTACAAGATCCATTACAACGCCTTCAAGACCTCCGATTTCAAGATCCATCAATGCTGTGAGATTGTCCTTGAATTCTATTACTTCATCGAGTGAATCCTTGAAGCCCGGAGTATCGTCAATTGCCTCCTGTGCAGAAGAACCTGCCTGGACTCCTATAGCTGTGCCGGCAAGGTCTGAAAGACTCTGGTATGGGCTATCATCACGAACAACCACAACCTGGGCGTTTCTCAGATATGGTTCGGAGAAAATCATCACTTTCTCCCTCTCTGGCGTTACTGTGAAGCCATTCCATATACAGTCGATATTCCCTGTCGCAAGCTCCTGCTCCTTAGAGTTCCAGTCAATCGGCTGTGTTATAAGCTCTACGCCAAGGCGTGAGGCGACTTCTTTTGCTGTGTCGATATCAAAACCGACAATCTCTCCTGTTTCGGATCTGAATCCCATTGGGGGGAAGGAGTCGTCAAGACCAAGAATGAATGTTCCTTTATCAAGAACATCCTGCAGCGATGTGTCTTCTCCTGACTCTGAAGCACCCGAAGCGAAAAGTGCTGTGAGGGAAAGGAGAGATGCGAGAATTATGGTTGATAATTTTTTCATACGTCCTCCGTGTGTATGGAGTATACATTTAATAAAGCTGAATTTAAATACAGAAATACCGTATTTTCATGCAGTTTTCTGCATAAGATCAGTTATTCTTCCTGTGCTATAATAAATTCATGAGTCTTTTCATTTTTGATATGGGGGAGGTAATACTCCTCGGAGTCCGCACGCTGAAACAGCTATCGGAGTATGTTGGTACTGATTATCATGATATTCGCACGGATTATGCCTATTATGACAGAGCCCTGATGGATGGATATATGTCAGCTGAGGATTATTATCATCACCTCGAAGATAAATACCAGTGCAGGATAACAGAAGATCTTTTCGTTAAATTCTTCCATCCTGCTGTGAATACAGCCATGCTTTCCAGGATCGATATGCTCAGAGCCAGAGGCCACAGGTGTGTTATAGGCTCAAATACATTCCGTCCGCACTGGGACCATGTGAAAACCTTCAGCGAAAAGCCTCTGGATCATTTTGATGCATTGTATGCCTCTCATATCATGCATATGTCAAAACCAGAAAAAGCCTTCTGGAGGATTATCTGCCAGAGCGAAGGTTATGATTATAAAGATACCTGCTTTATCGATGATCTTCCTGAAAATATAGAGGCTGCTGCTTCTCTTGGAATCAGTACGCTTAAGTATAGCGGAGATGACAAAGAGGAGAGGGCCGAGGAGTTTTTCTCAAGGTTCTTATAATGGAAGCTATCGTAGTCTGTCTCCTTGGAGGAATCATAATCTGGGCGATTGTAAAAAAGCAGTAAAGAATATTCATAGAAACGGATAATCTTGCAATTTTTAATCATGTTTTGTTGACATTGTCCTCTCTGTTGCCGTATAAGAAGGTAAATCATATCAAAAGGAGGAGAATAATGAATAAGATTACATTGATTTCATCATCTCTCCTTCTATCTGTACTCATCATTACATGCTAAACCACGGTTTGAGCATTTTTTGATGTAGGCCCGTGGTGTTGAGAATCGCGGGCATTTTTTATTATTGGAGGTTCTGAGATGGTATACGACAACAAAGACAGCTATACATTAGCTATTCTTGTTTATAACAGGCCAGGTGTGCTGATGAGGGTAGTAGCTCTTTTCTCCAGGCGTGGCTATAACATCGACTCTCTCTCAGTCGGTGAAACGGAAGATCCATCCAGAAGCCGCATAACAATCGTTGTCACCGGAGACAGGCAGATAGTTGAGCAGATTATCCGTCAGGTTGAGAAGCTGATAGATGTTATCAAGGTATATGAGATGACCCGGCATGGATCTCTTCAGAGAGAGCTTGTGCTTGTCAAGATCAAGGCTGATGGCTCCAACCGTGGCGCAATCGTTGAGATAGGGGAAATCTTCAAGGCAAAGATCCTCGATGTTACTCCGACAACAGTGACAATGCAGCTGACAGGCTCCCTTGATAAGCTGGAATCTTTCCTGGAACTTACAAGGCCCTATGGGATTGTAGAGCTTGTCAGGACTGGAATAACTGCGCTTGAGCGCGGAGCAAGACCAATTTCGGAAACAACCTTCGGAGACGAAGGGGAAAGATAAGGAAGGTGTTATATGAGCAAGATGTATTACGAGAAGGATGCAGACCTCTCACTTCTTAAGGGGAAGAAGGTTGCGGTCATCGGTTATGGCAGCCAGGGACATGCCCATGCGCTGAATCTCCATGAGAGCGGAGTTGACGTCGTAGTAGGACTCTACAATGGTTCAAAGAGCTGGGCAAAGGCAGAGGAAGCTGGTCTGAAGGTTATGACAACTGAAGATGCTGTCAAATGCTGCGATATCGTGATGATTCTCGTAAACGATGAAAAGCAGGCAAAGCTCTATCATACTTCGATTGAGCCGTATCTCAGAAAGGGCATGTATCTTGCATTCGCTCATGGTTTCAATATCCATTTCGGACAGATTGTTCCACCAGAGGATGTCAATGTAATCATGATTGCGCCAAAGGGACCGGGCCACACTGTCCGCAGCCAGTATCAGGAAGGCAAGGGTGTTCCATCACTCATAGCTGTCAATCAGGACCCATCCGGCGATAGTGAACAGGTTGCACTTGCATATGCAGCAGCAATCGGAGCTGGAAAGGCTGGTATTTTCGTAACTACATTCAAGGAAGAGACAGAGACTGATCTCTTCGGGGAGCAGGCTGTTCTCTGCGGTGGCGTATCCCACCTCATCAAAGCAGGTTTCGATACGCTTGTTGAAGCTGGCTACCAGCCAGAGATGGCATATTTTGAGTGCTGCCATGAGATGAAGCTTATTGTCGATCTCATCAATCAGGGTGGTCTTTCATTCATGCGCTATTCCTGCTCCGACACAGCTGAGTATGGTGACTATGTCTCAGGACCGAAGGTTGTAACAGATGAGACTAAGAAGGCTATGAAGGGCATCCTTTCAGATATCCAGGATGGAACATTCGCCCGCAACTGGCTCCTTGAGAACCAGGTCGGCCGTCCATATTTCAATGCTGTGAAGAGAATGGAAAGAGAATCTCTTCTTGAGAAGACCGGTGCAAAGCTCAGGTCTCTTATGAGCTGGCTGAAGAAATAACAGAGACGGAGGGGAAGTATGGCAGAGAGGATTTACATATTTGATACCACGCTCCGCGATGGAGAACAGGCTCCTGGTTATAGCATGAACCTGGAGGAGAAAATCAGGGTAGCAAGGCAGCTTGAGACGCTAGGCGTGGATATAATAGAAGCCGGCTTTGCCATTTCATCCCCGGGCGACTTCGAGAGCGTTGAGGCAATAGCAAAAAGTGTCGATAACGTCACTGTAGCTTCGCTTGCCCGTGCTCTTGAAAAAGATATCGATGCCGCATGGAATGCAGTGAAAAAAGCAAACAGACCACGTATCCATGTCTTCCTTGCGACATCGGATCTCCATCTTCAGTACAAGCTGAGGATGTCCAGAGAAGAGGCTCTGGACAGAATCCAGAAACAGGTCAGGTATGCACGTAATCTCTGCCCTGATATCGAATTCTCGCTTGAAGATGCAACACGCACCGATCTTGACTATATGTGCCGTGTAGTCGAGACTGCAATCAACGAAGGTGCTACTACAATAAATCTCCCGGATACAGTCGGATATGCTTATCCCGGAGATATTACCGAGATGGTCAGCACGGTAATGAACCGTGTTCCTAATATCGATAAGGCAATAATCTCAATGCATTGCCATGATGATCTTGGACAGGCTACAGCAAATAGCCTCGCAGGAGTCAGGGCAGGTGCAAGGCAGATTGAATGCACTCTCTGCGGTATTGGAGAGAGAGCTGGCAATACAGCTCTTGAAGAAGTTGTGATGGCAATGAAGACCCGTCCAGATATCTACGATACAGAGACAGGTATCAGGACTGAGGAGCTCTGCCGTTCCGCTCGTCTTCTTTCATCAATAACAGGTGTAAGGATATTCCCTTCAAAAGCTATTGTTGGTGACAATGCTTTTGCTCATGAATCAGGGATTCATCAGCATGGAATGATGGCTAATTCCAAGACATATGAAATAATGACCCCTGAAAGCGTCGGAGTTGTTAAGACCAATTATGTTCTTGGAAAGCATTCAGGAAAGCATGCATTCTCGAAGAAGCTTGATGAGCTTGGATATGTTCTTCCAGAGGCTGAGATAACAAGGCTTTTCGAGGAATTCAAGAATCTCTGCGACAGGAAGAAGAATGTTTCCGACCGTGATATCGTGGCTCTTGTTGAGTCTACCGAGGCTGTTGCAAAGCAGACATGGTCACTCTCTTCCTATGTTGTGAACAGCGGAAACAAGATAACCTCAACTGCATGTATCGCGCTGAAGAACGGTGACAAGGTAATCGAAGGTGTTGCTTCGGGAACAGGTCCGGTATATGCCTCCCTTAGAGCAGTCGAGAAGATTATCCGCCATCCATTTTCCCTCGATGATTATCAGCTTCAGGCTGTTACAGAACATCGGGATGCGCTTGGTGAGGCCCTTGTAAAGATTTCCGATGGAACTGGCGTTTACAGAGGCCGTGGAGTCTCCACTGACGTAATCGAGGCATCTATTCTTGCCTGCCTGAATGCTGTAAACAGAATGCTCGAGGGAGGAAGTTCCTCAATTTCCGGAGGAAACAAGATCTCTGCGCTTACTTTTGACAACGATATGCTCGTTGGCCACACCGACAAGGAGGTCGAGTGATGGGAATGACAATTACTGAGAAGATACTCGCACATGCGGCAGGACTGCAGGAAGTTCATCCTGGGCAGCTTATCATGGCGGATCTTGATATGGTGCTCGGCAATGATATTACAAGCCCTGTAGCGATAAAGGAGTTTCCTAAATTCGGGAAGAACCATGTCTTTGACAAAGATAAGATTGCTCTCGTTCCGGATCATTTTACCCCTAATAAGGATATTAAGGCTGCAGAGCAGTGCGCATGCGTAAGGGCATTTGCGAAAAGTGAATCAATAACGAACTACTTTGAAGTCGGCAGAGTCGGCATAGAACATGCGCTTCTTCCTGAAAAGGGACTGGTTACAGCAGGGGATACTGTAATCGGGGCAGATAGCCATACATGTACATATGGAGCTCTCGGCGCATTTTCTACGGGTGTTGGCTCAACTGATATGGCAGCAGGAATGGCAATCGGAAAAGCCTGGTTCAAAGTTCCGGCTTCGATCCGGTTCCGTCTTTCGGGAAAGCTCCGGGAACATGTTTCAGGAAAGGACCTGATCCTTTCGATAATCGGAATGATCGGAGTTGATGGAGCGCTTTACAGAACGATGGAATTCACAGGGGAAGGTGTACATTCTCTTTCAATGGATGATAGGTTCACGATAGCGAATATGGCAATTGAAGCTGGAGCAAAGAACGGAATCTTCCCTGTTGATGAAAAGACTCTTGAGTATCTGAAGGAGCATGGGGCAAAAGAACCGAAGATATTCTATTCCGATGAGGATGCAGAATATGAGAGGACGATTGATATAGATCTTTCCTCTATCAAGCCTACGGTGTCATATCCTCATCTGCCGGAGAATACCCATGATGCAAAAGAGGGCCATGATATAAAGATTGATCAGGTCGTGATCGGAAGCTGTACAAATGGCCGCCTCTCTGATCTCGAGGCTGCTGCAAGAATCCTGAAAGGCCGCAGAATTGCAGATGGAGTCAGATGCATTGTTATCCCGGCAACTCAGAAAATCTGGCTTGAAGCAATGCATGAAGGGCTTTTTGATATTTTCGTGGAAGCTGGATGTGTTGTCTCGACTCCAACCTGCGGTCCTTGTCTTGGAGGTTATATGGGCATTCTCTCCGAAGGTGAGAGATGCGTATCTACGACGAACCGCAATTTTGTCGGACGCATGGGGCATGTAAAGAGCGAGGTCTACCTTGCTTCTCCTGAGACAGCTGCTGCAAGTGCTGTCATGGGATATATTGCTGATCCAGAGGAGGTTGGTTATGAAAGCTGAAGGTAAGGTATTCCGCTATGGAGATAATGTTGATACAGATGTTATCATTCCGGCTCGTTATCTGAATACCTCGGATAAGAAAGAGCTTGCTTCGCATTGCATGGAGGATATAGACAGCTCGTTTGTAAAAAGTGTCCAGAGCGGAGATATCATCGTTGCTGGCAGGAATTTCGGATGCGGCTCTTCCCGTGAGCATGCCCCTATAGCTATCAAGGAATCCGGCATAAGCTGCGTAATAGCTACGACATTCGCACGTATTTTCTTCAGGAATTCAATTAATATCGGGCTCCCGATACTTGAGTGCGAAGAAGCTTCTCAGGAGATAAAAGCAGGAGATAAGGTTTCCGTTGATTTCTCGACAGGTGTTATAAAGGATGAGACAACGGGGAAGGAATACAAGGCTGAGCCATTTCCTCCATTCATGCAGAGCCTTATTGAGGCAGGCGGTCTTATCCCGTATATCAAGGAGAACTACTGATGGATATGAGAATTGCACTGGTGCCAGGAGATGGCATCGGACCGGATATCGTAAGGGAGGCAGTCAGGACTCTTGATAAAGTCGCTTCTGTCTATGGCCATTCCATTTCATATAAGGAAATAGATGCTGGCGGAATCTCTATAGATAAATACAAGGTTCCTCTCACAGAAGATGCTCTTGAGAGCGCAAAAGCATCCGATGCAGTCCTTCTTGGAGCTGTCGGAGGCCCTAAGTGGGATCATGTCCCTGGGAATCTTCGTCCTGAGAAGGCTCTTCTCGGCCTGAGAAGCGGGCTTGGGCTCTTCTGCAATCTCCGGCCTGCTGTAATCTATCCAGAGCTTTCATCTGCTTCTCCTCTGAAGCCTGAAGTGATCTCCGGAGGAGTCGATCTTCTTGTCGTAAGGGAACTGACAGGTGGTATATATTTTGGAGAGAAAGGCAGAAGCGAGGATGGAAAAAGTGCCTATGATGTTATGAGATACTCTGCTGATGAGATAAAGAGGATTGCAAGGAAAGCATTTGAGGCTGCCAGGATACGGCATAATCATGTAACTGTCGTGGATAAGGCAAATGTGCTCGAAACATCACGGCTGTGGAGGGAGACAGTTTCTGAAATAGCCGGGGAATACAGTGATGTCGCTCTCGATTTCATGTATGTTGACAATGCTTCGATGCAGCTTGTACGGGACCCTAGGCATTTTGATGTTCTCCTTACTGAGAACATGTTCGGTGATATTCTCTCCGATGAAGCTTCGATGATTACAGGCTCTATCGGAATGCTTGCTTCTGCATCGTTGAGGGATGATAGCTTCGGAATGTATGAACCTATCCATGGCTCTGCTCCAGATATCGCTGGTCAGAACATTGCCAATCCGATTGCTACAATCCTCTCCGCAGCTATGATGCTTCGCTATTCATTCTCTCTTGAAAAGGAAGCCAAGGCAATTGAAGATGCTGTTGCTTCCGCACTTTCCGATGGAGTAAGGACAAAGGATATAGCATCGAGCAATGCGGAATATGTAGGCACAGAAGAGTGCGGCAGCGAGATAATCAGGAGGATAAAATGAGATCTGATTCAATGAAGAAAGGGGATGATAAGGCTCCTCATAGATCGTTGATGAAAGCCCTTGGCTGGACTGACAGGGAAATTGCCATGCCGACAATCGGTATTGTCTGCGCTCATAATGAGATAATCCCTGGACATATGCAGCTCCAGCTTATTGCAGATGCCGTAAAAGCCGGTGTCAGGGAAAATGGAGGAAATCCAGTGGCTTTTCCTGTTATCGGGGTCTGTGATGGTATCGCGATGGGGCATAAGGGCATGAAGTACTCCCTTGCTTCTCGTGAGCTTATTGCTGATTCGATTGAAGTCATGGCAACTGCACATCCTTTTGATGCCCTTGTATTCATTCCAAACTGCGACAAGATTGTTCCCGGAATGCTGATGGCTGCGGCAAGGCTTGATCTTCCTTCGATTTTCGTATCGGGTGGTCCGATGCTCGCCGGTCATGTAAAAGGAGGTGATAAGCGGGGTATGTCTCTCTCTTCAATGTTTGAAGCTGTTGGAAAACATGCTGCCGGAACCATGGATGATGCTGAATTCTTAGAGTGGGAAAACAGTGCATGTCCTTCCTGCGGTTCCTGCTCCGGAATGTATACAGCAAACTCGATGAACTGCCTCACTGAAGCAATTGGCATGGGGCTTCCTGGAAATGGAACTGTTCCTGCTGTCTACTCAGAGAGGCTCAGGCTGGCAAAAGAAGCAGGCTATCAGGTGATGGAACTTCTCAGAAAGGGAATAAGCGCACGGCAGATAATGACAGAAAAGGCATTCATGAATGCCCTTAAAGTCGATATGGCGCTAGGATGCTCTACAAATACTATGCTTCACCTTCCTGCAATCGCGCATGAGGCGGGCATTGATATTGATATCTTCCAGGCCAATGATATTTCCGCATCTGTTCCTAATCTCTGTCATCTTGCACCTGCAGGCCCGCATCATATGGAGGACCTTTATCAGGCAGGTGGCGTGATGGCTGTAATGAAGGAGCTTTCAAAGAAGAACCTTCTTGATCTTTCTCTGCTATCAGTAATGGGGACAGCAATCGGGGAATCCGTGAATAAAGCCAGGAATACCGACCCTGAGGTTATCAGGCCGATTGATAACCCATATTCTGCAACTGGCGGTATAGCGGTGCTGAGGGGAACTCTTGCTCCTGAAGGTGCTGTGGTAAAAAGAAGCGCAGTAGCTCCGGAGATGTTCACGCATAAGGGACCTGCAAGAGTCTTCAATAGCGAAGAAGAAGCCATTGCTGCGATTTTCGGAAAGAAAATCAAATCCGGCGATGTGATAATAATCCGCTATGAGGGCCCGAAAGGCGGCCCTGGAATGAGGGAGATGCTCAGTCCTACTTCAGCAATTGCCGGTATGGGACTTGATAAGACAGTTGCCCTCATAACGGATGGAAGATTCTCTGGAGCAACAAGAGGTGCTTCAATCGGCCATGTATCTCCAGAGGCAGCTTCTGGCGGACCTATAGCTCTTGTGGAAGAAGGTGATGAGATTTCCATAGATATTCCGGCAGGAAGACTTGATCTCATGGTTGATGAGAAAACCCTCGAAGAGAGAAGGAAAAATCTTGTCCCGCACGAGGTTCCTATTAAGAGCGGTTACCTTTACAGGTATTCCAAGCACGTAACCTCTGCCCGTCAGGGTGCTATTGTTCTGGAGGATTGATAAAGTGAAGATGACAGGTGCTGAGATTATAATCGAGTGTCTTATTGAAGAAGGGGTGGATACTGTCTTTGGCTATCCGGGAGGACAGGTTATTCCTCTCTATGATGCAATTTACAAGAACAGATCCAGAATCCGCCATATTCTTACTGCCCATGAGCAGGGAGCAAGCCATGCCGCTGACGGATACTCACGTTCCACAGGCAAGGTAGGTGTCTGCATCGCAACTTCAGGACCTGGAGCAACAAACCTTGTAACAGGACTTGCTACAGCTTATATGGATTCTGTCCCGATGGTTGCAATTACAGGGAATGTTCCATTGCCGCTTCTTGGAAGGGATAGCTTTCAGGAAGTCGATATCAGGGGAATAACCCTTACGATCACAAAGCATAACTATATAGTCAAGGATATAGCTGAGCTTGCAGATACAATAAGGGAAGCCTTCAGGATTGCGAAGGAAGGCCGTCCAGGACCTGTCCTTATTGATATCCCTAAGGATATACAGGTTGGGGAGTATGAGTATACGGCCAGGAAAATTACAGAACCTGAAAGAGTATCTGTCCGCCTCAGGGATAAGGATATTGATGAAGCAGTGGCTCTAATCAGAGCAGCAAAGCGGCCAATGTGCTATATCGGCGGCGGTGTTATAAGGGCAGAAGCAGCTGAAGAACTCCGGGAATTCGTAGATTTGATAGATGCCCCAGTTGGTTCTTCCCTGATGGGGCTTGGTGCTATTGATTCTTCTTCTCCGCGTTTCACCGGAATGATAGGAATGCATGGTACAAGGCTTTCGAATCTTTCGATAAACCGCTGTGACCTTCTTATTGTAATCGGTGCAAGATTCTCGGACCGTGTTATCTCAAATGGATCCACATTTGCCAAGCAGGCAAGGATCCTGCAGATTGATGTCGATCCTGCAGAGTTCAATAAGAATATCATCTCATCCGTACACGTTGTTGCGGATGTCAAGGTTGCTCTCAGGGCAATCATGGATAGAATCGGGGAGAAGCTTGATCACCGCGAATGGATGGAGACTGTTGAAAGAGGTAGAAAGCGCTTTCCTGTGAAGGTTTCGTCGGATGCTGCGCGTCCGAAGGAGATCCTCGAAGCTCTGGATAAGCTTTTTCCTGCAGACGGCTATGTGACAACTGAAGTTGGCCAGCATCAGATGTGGGCAGCTCAGTTCCTGCATTCTCGTCAGCCGCATCATTTCCTTACTTCAGGAGGACTCGGGACGATGGGATATGGAACAGGTGCTGCAATAGGCACACAGGTATCCCATCCTGATAAGAGGGTTATAAATATAGCAGGCGATGGTTCTTTCAGGATGAATGCAAATGAACTTGCTACAATTGCCCGCTATAAGCTCCCTGTCATGATTCTCATAATGAATAACCATGCACTTGGAATGGTAAGGCAATGGCAGACCCTTTTCTATGATGGCCACTATTCGGAGACGACGCTTGATACTCCGCTTGACTGGGTAAAGCTTGCAGAAGCTTATGGTGTCAAGGGAATGAGAATCATGCCGGATGATGATCCGGAGGAGATTCTCAGGAAAGCCATAGATCTCAATGAAGCAGTTGTGATTGAGGCTATCATACCTTCGGATGACAAAGTCTATCCAATGGTTGCTCCTGGAGCTTCGATTTCCGATATGATCGGCTATCAGGAAGTTCCGCTGGAGAACTGATGAAAGTAGCAATATACGGGGCAGGCAGTCTTGGAACGGTGCTTGGCGCTTACCTGGAAAAAGGCGGGCTCAGCGCTGATCTTATTTCAAGGAACAGTGCTCATATTGCGGCTTTGAAAAAGAATGGTGCTCATATTACGGGGAAGGCGGATTTCTGCATCCCCGTTTCTGCTTTTCTTCCATCTGAGATGGCTTGCGATTATGATGTCATCATCCTGATGACGAAGAGCATCGGGCAGAAAGAGACTGTAGAGTTTCTTTCAGGAAAGCTGAAGCCAGATGGAATAATCTGTACATGCCAGAATGGTCTTCCGGAAGCCGGGATTGCCGGTATCATAGGAGAGGAAAGGACTTACGGCTGCATAATAGGATGGGGTGCTTCATATATAGCTCCCGGTATTGCAGAGCTTACAAGCGGAGAGGAGACTTTTACATTCACGATAGGAAGATTCCCATCAGGTTCTGATGAAAGTCTTTATCTGCTGAAATCAATATTCTCTTTGATGGGACAGGTCGATATATCTGATGATTTTCAGGGGGCAAGATGGTCAAAACTGCTTATCAATGCCTCTTTTTCTGCAGTCTCTGCCATAACCGGCTTGACCTTTGGGGGTGTTTCTTCTTCATTCAGGGCAAGGCATATCGTGCAGCTCATAATGAAAGAATGTGTGGATACTACTCATGAAAAGGGGATAAGCTTTGCCCCGATGCAGGGTAAGAATATTGAGATTCTTGCTGATTATAAATCCCCTGCAAAGAAGTTCTTCTGCTATGCGATAATCCCAATTGCAATGAGACGGCATCGGAAGCTCCGGTCATCGATGCTGCAGGATATCGAAAAAGGGAAGACGACTGAGATCGATGCGATAGACGGTGCTCTTCTAAGAGAAGCGGAATCTGCTGGTATTCCCGTGCCTGTAACTGAAAAGGCCATAGAGATAGTTCACAGGATAGAAAGAGGAGAACTTAAGCCCGCTGTCTCAAATCTGGAGCTTTTCAGGAATTAGAGTATCAATCCTGCAAGAAGACCTATACCACCTGAGAGAGCCATGACAAGCATCGGGCTTAGCTTCCATTTTCTCAGGATTATCAGGGCGGCTATAAGTATTGCTGCGTTTACTGTATCTATATCTGCGGTGAATGTGCTTTTTCCGCAGAGTGCCATTGCAGTAAGGGAGAGAGCAGCAGATGCGATCATTGCGACAACTGCAGGTCTCAGTCCTTTCAGTATGCTCTGTATGACTTCAAGTCCTTTGAATCTGTAGTAGATGAAGGCAAGTGTCATGACAATTATCGAGGATGGAAGGACAGAGCCGAAAGTAGCGATAAGAGCACCAGGAATTCCCGCTACTTGTATCCCGACAAATGTTGCACTGTTTATTGCTATTGGCCCAGGTGTCATCTGTGAGATTGTTATTATGTCTGTGAACTCCTGCATCGTCAGCCAGCTGTGTATATCAATTACCTGATGCTGGATAAGAGGCATTGCGGCATAGCCCCCGCCGATGCTGAAAAGCCCGATCTGAATAAAGCTCCAAAGCAGCTGAAGATATATCATGATTTTCTGACAGCTCCATCAATATAGCCGACTGCTCCCGCTGCTATTATCAGGAAAATAATATTCACCTCAAGGAAGTAGGCTAGGATAAAGACCGTGATTAGCATTATTACAGGAAGTATTCTTCTTGATCTGACTATATCCGCAGACATCGAAATGACGACGTCGAGTACAACAGCCGCAACTCCTGCGCTCATTCCTGACATTACAAGCGATACATATCTATTGTCTCTGAATGCCTTATAGAAAACAGAGATCACCGAAATGATTACCAGAGGTGGGAGAACCGCTCCAAGTATGCTTAGAAGAGCCCCAGGGATTCCCCCTGTTCTGTATCCGATGAGGATTGCAGCATTGACGGCTATAGGACCTGGGGATGACTGGGCGATTGCAGTCATGTCAAGCATTTCAGAATCATCGATCCATTTCAGCTTCCCGACGAATTTCTTCCTCATCAATGGGATGATTACATAGCCTCCTCCGAAGGTGAAAGCACTGATTTCCAGAGTAGATAGAAAGAGGGTAAGGTATCGCTTAGCTTTTGAATCCATAGCTGAATCCTATCATGAAGCTTTTTAATTAAGAAAGCCCGGCTAGTGCCGGGCGTGTGTGTCAGTTTGTTTCCTTCCACTCTCTTCCATAGTAGGAATCGAGATAGAGCTGCTTGATCTGGCTGATCAGAGGGTAGCGTGGGTTGGAACCTGTGCACTGGTCATCGAAAGCCTTTACAGAGAGTTCGTCAACCTGTGCGAGGAATTCTGCCTCATCGACACCCCATTCCTTGATGGAAGCAGGGATTCCAAGCTCTTTCTTGAGCTTCTCGATACCGTCGATAAGAACCTGTACCTTCTCTTCCATGCTCATCTTCGGCGTTGTAACGATATATTCAGTGTTCTTTGTATCGTTAAGAGCCATTGAGATGTAATCAGCTGCACGAGCATAGCGGGAGATAGCGGATGGATACTCATACTGCGGGAAGGCAGCCTGCTTTGTAGGTGTGTCATTTGCGTTGAAGCGGATGACGTTTGTAAGCAGAAGCGCATTAGCCATTCCATGTGGTACGTGGAATGCTGCTCCAAGCTTATGAGCCATGGAGTGGCATACACCGAGGAATGCATTTGCGAATGCCATACCAGCCATTGTAGCTGCATCGTGTACCTTTTCCCTTGCTTTCTTGTCTGTTCCGTCTGCATAAGCACGTGGAAGATACTTGAAGATGATTCTTGCAGCCTCAAGTGAAAGCGGAGCTGTGAAATCCGTACACATAGAGGAAACAAGTGATTCAAGCGCATGGGTAAGAACATCGATACCGCAGGAAGCTGTGAGTCCCTTTGGCTGTCCGATTGCAAGCTCGCTGTCGATGATAGCCATCGTTGGAGTGATTGCGTAATCGGCAATAGCCCACTTCATTCCTGTATTCTCATCTGTGATGATGGCAAATGGTGTTACTTCAGATCCTGTTCCTGATGTTGTCGGAATACAGACAAGCTCTGCTTTCTTTCCCATGTTCGGGAATGCATAGATTCTCTTTCTGATATCCATGAACCTCAGTGCAAGACCCTGGAAGCTTACTTCCGGATGCTCATAGAGAAGCCACATTATCTTTGCAGCATCCATTGGAGAACCACCGCCGACTGCAATGAACACATCTGGCTTATAAGCATTGATAAGCTCCATAGCTGTATTGATTGTTCCGAGAGTCGGATCCGGTTTTACCTGATGGAACACTTCAGTTTCAACGCCGATCTGGTTGAGAGATTCTGTGATGCGGTCAATCATGCCGGAGGAGAAGAGGAAGCTGTCAGTTACGATGAACGCTCTCTTCTTGTTCTCAAGTTCCTGAAGAGCAACAGGAAGACAGCCATATTTGAAATATACCTTAGGCGGAAGCTTGAACCAGAGCATGTTTTCCCTCCTTTCTGCAACTGTCTTGACGTTCAGAAGATGCTTCGGGCCGACGTTCTCGGAAATTGAGTTGTTTCCCCAGCTTCCGCAGCCTAGTGTGAGGGATGGTTCAAGGCGGAAGTTGTAGATATCACCGATAGCACCCTGTGATGCTGGCATATTGATAAGGACACGGCTTGTCTTGACTGCCTTTCCATAAGCATCGATCTTATCCTGCTCTTTATCGTCGCAGTAGAGAACGGATGTATGGCCAAAACCGCCAAGTGCGATGAGATCTGCAGCCATTGCCGCACCTTCTCCGAAATTGCTGCATGAGTACATGCCAAGAACAGGTGAAAGCTTTTCGTGTGCGAATGGTTCATCTGCCGCAACTCTCTTGACTTCTCCGATAAGGACCTTTGTTGCTTCAGGTACCTTGAAGCCTGCAATCTCTGCAATCTTGCAAGCCGGCTGACCTACGATCTTAGGATTTACAGAACCTCTCTTCGGATCGAGGATGATTGGCTCGAGAAGGGAAAGCTCTTCTTTTGAAAGGAAGTGTGCTCCCTGTTCCTTGAATTCCTTCTTGACCTCAGAGTAGATATCCTTGTGGACAATAACGCACTGCTCAGAAGCGCAGACAACGCCATTGTCGAAAGTCTTTGACATAAGGATGGAAGCTACTGCCATCTTTATGTCGCAGTTCTTATCAAGGAGAGCAGGTGTGTTGCCTGCACCTACGCCGATAGCAGGCTTTCCTGATGAATAAGCTGATTTTACCATTCCCGGACCACCGGTTGCGAGAATGAGATTGATAAGAGGATGCTTCATAAGATAATCAGTCTTTTCCATCGTTGGTTCTTCGATGAATCCGATGATATCCTCAGGAGCTCCAGCAGCAACTGCGGCATCGCGTACAAGACGGGCTGCATCACAGGTGCATTTCTTTGCTCTCGGATGTGGCGAGAAGATGATAGCGTTTCTTGTCTTCAGTGCAATGAGTGATTTGAAGATAGCTGTTGATGTAGGGTTTGTAGTAGGAATGATTCCGCAGATGACACCCTTTGGCTCTGCGATCTTCTCAATACCGAAAGCCTTATCGCTTTCAATGATTCCGCATGTCTTCTCATCCTTATACTTATGGAAGATATATTCAGCGGCAAAGTGGTTTTTGATTACCTTGTCTTCGATGATACCCATTCCTGTCTCTTCGACAGCATCGATAGCAAGCTGGATACGTGCATTGTTTGCTGCAATAGCTGCTGCACGGAAAATCTCGTCGACCTTTTCCTGCGGGTAGTTAGCATAGATGAGCTGAGCACGCTTTGTTCTCTCGATCATTTCCTGGAGTTCGAGCTGTCCAGGGAAGAGTTCATTGACTTCTGCCATATATTGCTCCTTTCTTATCGATAAAGATTTATAGTTAAATCACAGAAGAGTGTCAATCTTCAACCAAGAAAAAAGATATATGCTTTCAGAAAAAGACGCAATCAGCAATTGCAAATGCAGTTATAATGATTGAAACGCAGATTGATGTGAAAACCGGAACATTAACATGGCTTTCTTCGGTATTCTGGATTTCTTTGCAATGCAGGACTTCCAGAAATCTGTCCCATAAGTTTCCTGTCGTGTTCCGGAATGATGATAAAAGCATTGTGAACATAGAAATAGATTTTCCTATAATGCCATTTCCCGGTCTGATTATCCTGGAAAAAGCCTGGGAAATAGCAATTCCTCCGGACAATCTCAGTCCTCTTGAGAGCCCATCAATCAGGGATCCTTCTGTGACGGGATAGGAAAAAACTGTCGCAAGTACTTTCCCATGGGGTACAAGTAGAGCTGACAGCAGCATAAAGAAGAGCATCATAAGGTGCGGCATTGGCTTTATTTTCCTTCCTGCTGCATGCTGGAAGATGAAAGCTGCGATTACGGATGGAATAAGGAAGGGAAGAGACTCTGTCATCATCATTGCGGCGCCTGAAACTATAAGCAGAAAGATGCTTAGCCTTGATTTCCCTGTATCTGTACCGGACTCAGGGAAGAGCATCTCCGGTTCCGGAATCTTTCCGGAAAGGTATGCTGTGATGATTGCAGCTGGAAAGGAAAGCATGAGCATCACTGGCAGAAATGCAAGAGTTCCTCTTCCTGCATAAAGGGCTGCAAGGAATATCTGGGTTACTGAGCTGATAAGCGCACCAAGAAGAGAAATCCCATAACGCGATAAAGCCCTTCCCATTACCTTATTAGATGTATACATCACTATTCCTGAAAGAACGGACTGCAGAAGGGATATCAGGGCAAATACTGAGAAGAGGTTTCCTGCAGTATAGCTTGTTCCTATTCCTTTCAGCAGGCATAGAACGATAAATGAAGAGGGGTTCAGATCCAGAGCCATCAGCAGTGGAATGTTGGATAATCCCAATCTGAAGAAGGGGAGGAATCTCGGGATGAACAGCTCTATTGCGCTTAGAAAGAGCGAAAGGGCCGCAAGACGGCTTATCCTATCCTGAGACAGCATCGACTCCTCCTTCTCCATTCAGTCTGGTTGTGGCTATTATCCTGTTTGGCAGGCAGCATAAAGTACTTGACCATCCTGACTGCATGCAGAGTCCGTTTCTGCAAGGCGAGGAAACTACCCGTGCTCTTCCGTCTTTTATCTCTATTTCAGTTATGCCCAGCGGTCCTTCGAAGGAGTATATTCCATTTTCATTCATCGAATAGGCAAATGTCCCGCTTTCCGTTTCTACGGTGAGGATATCTCCACCGGAAGAAACAGACATGAGGGACAGAATTATCGATAGAATATAAATAGCGGCTGCTGCTCCGTCGCCAAGCCATCTCAGTTTCACTTTTATGATAATACATTGTTTGTACTATGTGAGGAATAAGATTGTCCGATTTATTCTTCTGTTTATCTGGGGTTTATTGGCATGTTATAAAAATAGAAAATAATGGATTTTTCATTTTGCAGCAGTGTTTTAACAGTGAAGAATTGATATAGAAACTTGATAATTCTCCCATTTCTGTGTAATTTCAACCCTTTGTGTTGATTAAGGAGATTTTCGGCTGTATTTGCTATTTTAATGGCATATATCTATATCGCTGATCCTGATTCAGAATCCAGGCTGAAGCTCCAGCAGTATTTCTCAGTTCAAGGTTTTTCGGTCGAAGGTTTTTCACTGCTTTCTGACCTTGGAAAAGCTATGCAGAAACTCCTGCCTGATCTGCTGATAATGGAGCTGGATTTCTCCGATGGCGATGGTTTCCAGTTCCTGAGGAAAACACATATACGATATCCTCTTCCGATAATGATTGCCTCTCGCAGGGTAAGTGAAAGCGATAGGATAATGAGTTTTGAACTTGGCTGTGATGATTTTGTCGGCAAACCTTATTCCATGAAGGAAGTGACGCTTCGCGCTGTTTCCATTCTGCGGAGGCGCAAGAAGAGAGTTTCTCCGGAATCAGTGTGGTATCTTCGGAATCAGACTTTCTCGATAAACTGGGATGCCCATTCAGCTTCAATCGATGGCAGGGAAATAAGATTTACCGCTTCTGAATGGAAGATACTTTCATTCCTGATCGGCAATGCAGGTAGCCTGGTTTCCAGACTGCAGCTTCTTCAGTCGTGCTTTCCTGAAAGTCTTGAAAGCTACGATAGGATAATAGACACCCACATAAAGAATATCAGGGCGAAGCTTGGTGCGGGCGGGGTTGAGTGGATTGAAACTGTCAGGGGTTATGGCTATCGTTTCCGAGGTTCTTCGGTCCATTCGTGAAGCTGTATTTTATTTTCTGTTTTTCGTGTGTAGTTTGAGCCTGATTTATTGCCAACAGCATTGCATTACGCGAAACTCAGAGACATGAAACTGGTATATGTCGTAGAAGATCATGATGTAATAAGGAATGGTGTTGTTCAGTACCTTGCTATCTCCGGTTATGAGGCTGTAGGGCAGAAGAACATCGAAGAAGTGAGGGCCGCTTTTGAAGACCGTGTACCTGATCTCCTGATTCAGGATGTCATGCTCCCTGATGGAGATGGCTTTGCGTTCGTAAAGGAAATTAAGCAGCGTTTCCCGAGACTTCCGGTAATCTTCCTTACTGCCAGGACCGAGGAATCAGACAGGATCCTTGGTTTTGAACTTGGTGCCGATGATTATATTTCCAAGCCTTTCAGCCCGAAGGAGCTTGTTCTCCGTATTCAGGCTCTTTTCAGAAGAATCGATGAAAGCGATGATTCAACTGACAATGTCTTCAGTTATAAGGATGAGGATAATGTTCTTATGATTGATGATAACGAGCATATCCTTTCTATAAACGGAACTCCTATTTCGCTTACCGCAGCAGAATGGAGGATTGTCTTCTATCTGGCTTCGAATGCTCCTAATCTTATTACGCGTTCACAGATTCTTGAGGAATGCTTTGATTATAGTTTCGAAAGTTATGAAAGGGTTGTAGATACGCATATAAAGAATATCAGGGCAAAGCTCAAGCCAGGTTCCTGGATTGATACAGTGCGTGGCTATGGCTATCGCTTCTCGGGGAAGAAGGCATAAGATGCGTCATCAGTTTTTCCGGCTTTTTCTGTCAATAGTACTGATTGCATTTGCAGCTATATGCGTGCAGTGCATGGTACTGTTTGTCGGGAACTGGCATCTTGCCAATAGCTGGAAGAATCTGGTTTTTGAGGAATTTATAACATCTCTGAAAAACGCGATTGGCAATATCGATGATGCTGATAATGTCATGAACGTCATGATTTCCCGCACAACAGAGAGAATTTCCGGAGTCCTTGTCCGTGATAAGGATGGACGCTTCCTTCTTTCTCTCGGAACTTCTCCGGCAGGAGAGCAGATGCCATCGCCTGAGCAGCGGAGGAATTTCTCGCTTCCTATCCCGCAGGGACGCCTTAAGCTCTCATATCAGGATTCCATCACTTATGATGACAGGGATATCCCGGGAGCAAGGTATGTGCTGTCTATGACGACTTTCCCCGATACCCCAGCTCCTGTTCTGGTGTCTCTTTCAGAAACCCAGGAAGAGGAAAACATGCAGGTATCGCTTCCTTCGATTGTTGCGGACCAGGATATTGCGGGAACAATAAAGATAGAAGTCAATGGGGAGACTGCAGGGTATCACGATGTCCTTGTCTACAGGATGAATTACTATGCTCCTACGCTCTTTGCGACAAAAGAGCTTTTCATTGCCTTCCTGATATCCCTGCCTGTTGCCCTCATAGTCTCTGTCATCCTTGCAGCTGTTGTCTCGAAGAACAGCGCAAAAAGCGTAAAGGAGATACAGCAGTCGCTGACACTGCTTTCGCGCGGTTATTATGATGTCAATCTTCCGAAGCAGAATACTGATGAGATGGCGGAGATAGCCGGATCCATCACAGCGCTTGGAAAGGATCTTTCCAGACACCAGAAATCAAGAAAGGAATGGATCAGGAATATTTCCCACGATCTCAATACACCTGTAACCAGCCTCAATATTCTCATCAGCGGAGCATTGGATGGCGTTTTTCCGATAGACAGGAACCTTATAGAGAGCATGCAGAAAGAGAATGATACGCTCATGCAGAGAATCCAGTCTGTCGCTTACTATTCTTACCTGCTTTCTCCTGATGTAAAGGTAAGCAAGACAGAAGTTTCCGTTCTTTCCCTTCTTAAAGAAGCATCGGAAGAAGATGGCTTTGATATCCAGCTGCCTGATGATGATACTGTTATCTATGCAGATCCCCTCCTGATTACAAGAGCACTTAAGGAAATCCTTTCAAATTCCGAATCATATAAGACCGGAGATCCAATAAGCGCTTCAGTAGAAAAGAGAAGCGAGAGTGTTCTGATTACAGTACGTAATAAGGGTACGCTTCCGTCTCCTCTTCCTCAGTTCTTCGAACCATGGGCCCGTGGAGATTCCTCCAGAACCGCAGGTGGTTCCGGACTTGGCCTTCCGATTGTCTATCAGATAATGGAATTGCATGAGGGCAGCGTAATGATTTCCGAAAACGATGGCGTCGTTTCTGTTACCCTCACGTTCCCAGCGTCAAAGTAAAGAGGTTCTTTCCATCTTCAAGCGATACAACTTTTATCTCGGGATAGTCCCAGATTGCATAGCTTGGCGGAAAACCTCCTTTGGGAATTGAGACAGAGCCTGGATTCAGATAGATTGTCCCATCTCGTTTCTCAAGAACAGGTATGTGGGTATGTCCTGAGATAAATACATCAATTCCTTCCGGATGCTTTTCAGGTGTGTGAATGTGCCCATGAGTCAGAAAGAGCGTCATATTGTCTGCAAAGACAACGCTGCTTTCAGAGAGAACCGGGAAGGGCAGGACCATCTGGTCCACTTCTGCTTCACAGTTTCCTCTTACAGAGATGATCTCATTCTTCAGTTCCGAAAGGATCTTTATCACTTCTTTTGGATTGTATTCTTCTGGCAGGTCGTTTCTTGGACCATGATAAAGAAGATCTCCGAGAAGAAGCATTTTTCTGAAGCCGCCTTTTCTGTATATATCTGCAAGTCCTGTGGCTCTGGAAGCAGAGCCATGTATATCCGATGCTATAAGAAAATTCATGGCAATAGCTTATCATACAGACATGTACTGATTGAATAGTGTTTCAATCTTCATGAAATTCCCATATTTACCATATTTCCTTTCTTATTATCCATATTCCGCGCAGTTTAAGGTCGTATGGGCTATATAGGTGGCTCGGATAATTGAAGTAACCTAACAAATTTAAGGGAGAATCAATGATGAAAAAACTAATTGTGTCGCTGCTTGTTCTCGCGATGGCTCTGTCAGCTGTCTCTGCAGCAGTAGACTTCTCAGGTTCACTTACTGCCGGATATGCTTTCCAGTACAACAACCGTGAAAACGAATGGAGAACTCACATCATGGGTGATGATGGAGAGGATACAAATACTACATCGCTTAATCTCAATATCGGCGATGATAACGGCCTTTGGAATGTAACTCTTGAAGGTGCTATGGTTACAGATGAGGCCGGTGAGATTTCCGGTGACATCACTGTAGATCTTGCAAAGTCCATTGCCGCAGCTTTCGGTACAACAACAGATTGGTCCGTAGATCTTTCTTTCTATGCAAATGATCGTCTTACAGGTCTCAGAGCTTATAGCATGCAGAAGAACCTTGACAGAATCAGAACTGCAGATGGCGGTCTTAAGGTTGCCCTTAACCTTGGTTATGGAGATTTCTTCGACTTGATGATCGGTGGTTCTCCGGCAACAGTTGATGATGTTGAAGATAGTTTTGCACATCTCGGAGCTCAGGAAGGAGACTTCATGGTATCTGCTCTTGTCAAGCCTCTCGATGGTCTTGCAGTATCCGCAACATACGTCCTCAAGGGAGATGGCGAGGATTCTGGCGTTGACACAAATGCAACAAACAACTATGGCCATGGAATGATTGGTGCTTCTGCCAATGTTGACCTTGCAACTCTTATCGGTCTTGATTTCAGCCTTGGTGTAGGTCTTTCTGAGAAGTATCAGTTTGAAGATAACAACAATATCTTCGCAGCTGCTGTTTATGGTGCTTTTGATGCTGTTGGCTTCGAAGCTCAGTATGGTCTCAAGTCATATGGCAACGACAGAACAGAGCATTTCCTCTACACAGGCGTAGATTTCTCTGCTGTTGAGAACATGCTTCTTGATGTGTATTTCGGTGCATACAACCTGTCAGAGTTTGCTGATTCCTGGTATATCGGAGGAGACATCGGATATACACTTTCCAATGTTACATACAAGCTTGGAATTGAGTATGGCGGCGGTACATCATATGCTTATGATGACAACTACTATGCAACTGACAAGTCTGCAGCTGGCCTCTGGATCGTACCTTCCATTTCGGTATCTTTCTAAGTCAGGGCTTTACAGCTGTGTCTGGGCCACGGGGTATCCGTGGCTCATCTTTTCTTCATGCAACTCCATATACACTTTATCCATCTTCACAGATTTCATGGCTAAATTATTGGTAGGAGGCGTATATGGATCTCAGTACAATTGCAAATTCAATAGAATATAACGGAGCCGGAACGCTTTTCTGGACCACGGATAAGAATGGAGATATCTGGGTGCTTCTTGCAAGGCGGAGAGAAAGCTCTATTCTTGGTAGGGGCTATACATTCTCGATTCCTGTTGTATCTGCTTCGGAGCATGAGACAAGCGAGGAAGCGGCTGCAAGAGCTGCCCATGATGAGCTGGGGCTCATGCCTGTTTCATCAGGAGCCGTAGAATTCTGGGATATTGAGGAAGGAAGAATTTCTATGCACCTTTATGCACAGCATCTTTCATCGATGAAGAAACCTAAGTGCAGGAATAATTACATTGATGCAACATGGATCTGTCTTCCCGATGATTATGTTGTTGAAGATGGCGATATCCTTCTGCGCGATGAGCTGAAGGCTTTCAGGAAAGCAGTTCTTCCACTGGTTCAGAAGAAATCAGGTCCAAACTCCATATATTCTCTCGCCGCAGTTGGGGCACTCTCCTGATAATGGGGGTGTGTATATAGGTTTCATGCAATGGGGACAGTGGTTATCTGCTTTAAGAAAGCTGTTCCCTGGATAGATGAACGGAACGCCGGAGGTCTTTGCTATCTTGATTATCTTTGCAAGATATAATTCCGATGTTGGCTTTCTATTATTCATTTTATAATTTGGGTAAAACCGGGAAAGATGCCAAACAGAAATCCCTCGCTGGTAAAGCTCTTTTCCGATTTTCTCTATCATGGAAGGAGTATGTATTCCTTCGATTATCATAGTAGTCACTTCAACATGCTTTCCAGCAATTCCCTCCAATCCATTCAGTACTGGTGCAAGACTTCCATGACAGATTTTCCTGTAGAAATCTTCATCCCCCTTTACATCTATATTGAATGCATCAATCACGGGCAGTATTCTTTTGAGGGCCTCATCGGAGAAGCTTCCATTTGATACCATTACTGTTCTGAGCCCTTTTTCCCTTGCCATTGACGCGGTGCTGATCATGAAGTCCTGCCAGACAAGCGGCTCAGAGTAGGTGAAGCTTATTGATGGGATCCTGTTTCTGATAGCATATGAAACTGCTTTTTCAGCACTTATATGCTCACCCTTGCTTATTCTCTGGCTGAGTGTCCAGTTCTGGCAGAAGTCACAGAAGAGATTGCAGCCAGAAGCGCCCAGTGAAAGAGTTTTTGTTCCAGGAAGAAAATGGTATAGAGGTTTCTTTTCAACTGGATCGAGCGCAATTGCAGGAATCTCTCCATAATGAGGGCTTACTATTTTTCCTCCGCTGTTTTTCCTTACATGGCATTGTCCGTATTCACCTTCTTCAATTGAGCATTTCCTGAAACAGAAATCACAGCTGGCTCTCACTGAATACCTCCGCCTGGAATGTTGAGAATATTGCTTCGTCACTGGTCCATGCATCCTTTTCCATCCCGGCTTTTACGGAGAGTGCTTCAAGCATTTCTTTCTTTGTCCATCCAGTTTCATCTGCAACCTGCGGGAGGAATACTGCACGATGATTGCCGAGTGCCATTATTATTCCGTCCCTTCCCAATATGAAATCATCCAGGCTGTTTATTATCTCTGGTTCTGTCAGTACCGAGATCTCAATTTCAATTTCATCGAGTTCTTCTTCTTTCAGAGGAGGAAAGCGATAGTCATCAAAAGCTGCGGCTCTGGCGAGATTGTATATTTCTCTGTAAAGAGGTTCGATTCCGGTAAGGTAGCCTATACAGCCTCTTAGCTTGCCACCTTTGTATAGTGTTACGAAGGCTCCTCGTCTGATTGATGACTCCGGAAGTTCTGTATATCCGCCGCTGAAAGCAGTTTCAAGTGAAGTCCTTGCAGTTTTAAGCAGTTTATCCTTTTCCATTGTCACCTCCAGAATACGGTTCTGTATGACACAAAATCATCAGAGGTATCGGAGAGAATATCTGCAGAGGTGAAGCCATCTCCGGTTTCTCCCGTCATGTTCATTGATTTTGCCAGTTCTGCGGCAATTGAAGCTGCAGCTATACCGCATATTGTAGAACCAGCATATTGCCTATATGCCTCGATTCCTTTTCCGACAGAAAGGATTGAAGCACATTCCATGTCGTGCTGTATGACTTTTTCCCTGGCATTATTTCCGTATGGTACGTATCTGAATCTTTTTCCATAATGAGTGAAGTCGGAAGAGGCAATGAGGACAGTATGGTTATCAATGAAAGGCTTGATGAACGAAGCTATGGTTGCCGCGTCCTCTGTGGTAGATAAGGAGCTTATAATCCCATATGAAACACTGAGTCCCTTTTTCCCGATAAATGGCAGGAACATTTCAATTCCATGTTCTGCAGCAGCTGCATTGTTGTCGATGATGCTTTTCGGTATTTCAAGCTTTTTTGTCCTGATGCAGCCATATGGTGTTTCCGATTCGGTATATTCAGCTACTGCGATTCTGGATGCGGGCATCCTGAAGTAATGTGATGGAGAGAGGATAATCACATGCTCGGTTTCTTTTGGTATGCTTTCAAAAAACGTCCTGATCAGGCTGCCGCTGAAGAAAAGTCCTGCATGGGGCAGCACTGCAATACGGTATGGCCCATATGAATCCAATGGTCCTGCTGTTTTATCCATCACGGCTTTATCTTGTGGGTACCAAGTTCCCATGAATCCTGCTTTTCTGATCATGGTTCAATGATATCATGATAATCAGAACAGCTGACAAAATATTAATTACAGCAGTATAAAGAAATACTCCGGCCTGGTTTGATATCCGGAGTATTTTGTAAGGACGGATTACTGTTCAATTGCGTAAACAATCGAAACCGATGAGGATACAGTAATATCATTGCTGTAGTATGTGATAGGAGCCGCCTTTGCTGATGAGGCGTCAGCTGCAGCAAGCATTAGATTGGCTGATCTGTATATAGGAGCTGCATATGAAGAATTGTCGGAAATAGACAGTATTTTCCCGACCTTGACGCCTGCAGCTTCTGCATATGATGATGCCTTTTCGTAAGCATCCTTTACAGCATTCATTCTAGCTTCTCTGTATTCCTCGCTTTTGTCAGCTTTATCCAGAGACACATCTGAAAGAGTTATACCATCAAGGGCCATCAGGTCAGTATAGATATCTCCGATATTGTCAATGTTCCTTAGTGTTATATCAACCTCCTGTGTAGCCCTCTGTCCGATGAGGATTTTCTCGTTGTCCACATACTGATATTCAGGGTAGGCAGAGATGTATTCTGTGGAGAGGTCTTCTTCCTGTACTCCATATTTTTCAGTCAGGATACTGACGGCGTCTGCAATCATCTCAGTTGTTTTTTCCCTTGCTTCTGCTGTCGTATCCTCTAGGAACGAGGCCGTGACTGTGAATCTTGCTGTATCAGGAGCCATCGAAACTTCTGAGTTTCCCGACACCGAGATAGTAGGTATGAATTCTGGGATCTCTGCAGCACTTAATGGAAGTGCGATGATCAATGCAGCAGCTGCTGCCAATACTTTTGATTTCATGGTTGTTCTCCTTTTTCATAGTCTATTACGTAATGGCAAAGAAGGAATGAAGAGATGGTGAAGATTGTAAATAGTGATGATAATGGACATATTTTCTGTTGTTTGATGGTTCTTAAAATGTTAGGATATAGAAGAGGAGGAGGTATGGCGGGAGAAACGGTTGCCGAACATCGGATTGCTATGGCTCTTTTGGGCTTGCTGAATGTTAAAGCGTTTGATCGTATATCAATAACAGAGATTACGGAGAAGGCTGCTGTTTCACGAGTTTCGTATTATCGTCATTTCTCCTCTAAGGAAGATATTCTTCTCCGCCATTCATCATATATCCTAGACGGTATAGTGGATGATCTGAAATCAGGCAAGCTATGTTCTGGCTCTGAATTCTGGCAAAGGCTTTTCACCGAGCTCAGTGATACGAATCTGACGATAAACATGAGTAAAGCAGGTCTGGAAGACGAATTTTTCAGCATATTTGAGAGCCGTATGGAGATTGTTTTTACAGAGATTCTTGGAATTGATGTCACTGTTAAGATGAATCTTGTCTTCATGGAATTTGTCATAGGAGGACTTATTGCGCTTCTTAACAAAGTCAATGCTATCAAACAGGAAAATAACTGTAGACGATGTGGCTTCATTCCTCCGTATTGCCGGAGAACAGTCTGTTCTGTTCAGCCGATGATAATGTACCAAGAACAGAATTAGTAGTATAAGAGAGCAGTCTCAGAGGTTTGTTATGCCTGGTCTAGGTACTGTTGTAGATGCTGTTTTTATAATTATAGGTGGTCTTTTGGGGCTTGTTTTCGGTAAGAGGTTTTCCGAAAGATTCCAGAAATCCATGCTCGATGCCTGTGGTCTCTCAATTCTTTTTATCGGAATTGGCGGTGTTATGTCACAGATGCTTGAATTTGCAGATGGAGGTTTCTCTACCACTGGTTCTGTTATGCTTGCTTCTTCCCTTACGCTTGGTGCGATAATAGGGGAGGCAATCAACATAGAAAAGCATATGGAACATTTTGGTGAATGGCTGAAGGCGAAAACAGGCAGCCATGGGGATGCCGGCTTTGTTAATGGTTTTGTTTCAGCTTCTCTTGTTGTTTCAATAGGTGCAATGGCTGTTCTGGGGCCTATTAATGAGGGGCTTTATGGAGACAGCTCTGTTCTTTTTGCAAAGTCGATTCTTGACCTGATCCTGATTCTCCTCATGACTCTGTCCCATGGAAAGGGAGCTATCTTTTCTTTTATACCAGTTGTTGGCATACAGGGCCTGATAACAATACTGGCAGGGATTATCAAGCCTTTTATGATTCCGGAAGCAATATCCTCTTTGACTTTCGTTGGTTCCGTATTGATAGCCAGTCTGGGGATAAATATGGTATGGGATAAGCATATCAGGGTATCAAACCTGTTTCCTTCAGTAATTGTTGCTGTTATCTGGGCATTCGCTGGGGCAAAGCTGTTCTGAAATTATATTGCAGTTCTTCCCTTTCTGAAGTTCTCCCTGAAGTGCTTTGACAGCATTGTCAGAGTATTCTGATCTGCAGTTCTTGCTGAGATGAAGAATTCTGCTTTTGCTTCATCGTCTGATATTGGTATTGCTGCTTTTCCGTCTTCCTCTATGTCTGTCAGATCTGATGCAAATGATGGCAGGCTTGATTTCCTTACAAGTTCTTCAAAAGCCAGCCTGTCGCTTTGTATGAAGAATTTTGAGTGTGGCAGCATTTTTTCAGGCAATCCTTTCCACGAGCCTATATGTTCATAAAGAAGCATATTCTCGCCATCCATGTCGCTGAAAGAAAGTGTTCTTCGTTTTGCCAGAGGATGGCTGTCGGGAAGGAGAAACATGAGTTTTTCCTCTCCGAGACGGAATGTGGAAAACCCTGTCAAGCGGACCGGCTGCATCGTTATTATGTATCTGTATGTTCCGCTGCTGAGTCCTTCTTCGAGTATTTTCCTGCTTTTTAATTCTCCTGCTATGGTTTTATCAATGTAGGTGTTTGAAAGCATTGATATTACTGCCCATAAAGGCGCAGGGGCTTCTGATCCGACAAGTATCGTTTTTCCCTGTCTATCGAATGCTCTTATAGCTTCTACTGCGTTCTGGACTTCTTTGGTGATGGATTTTGCATATTCAACAGCTTTCTTTCCGGTTTCATTGAGCATGATCGTGTTGCTTGTCCTTATGAAAAGAGGTACTCCGATCTCTTCTTCCAGGAGTTTCATCGATCTGGACATCGCGGGCTGGGATATTCCTATGATTTCAGCGGCTTTTGATATTGTCCCTGCTTCCCCGAATGCTGCTAATTCACGCAGTTGATAAAGTTCCGGCATTTTCCTTCCTGCTATAAGCTATTGTTATGCAAAAATAAGAAAATTGCCATTTTAAATCTGATTATTTTCAGTGGTCGGCTCATCTTTTCCCCATGTGTTTTTGCTGTGGATAATGCTTATAAAGCGATGAATCTGCTTTCTGCTGTATTTAGCTTCATGTTATCCTTTTATACATAAGGAGGTTCTGCATTGTTTCGTATCGCTATATGCGATGATATGGAAGATCAGCTGAGGTCAGTCCATGCCTCAGTGGATAGATTCTTTCTTGGAAAAGGAATCTTTTCGGTTGAGGTTAAGGGCTATAATTCCCCAGAGCTTTTCCTGAGGGACTTAGATGGAAATGGCGGCTGGGATATTGTTCTTCTTGATATATGCATGCCTGGTATGCTCGGGATTGATGTGGCAAGGATCATAAGGGAGAGGAGCAGCCGTACAGAGATTATCTTTCTTTCTGTTTCAAAGGACTTCGCGATCGATGCATTTTCAATAAATGCGGTTCATTATCTTTTAAAGCCTTATTCCACTGATGAGTTCGATGAGGCTATGAATAGGGCATTAGAACCTTTTTCTGCAAAGGGTGAGACGAAGATGATGATCCAGATGGAGAATGGTGCTATCAGGAGTATTGATATAGCTGATATCATTTTCATCGAAAGTGTCGGATATCGAAGAGTTGTTCATGCAAAAGATGGTATTTACGAAGAGACGAAGAACCCCCTTTCCAAGATGCTTGCAGAACTGGAAATTCTTTCACCTGGGCAGTTTATTGTTCCTTATAGGGGATATATTGTGAATCTTGATGAGGTAAGGACTATTACGAATAACCGCATTGAAATGCAGGATGGGACAGGTATTCTCATAAAGCGAGGGGATTTCCGTCGTCTTCGTGATACGCTTTTCAGATGGGCTTTCAGAAACAGATAGATTTGTTTTCTATTGACACTATTCATATAACAGTGCTAGCATAGCTTCGCTTGGGCGGTTAACTCAGCGGGAGAGTGTCACGTTGACATCGTGGAAGTCGGCAGTTCGATCCTGCCATCGCCCACTAAGGCATCTTCTTACTGTATAAGTAATTAGATGCCTTTTCTTTTTGTGCTTGC
>CALXLD010000039.1 GCA_944389105.1 uncultured Spirochaetaceae bacterium | reverse complement strand
CGTGTTTGCCAGCACTATCCTTACCCTCGACCCTTCATCAAGAGCTTTACCTCCCTCATCCCTGAACTCATATTCATACACATCCCTGTCTTCCCCTATCGCATCCTCCTCGAGTATGAATATCACTATCCTCTCCCTCAGCCCAGAGTACTTCTCTCCCTTTCTGAGGGCCCTTGTCCCGAGCATGGCCTCATAGTAGCTTGCCCTCGCACCTATCTCATCCCCTGAGGCAGAGGAGCGCTGCATCTCCACGTCATACAGATTCCCCTCATCATCATACGCAAGCATATCGAAGATGACGGAGTGGCTGTCCATCCTCCTCTGGCTTCTCTGGGTATGGACGGAGGAGACAGTTATGTCACGCCTGTCCAGGATGGTGCGGACGATGAACGAGGCACACTCCGTATTGCCGTCGAGGGCGATGGAGAATGCCGCGTCGTCTGCAAGGCACAGGGAATCCCAGAATCTCTTTCTTCTATTTTCGTCCAATCTTTACCTCCACTGATTAATACTTCATGTGTGAGGTGTTTGGTCAGGTTTTCAGAGAAATAAGAAACAGACTTCCATGCTATCATAGGAAAGTGGAGGATTTATGAGAAATGCAATCTGCGCAGTATCTGTTCTTATTATGTCAGCTTCAATCCTTTCTGCTTCATATAGCATAGTTACCCCGGAAAGAAATGAAAGCTTCTACTCCGTACTCAGCTCAGACGGAGAGGTTCTCCTGATTGATGAGAGCATCTTCTATAAACGCTGGAATGGGCTGCTTGCCGAGAACATAGCAGAAGGAATCTATAAGATCTCCGATGAGTCATCATCCTGCATCATCGTAATGGATGGCTATTCAATAGAAGGTGCCAATCTCAGATTTGAAAACGCAGATTCAATAATATTCCCTGATAACCCGAAGCTTGATCCAGAAGTTCTCAGCGAAATAGGTATAAGGAATGCCGTCTTTGCAAGAAGATTATCAGAACTGGAGGAAAGGCTTTATCAGAATGAAGGAATAAGCATCTCATATATCCGCCCTGGCGATATCATAGATATCCCGATAACAGAGCAGAACCTAGCCTATTATTATCCCGCCACCTGCAAACAGACCTAATCTGTAACCATGGCTTTCTGCATGATACAGATCATAATAGCCTTTGAAGCCAAGACGGAAATACATGTTATCGGAGCGCGTTATTATACCAAGCTCTCCTGAAACTCCATATTCATTATGCTCGATATAGTCCATCGGAGCAGAATCATTCGGAATATGCTCAGAGGCTGTTCTGTACCAGGAATATTCAAAATTGCATGTGAGGAAAGCTCCGATTACCGAGGTGAAGAACTGATAATAAGCAAGTCCTATGGAAAGATCCTGCCGGTAATCAAAATCATATGTTATATACCCTTCATTGCTTCCACCGCTTTCTGTGAAACCAATCGGCAGCATGATATTATACCCGCCGATAAGGCCGATTCTGACTATATCCGAAGGAAAAAAGGCAAGATCAAGATCTAGACCAATGGACTTGATCTCCGAAACAGAATCACCCATTGCGGGAAAGCAATCAGCAACATCCTCCGAGATATTGTTCCTATCAGCAAAAAAGGAAGCGCCGATCCAGAGTTCTGGAGAAGCTGAAATAGAACCAAGTGCTGCAAAGAGAAGAAGAAAAGCAAGAAGTCTACGCATCGCCACCTCCGAATCTGAATCCGACACCAGCATATGCACCAGCTGTAAGCATTATATAGCCCTGGTCGTATACTTTCCTCGTTGAGAAAAAGAATTTCATCAGATGAGCATCATATGTGAATGCAAATGAAAGAAAGACAGTATCCGTTACCGAGATATTGATACCAGGCTCTATCGACACGCCAACGACGATTCCAGATGTAAACCAATCATAGCTGCCAAGACTCAGACGTATCGGAAGGAGTATATCAACAGGACCTGCAGAAAACCTGAAAACCGGACCAAGTCCGCAGAAAAGACTTACATGCTGTCTGGAAAGGCTGTTCTCCTCCCTGTATTCCCAGTCATAACCTTCTCCTTCAGGTATTATGGAAATGGAACTATAAGGAAAGCGGAAAGAAAGAAATGAAGAAAGCCCTATCCTGCTATCATCTACGAAATATATATCAGAACTCAGGTGCAGTCCGATATTCTGCCGCTTCAGGAACTCTCCTCCATTCGGATAGCCTGAATCCAGTGAATAGCCTTCAGGGAGAGGATCAGAGAAAGCATTCGTATCATAAGACCATTCAAGAGAGCCTCGGAAATCGCAGGTAGATGCGAAAAGCGCAGATACTCCAAAAATGAAAATAACCAATAGTCCAAGCCTTCTCATCATACACCTACTGAAAATCCGAATTTCTGCGCAACAAACATATCCTCTGCGAATACAGGATCATAAGAACATCCTATCTCATAGAAGAACTCCGCGATACCGGCAATGACGAATTCTGTCCGTATTCCATAACTTCCCACGCTTTCTGCTATGCTCTCACCTGAATCCGTATTGAGGACCTTGCCAAATGCCCAGCCGAGATCCCAGAAAAAGGTAATGGAAGGATATGTATCCATACTATATATCTGCGGTCCGTAGAACGTCATAGAGAGCCTGTTCGTAATAACATTGCGTGCATTAGGGACATCAGGTCCCCAGATATCCCCACCCTGCACATACTGCGGAACCTTGCTTCCATATATCCAGCGATACGAAAAGAAATCATCAAGGACTATGCTGAACCATGTACGGCCTCCGCCTGCGGGAACGGAGAAGAGAGTCTTCGACAGCTGTATCTCATTATGGGAAAGCACAAATGAAGCAGATCCATCTGTAAGGATCATCCACTCAGGGGCAAAACGCCATACGAATGCTCCCCTTATACCATCCCTCACCGTAACAGTATCACGCATATAGCTGAACTTCAGGCCAAGGGAAATGGAAGTCTGGAACGCTGACCTATCTTCAGATAGCTCTGGTGCTCCTATCCATAATCCATCTTCAGGAAAACGGTAGTTTCCATTTCCATCCCAGAAAACACCCTCAGTCTCATTTGTATCGGTCATCCAGGAAAGACGCTCGAAAGCCATCTCGAACCTTCCATCAATCGAAACGAATGCAGTCAGCAGGTCATCCGAAGAAAAAGCAGTATCTATGAACCCCTGAGCAAAGAACAGGTTGAATTCATCATAATGAACTGTATATTCCTTCGGGAAATCATAGAGGGACGGATTCTCTGCCATGATAGCCCCGGTTACTGGATCCTGCCGCAGAGTGCGATAGACAAGACCGTTATCAAGGCGGAATGCAAATTCAGTCTTGTTGCCATTTATGAAATCCGGAACAGGGAAATTGAACTGATACATCACGGATGCCGGGAATACGCCTTTCCCGAATTCCGGTTCAGTCCTGATTTCAAAGACATGGTAACCGAAACCTATCGCGAAAATGGGGGATACAATAAGAAGAACAAACAGCAGGAAGCAAAGCCTCTTCATCATCCATCCTCCTAAAGCGATACATAGAACTGCAGGGCAGAGTTCTGCCACCACTGGGGTTCATGCGGCCAGATTCCTCTGATGAAATCATAGCCTATCTGATACTCGAACCTGATGAAACCGAACAGACGAAGCTGGAAAATAGCGGAAAAACCTGACTGCAATTCCACAGCCCTTGTTGCACCATCAGTCTCATTTGCTACACCACCGAACATTACCGTGTTATAGAGATTGAGCTCAATATTCGTATAGCAGTCACCGGCCATGAACTGCGGTCCGGTAAAATGGATCCATATCCTGTCCCTGAACCCTCCCCTGAGCCTGTCAAGCGGAAGCTTGTTCTCCGGTACGACGGAACCAGAAACATACTGCAGGGTATTTGAATGTCCTATATAGAGGTTCATCCATGTCCAGCCATTATCCTGCTCTATTGAGAATATCTCCATCTTCTCCTCCACATACAGGAGGGCAAGACAGTAATCGCTCTGAATACCTTCCGGCGTTATATTGTTGAAAAGCCAGCTAGGACCGGCTTCAAGCCTTAGTTCTGCACTGATTCCTTCCTCAGCCTCTGCATCGGTAGGAGTATCACGGTCCATGTTCAGGGACAGGACAAGATAAAGATAGTCAGTAAAGACATTTCTTGATCCGCTCAGCCATGGGTAAGCAGGAAGGAAGGAATCAAAAGGTTCTCTTCGGCTTCCATCGCTATTTACGAAAACGGGCGAATCAAGACCACCATGTCCTGCAAGGGAAAATGTAACCTCTTCCAGACTCATCGCATAACGGGCATTGTATCCGACCCTGACATTGAAAAGAGAGCCTTTTTCATACAGCGGATTATCCCAGAACCCCTGATCTATGTAGATGTCTATATCGGAACGGGGGTTGAAATACGACAAGGCTCTGTCCCCTCCATCATTCCATCCATCTCCGCCGAAGAAACTGTAATCTCCGAGCTCATCATTGCTCAGTACCCATCTTGGACGTCCATTCAGGTAATCATAATCTGTGGATAGAGAGGAATTATTGAAGGCAAATGACAGCTCAATCTGGAACTCGGCTCTGTTCTCGCCTGGAACTATCTGGTAATAACGCTCAAAGCCGAATGTCGTACCAAGAGGAAAAAGCCCCAGTCCGAATCCTTTTACCCCTCCGGAGACAGAATCAATATAGGCATCAAAGGATAGCGACTCAGAAGCATAGAGCCCAAAGGGAAGCATCAGAAAAACCAATATGATTCCCGCTATCCTTTTCATATCTATCTCGAAAAATTCCAGCGTCTGTCCAGCCAGGAAATAGCCAGATCCATCCAGCTCTGAACAGCTTTCTCCTCCTTGCCTGTCTCACGGTATCCAAGAGAAAGCCCATGTATTCCCGCACTATAGACATGCAGTTCCGTTTCAACCCCGCTTCTATGCAGAGCCGAGGCAAAGGAAAGCGAGTTCTGGACATCAACCGACTGATCCGGGAATGTATGCCAGATGAAGCATGGAGAAGTATCACAATCAGTCTGGGTCTCCAGTGAATAGTATCTCACAAGCTCTTCATTTCCGCCTGTAAGGCTTTCGGTACTCATTTTATGACCATATTCCCCCATTGTTATCACAGGGTAGCATAGAACTGCTGCATCAGGTCTGGACTCAGCCCCGTATTTCTTCCAGTGGCATGCAATTGAAGCTGCAACATGTCCGCCTGCAGAGAATCCCATAATGGCAATTGCACTTTGATCTATGTCGAGAGAAGAAGCATCTCGCCTCAGTATGGAAACAGCCTCAGCAGCTTCCTCCTCAGGCCATGAAGTCCTTATGGCATCACCGACACTGTATTTAAGGACGAAAACATTATACCCATGTGCAAAAAGAGGGAAGACTACAGGATCTTCCTCCCTTATTGAAAGACGGATATACCCGCCGCCAGGACAGACTATCACAGCCGGGCGCAGCTTGTATTCGCCCCCCTCTTTGGAAATATCCTCATGGATATACCCATAGAACTCCGCTTTATTATTTCCTATATGATAATCAACTCGTCTCATTTCTTCTCTCTATCAGATTGTACAGCATTATTGCATTTTCCGCATCCGGAGCATCCATTGCAGATTATCCGCATGCCGCATTCAGCACATTCGGTCCTGCCGAAATACGGAACATACTCACTGATACCGAAAAGATCCGGCTCTTCCTGAGTGAGACTGGATACAGGTCTTCTTCCTTCGTAGCTCAGTCCGGATCTGAAAGCATAGACAGACTGTTCCCTCTTATTCCTGAACCTGATGCTCTTTCCATCTCTGATGAATACATTGCCTGTTTCTATGAAAGCAAAAAGGATATCCCTTGCCCTGCACTCATCAGAAAGGCTCTTGACCCACTCCCATCTGCAAGGGCGGGCACCATCATAATTCTCTCCGCCTGCTATAACTTCTTCAATAAGCCCTGTATCGAGGTATTTCCCAAGCCTGACCTCCCCGCTAAGAGGAGCTGTCATAACCCCGCGATGCTTTGCGGGAACTGAAAGCAGTACGGGAATACGCTCATCTGCTCTCCTCTGGTTCTCGGCAGTAACGTTGAGGAAAACATTCTCCCATCCGTCTCCCCAGTCAGAAGGGAGACTCCCGGGAATTCTCTCAGCACGCTTTGTAAGGAGGAAAAAGACAACATCGCTGCGCTTTTTAATTATCCGCCAGGCTTCTTCCCTCCACTCATCAGCCTCTTCAAGAAAGAAATCCGAGGTCATGCATACACGGAGCATCTCTCCGCTTCGCACCTTATAATTCCCATGCATATCCTTCTGCAGCGGATACTCAAATCCACTTGTCCTGAAAATCAGGGAACCATCCTGATTACGAAGCCTGTCGAGAAAATACATGTAGCAGTTAAGGCATCCTTCGCTTATCTTTCTGCAGCCATGCCAAGGATTCCAGATATCGTGCATTTCAGTC
The DNA here is from genome assembly GCA_944389105.1 of uncultured Spirochaetaceae bacterium. GTDB lineage: Bacteria > Spirochaetota > Spirochaetia > Sphaerochaetales > Sphaerochaetaceae > Ornithospirochaeta. The sequence continues at coordinate 101,277 of CALXLD010000039.1, read as the reverse complement.
CTTCAGAGGAATCTCAAAAGACATTCTATCCCTGGTGAGCACGGTTTCAGGGAAAACTTCCTTAGCATCGCGTTCAAGAATCCTCAGCTCCCTGTCAGAATAGCGTGGGGAATAATGCTGCAGGCACAGCTTCCTGCTTGAACTGTCTCTTGCGACAAGCCCTGCCTCATAGCTTGTCATATGCTTCTTTTCCTTTGCAGTATCCGCCAGCGCCTTCTCAAACATACCCTCGCAGAAAAGAATATCCGAATCATGAACGTAGTCAGCTATATGCTCAAAATACATCGTATCGGTAACATAGCTGAGCTTCCTTCCTTCCCTTGCATTTCCCATCACCATATCGCTGGTGATAACCCTGCCATCATCGAGAGTCACAGGACTGCCGCTCTGGAGAACTCCCCACAGCCTGCCCTTAGGAACACCAAGCTCTGCGGCCTTATCAGGATAGAACTCGCCTTTCCTTTTCTCCTCAACCAGCGAGTAGCCGAAACAGGGCTTTGTATGTATCAGCGGGAACGCCTGCACAGTAAAGCCGTCTCCGGAGAAAACAACTCCTGGCTCAGCAGGTATGAAGCATATTTCGTAATTGATATACATATCAAGAATACGGCGCGATGCTTCAATATAATCCTTCAGCTTGCTCGGCCCGATGATATAAAGAGGATCCGTTCTGTCAACCTGCGAGGAAAGCATCAGGATCCCGGGAAGTCCCGTTACATGATCCGCATGCATATGTGATATGAAGATTGCAGAGATCTTCTTCCAGCGAAGATTGAGCATTTTCATAGATACCTGAGTGCCCTCTCCCGAATCAAAGAGAAAGAGGTCACCTTCACGCCTAACAAGAACAGATGTAAGAAATCGCCCAGGAAGCGGCATCATACCGCTTGTTCCAAGCTGGAAGGCTTCTAAATTCACACAATGACTATACTAATTATCAGAAGGATGGAAAAGATGGGGTTAATGCATTTCGCGCTTTCTTCTTAAGGAGAAAGCTATCGACAGCCCTGATACAGCTATTTCCACGATTACCATAAGGATGATGGATGGATATGGGATTACTATTCTGAATGACGTGACATAGTACTCAAGAAGAGCAGGTTCTGTCCGGGCAATAGCGGAAAGCATAAGCGGCGAAAGGAATGCAAGGAGCAATCCAATTACAGCTCCAAGAACTGCAGAGAAAGCCACGGCAGAAAGCGTCAGGCGGAAATAGATTGCCTTTATCCTCTGCCGTCCAAGCCCGAGCATCCACATCTCCTTTATGTCCTTTCTATCCCTGTCTATATACACCTGTGCAGCATCGGATGAGAAGAATGCTGCAAGCAAGGCAACAGCAAGCAGTATTACATAGAGAATCCCGATTGATTCCCTTACATTGCTGTAAATGGATGAATACAGAGTCCTGTACGACTGTGCCGGTATGCCGTTGTTCCACAGAGTTTCTACAAGCCCATTCTCATCCTCGCCCCTTGGAAGCAGTATCTCATACCCGTCGGGGCCTGTCATATCAAGGGATGAAAACACAAGATGGCTATCAAGCTGTGGGTATATCGACTCATATATACCAGAAACTGTACATAGAAATGGCCTTGCCCTGTTTCCCTCCCATACAAGAAGAGTCAGCCTGTCCCCGGGAGAAAGGGAAAGCTCACGTGCAAGCGCACTTGATATTATTATCGGATTGATACCGCTGCCATCATTGTATCTGATATCAAGCTCCTCAGCGCGCATTCCTGAAAAGTATCCATCTTCCACCCCTTTCAGAAGCACAGCAGACTCTCCTCCTTCCGAATAGAGAAGCGCACTTGTCCGTCCAGATGCAGAGACTTCAGATCCCTCTGGGATGAAAGCCCCTGGATCCTCCAGTGAATATACAGTTCCTGAGCCAAGCAGGGCTATCATCCTGTCAATCTGGGATGACATAGAGAAAATGAACACAAGCGCAAAAGAGAGAACAGAAGTCACAAGCAGCAGCAGAAGAAGAGGAAGCAAAGCAGAGATTACATACCGCAATCCCATACCGCGGCCCCTTTTTCTCGAAATATAAAGCTTTTCAGCAGCCGAGCGCATTGAGCCTGCCCTCCCTCAGCTCAAGAACCCTGTCAGCCTTTTCTGCGAAAGCCATATTATGGGTGACAAGGAGCATCGGGTGCCCTGTCTCATTCACCGCGGAAAGAAGGATTTCCTCGGTTGAAGCAGCGTTTTTTTCATCCAGGGATCCTGTTGGCTCATCAGCGAAGACCACAACAGGGTTTCCCGCAAGGGCTCTTGCAATCGCAACACGCTGCTTTTCGCCTCCGGAAAGCTCTGCGCTTCTATGCATCTCCCTCTTCTCAAGACCAACCATCGAAAGGAACTTTCTGGCTTCAGAAAATGCCTCCTCTTTGCTTTTTCCCTGTATCATAAGAGGCATCGCGGTGTTTTCAAGGGCAGAGAAATCGGCAAGAAGCTGTGATGACTGAAAGACAAAGCCGATCCTGCTTCTCAAAGCGGCAACTTCTTTCTCCTTCAGCGATGAAGTATCCCTGCCGCTATAATAGACCTTCCCGCTTTCCGGAAATGAAAGGAGTGCGGCAATACTAAGCAGCGTGCTTTTCCCTGAGCCGCTCTTTCCTATTATCGCAACCACCTCGCCGGGAAGAAGAGAGAGTGAAATCCCATTCAGTATATCTATTCGGCCTCCCGCAGGAGACGGAAATGATTTCCTTATATCCTCAAGTTCCAGCAGATTACTCATTTCCAAGCACCTCCAGAAGCCCCTTTCTGTTCACCCTGCTCTCCTCTCTCAGGGAGAAGATGACAGTAAATGCTACAAGCATACAGGAATACAGAACAAAGGAGGAAAACGGTATTTCAAGTTCAGCGCTGACGCCGAGAAAAGATAGCATGAAGCTCTTGCCAAGCGGTATAAAAAGAAGTGTCAGCAGAAACCCAAGAACAATTCCTGAAATGATTATTATGGAAAAAGAGAGAGCAAACACTGCCGCAGCAGTTTTTCTCTCCATTCCAAGCACAAGGAGTTCTGCCCTCTCCCTTTCACGGGAGGAAAAGAACACCCTGACACTGCCATGGCAGGAAACAAGGATAATAACAAAAAGCATCGAAAGGACTAGATACATCATCACTTTCTCAGCAATGAATGCCGAATATAATCCAGCCTCCTTCTCCTTCCATGATTCTCCCGAGTAGCCTTCTGCCCTGAGCGTATCAAGCTCAGAATCATCCACGCCCTTGATTGCTGTATAGAGCTTTACCCCTTCAGGCATCTCTGAAAGAGGGAGAAAAAGCATCGACGAGTCAAAGGAAGAGCCAAGAGAGGTTGAGAAAGCTCCCGTTACCCTGAAATCCTCCGTAACTGGAAGAGTACGGCCGCTTTCAAGCTCTCTAAGCATTGTAAGCGAAATCGTATCGCCGCTTCTTAAAAGGGAATACGGGACCAGAAGCCCGCTTCTATCTCCTATCGCGACATTCACTCCGCCATGGTAATCATCCCCGATATACCGCACGAGAAAAGCATTTCCATTGCCAAGAGCCTCGCCCTCTCCATAAACAAAGACGTCGGCATCTGGATAACGCCTGTGCATCTCGCTCTGATGATCCCCATCTAGGGTTATATCAAAGGAACTCACATCCCTTATCCTATCGAATCTCCCTCCCTGAAGGTACTCCATCACTGAAATCGTAACCATCAGGACGGCAAGCGAAAGCGAAGCTGCAATTGCTATCCTCAGTGCTCTTGATCTGTGGTTTGACGATCTTGAAAAGCTGTACCGGAAGGAAAGGAAAGCTATCATAGTCTGTGGATCTCCCTGACCCTCACTCCATCCCCCTCGAAAAGGATGCTGTATTCAGGAATTCCGTCTCGATATCTGATTTCCTCTATTTCACCGCTATCCAGATAGTTTCTCACTCTATCCGTAACGCCATCGGTCAAGGTCTCTGAAGAAACAAGCCTGCCATCTTCATAAAGCGAGATAACCTCCTCGCTTCCATTTACCATCCGGCTTTCAGTTACAGTGCCATTCTCATCGTATTTATACGAAGTGGATGAATCACCCTCTGTTTCTTCTACAAGCCTGCCATCGGCAGAATAAAGCCTCTCTGCAACAGTACCATCGGAGCGTGTTTCACTCTCCCTCCAGCTCCCGTCATCCTCCACATCATAGGTCATTCCGGGCTTCGAGAGGTCCTCCCTTGTCACAACACCGTTGGAATGGTATGTGAACCTGACAGAATTCCCATCAAGCTCATAAAGATAAAAAGAGGGTGAGATGTAGGAATCATTTGAGCCAGTTATGGCAGCAAGCATTCCTGATGGAGTATCAAGATAGACGATTCTCCTCACAAGTTCCCCGTTTTCAGAGACAGAGACAGAAGAAAGGCGATCTCCATCATAGAAATAAGTATGGACTTCCTCGGAATCCGGGTTTTCAATCCTCCATTCCGCTCTTTTCCCATCCTCTGTGAACCTGACACTCTCAACAGTATCGCCATACTCCAATGTATAGCCATCAGCGCTCTCGATTCTCTTCCTGATAACGGCACCATCCAGGTAGATTACTGTTGTACCGTTATCGCTTTCTCCTTCGTATCCGCTTCCTGTAAGGGCCTCGATCGTCCCCAGATTCTGCCCAAGGGCATTGGACTGGAAGACCTCAGCAAAGCAGGGAACGGAAATAAGAAGGAAGAGGAAAAGAAGAGAACGCTTCATCATTCAAGTCCCATGAGAGAATTAAGAAATTCTTCCTTGTCAAACGGCTTGATATCATCATACTTCTCGCCTGTGCATACAAACAGCACAGGAAGCGAAAGCATCCTGCCGATCTGCAGAAGCGCACCGCCTTTAGCTGCTGAATCATATTTTGTCAGGATAACGCCATCCAGGTTCACTGCCTGGTTGAAAAGGAGAGCCTGGGAAACTCCATTCTGTCCAGTTGTGGCATCGATTACGAGGAATTTCCTGTAATTCTTCTCTTCTATACCCCTTGCCTTGATAACCTTATCCATCTTCTGGAGCTCCTTCATCAGGTTCTCCTTGTTGTGCATTCTTCCCGCTGTATCTGCAAGAATAAGATCATCTCCATGCGCCATTGCAGAAGTTATCGCATCATAGATCACAGCACCAGGATCGGAGCCCATCTGCTGCTTGACAATTCTCATTCCAAGCCGTGTCGCATGGATATCAAGCTGATCGACAGCTGCCGCACGGAATGTATCGCCGGCAGCCATGAGGACTTTATATCCCTCTTTAGTGTACCTGCTGGCCATCTTGGCAATTGACGTGGTCTTCCCTACGCCATTCACACCAAGGATCATATAAACAGTAAGCTTACCCTTTTCGGGCTTCTCATCGTATCCCCTGATATAACCGGAGAGTATTTCCTTCATTCTCCGCTGAAGATCGGATGCTTCGGTTATCTTCTCCCTCTTCGCTGTCTCTCTGAGTTCCGTGACGATTTCATCTGTAAGCCTTGCGCCAAGATCTCCCTCAATAAGGGTATCCTCAAGCTCCTCAAAGAAGGACTCATCTATCTTCCTGCCTCCAAAGAGGCTCTTTATCTTCTCGCCGAATTTCTTAAAGAACATCATTCCTCCTAAATACCAAGACGTGCAGCCTGATAATAATCGAACATTGAATCAAACAGCTCAACAAGCTGAACAAAGCTTACGCCCGCAAAAAGCGTAACCGCCGGAGCAATATCCGCATCCGTATATATTGCTGAAAGCGAATCGGAAGCTACATAGCATCCGAATGATATGATAGTAGCAAGCAGGTTTGTGTAGAAGCGGTCCTTAGCCTTTTCCACTATGTTCTCATTCTCCATCCACGCCGGACGAAGAGAGAGATTGACTCTGTCGAGAGGCAGCCTGGACTGTACGAGAAGCGGAGAAAAACCATCCTTTACAGCCGTTATCTGGAAAGGCACATCAGCATCTGGGATGAAATGACCATCCTGCTTCAGCCCCTGGAAGTAGATTTCAGCATCATATGGCACTGTCAATACAAACAGCCTGGAAGTAGGGAACGGGACAAACTCAGGGGAGACAACAAGCCCTTCCTCAGCATCTATTGTCATTTCTACCGTCTCATACAGAGGAGAAGTGAATCTGAGAACATGCTCACCCCTCTCCAGCACTATCACGGAACGCACAAGAGAGGCAGTCTCCCCGTCAACAGTAAGGGAAACAGCGCTTGGCGCTTCAATACGGACAACGACTTCATCGTCCTTCAGACGCGGAAGCAAAGCTGAAAGAAGCGAATCAAACTCCGCGCTGTCATCGGAGGATATATAGAGATTCCTGTGGATTTCCTCCCCATCTGCATAGACAGTGCATTCCGTCATGAGACCATCCTCATGGACATCTGCAACCAGCAGGAGATCAAGATCCTCCCGAAGCATCAGATAATCAAATGCTTCCTGGTTACCCTGAAGAAGATACTCCATCTCGACATCAGAAAACTGAGGAGTGACTCTTTCGAGAGTAAGGACACCATCTGAATCAGATGTATTCTCCGTTTCCGAAAGCTGTGAAATGGCCTCAAATGATTCCTGCTGCCTGAGCCTGGAAAGCTCCTCATCCCTTCCCCTCGCCTCATCAGCAAGCCTCTTCTCCTCATATCTAGCTATTGCCTCAGGATCCGTAATTTCCCCTGACAGGACGGACAGCACATCATCCATAAGCGATGAAAAATGGGCATCATCGCTTATGGCTGCTACACGGAAAGGTGCTGCCACCAATACAGCTGGCAGCAGCATGATGAGAAGAAGTACACTAAGCTTCTTTCTGGAAATGAAGGTAGCTTTCGATGAAATCATCAATTTCGCCATCCATCACAGCACTTATATTTCCTGTCTGACAACCTGTACGATGATCCTTGACCAGAGTGTAAGGCTGGAAGACATAGCTTCTGATCTGGTTGCCCCAGGATATATCCTTCTTAGCGATAGCATCCTTCTGGTGCTCTTCCTCCCTCTTCTTCTGATAATACTCATAGAGACGGGAACGGAGCATCTTGAATGCCACATCCTTGTTCATGAACTGACTTCGCTCATTCTGGCACTGGACAACGATACCTGTTGCATAGTGCGTGATTCTTACAGCGCTATCGGTCTTGTTGACATGCTGTCCTCCAGCACCTCCTGCACGGTAAGTATCAAGTCTGTAGTCTTCAGGCTTGAGCTCTATCTCGATATCATCATCGACCTCGGGAGAAGCATATACAGATGCAAATGATGTATGTCTTCTCTTAGCAGCATCAAACGGGGAGATACGGACAAGACGATGTACCCCTGCCTCTCCTTTAAGGTATCCGAATGCATAAGGTCCATTGATCTTAAGCGATACGCTCTTGATTCCGCCTTCATCTTCCTGCATATCCAGAACCTCGCACTTGAAGCCATGGCGCTCTGCCCAGCGCGTATACATACGCATGAGCATCTGGGTCCAGTCGGAAGCCTCATTCCCGCCTGCTCCCGAATGTACTGTAAGGAAGACATTGTTCTTGTCATTCTTGCCATCCAGAAGTGTCTTAAGCCTCAGAGGACGGAATTTTTCATCGAGCTTCTCAATCTGCCCCTCAAGCTCAAGACGCAGCGATTCATCATCCTCGCCCTGATAAAGCTCTATAAGCTCCTCTGTCTCATTGATTTCATCGATAAGCTCTTTCCATGGATAATACCCATCTTTGAGCGCATTGAGATTCTGGAAAACTTTTTCCGCTTTCTCTGGATCATTCCAGAAATCAGGGGCGGAAGTCTCCTCTTCTATAGCCTTTATCTTTGATTCAGTCCCAGCCTCTTCAAAGACGCCTCCATACAGTGTAGGCTTCTTCCTTGATATCCTCGAACTTTGAACGGTTTTCTATGAACATCTTACTCCCTGTCCTTCCGGCTGTCGCTTGCCCTGAGTATGAACCTATAGTTCCTTGCTTCCCCTGCTTTCTGCTCCAGAGGAAACGAAAACGCATGACTTGCGTAGAGCTCGAACGACTCCATGCCGATTGATGTATTCTGCGTCTGCCTGATTCTCTCCTCTGAGACACTGAATGGCTCGGTTGAAGAGAATGAAATAGCCAGTCCAGACTGCGTTTCAGTATACTTGACCGTTCTTACATCATCAAGGCTTCCGAGCATCATCTGCTTTCTCTGATCAAAAGAGCTCAGTATCATGTCATAAAGAGATGTATAGACGTTTATCTCGTATTTTCCTGAGATATCAGTCTCAGAGATTATCGTGACTTCCATTACAAGCGTCTGCGACCGGAGCTTGAAATGCTTGATGATGGAAAAATCCCCATCTGAGAAAGAGAACTGGAATTCCCCTCTTGTTCTCGATACAACAGCAGCATCGAACATCTTCTCGGAGAGCCGGACTTCCCTTCCGTTGACAAACAGCCTATCAGAAAAGGATTTCTTCATCCCCACATGCGGAAATGATTTATCAAACGGAACCCTTGTATCGAGAAGATTTATCGCAAGAGGATTATAGCAAAGCTCCGCTACAGCTCCACCTTTTGGCGAGAAAACTGCCGTAAAAACCTTATTCCTTGCAATATAATCATTCTCACCGCACTCTTCGTAATCATATTCGGTTTTAAGTGCAGATGGATCTGCTTCCAGCAGGCATTTCTCACACTCTATGATGGCTTTCCAGAAAAGCCTCCTCTCCTGAAGCCTCATCGGCGTACACTCTGCATCATGAATGAAAAGCGGTCCGATTGATATATGAAAGAGCTCGCCTTCTGCATCCCTTTTGGCGGCTTTGTCTTTCTTGAACTGTGAGACAGTATCAGAGAGGGCTATGTACCTATTGAGAAGATATCTGAAATTCTCATTCCGGACAAAGATATCATTGAAGGAATGCAGGCCATTTGCATAAGCATCGCGGCCATACCATCCGCTATCAAGATATCCAGGCTTATCTGAGGAGATAGCATGAAGGTGTACCCCGCTTCCACCAATGGAATCCATCAGCTCAGGAATAAAGGATGGTATGAAATCATCATCCCCCTGTCTTGCGGCTCCTTCAAGAATCTGGTCGATATTAAGGAAGAATATCTCATCATCCCCATCACTGAATTGCGAAATGAGGCAAGCCTTAAGCTCCGGAAGACCGATTTCCCCCTGAGCATATCGGGACACGAGCTGTGCGCTTCTGTCAGAAATAACCTTAACCTCGACTTTCTTGCCGATTTCGTTCATCACAAATGAAGAGGAATCTATAAGTTCTCTCGAGGTCGCCTTGTATGAGGAAATCACAACACTGGAAATACCGGTATTTCTCAGGCTATGGATAAAGGAAGGGGCCCAGACCTGGCCGTAAAAGAAGCAGCTGGTGGCCCTGACTCCATAGTATCTCCTGATCAGTGTTGTCATCTTCTCAATCTGGAGAGATCTGTCCTTAGGGGGATTCAATGAAAGAATAGCCTGGCTGTAAGTACCTGTAATAAGCTCAAGGTCCCCCCTCTTTGCGAGGGAGGCTATGAGGATATTAACCTCTGGGCATGAAGAAGCAATATGCTTGATCATCGCTGAGCTTTGATACAAAGACAGCTTAATCCCAGGGTTATTATACATAAACGATAACACTGGCTTATATACAAGCGTCAGAGCTCTTGAGAATGCCGCAGCAGGTGTAGATGCTGACATCTCTGTATAAATACCAAGTGCGATTCTCAAATCAGCTCCTTCTCACGATGCATTTCTGAGGGCAGATTTCCGCAGCTGCCTCCGCCATGCTCTGATCCTTATTCCAGTCATTTGATGAGAGGAAAGATTCAACCTTGAAAGGGCTCCCCTCAACTTTGGTTTCGCACATCTTACAGCCTATGCACCCGACCTGGCAAGTCTTGCGGACTTTCCCGCCTGGCTCATGGTTATTGCATGCACAGATCCAGTCGAGAGAATAAGGGACAAGCTTTATTACATTGTTAGGACAGACAGAGACGCACTTCCCGCATCCTATGCACTTTTCCTTATCGACAACAACATTCCCTTTCTCATCCTTTGATATTGCAGAAACCGGACAGACAGAAATACAGGAACCGAGATGCAGACAGCCTTCCTTGCATCCATTAGGACCACCCTGAAGAAGAGCAGCGGCATTGCAGTCAGCCATGCCTTTATAGACATAGTCGGATTTTGTCACTTCGCTGTTTCCTCGGCAGAAAACAAATGCGACCATCTTTTCCTTGAGCTCAACTTTTATGCCAAGGATCTCACTCATCTTCTTTGCCAGCTCCTCTCCTCCCGGAGAACACAGGCCAGCTTCCGCAGTACCATTGAAAACAGCTTCCGCATATGCCTGGCATCCTGCAAAACCGCAGCCACCGCAGTTTGCCCCAGGCATCGATGCCTCAAGTTCCTCAAGCTTCGGATCTTTTTCGACAGCAAGCTTCTTATCTGCAACAGAAAGCCCGAATCCAAGTACAAGACCGAGGATACCGACTATCAGAAACGCAATTACAACAGACATCCTCGACCTCCTTATACAAGCCCAAGATTGGTAAGCAGGCTCTGATCAAACATCATGAATGCAAGAGCCATCAGACCAGCTGAGATGAATGCAATCGGGACTCCCCTGAAAACCTTTCTTACCGGAGTCATATCAAGTTTTTCCCTGATGTTGCTCATAAGCACAATAGCCATGGTGAAACCAAGTCCTGCAGAAAGACCTGCCAGGAAGCTCTCAAGAAGGTTGTAGCCGTTTTCCGCATTGATAACAGCAATACCGAGAACTGCACAGTTGGTGGTTATCAGAGGAAGATAGATGCCAAGGGCCTGATACAGACCAGGACTCATCTTCCTGATGACCATCTCTACCAGCTGGACAAGCGCTGCAATGACGAGGATGTATGCAATAGTCTGCAGATATTCAAGTCCGAAAGGAATCAGGAAAAGCTGGCTGACACCCCAGCATACTACCGATGTGATAGCGGTGACGAAAGTAACAGCCACACCCATTCCTATTGCGCTTTCGCTGTTTTTGGAAACACCGATGAACGGGCAGAGGCCCATGAACTGGACAAGTATGAAGTTCTGGATGAACACATATGTTATTACAATTCCGATATAGCTCATGCCTTGCCTCCCTGAGAACGTGCGCTCTTCCACTGGAAGAATGCCTTGAGATAGCCCATGAGAAGGAGTGCTCCTGCAGCAAGGGTAAGAACACGCACCGGAGATTCAGAGATTCCAGGAACTGTTATTACACCATCAAATGATCCGACAGGGAACAGCGTGATCGTTCCAGCTCCGAAGAGCTCTCTGATCAGGGCTATGAGCGAGAGGGAGAGGGTAAAGCCTATTCCCATTCCTATTCCATCCAGCGCACTGTCAAGAACACCGTTCTTTCCCGCAAAAGCTTCCGCTCTTCCAAGTATGATGCAGTTGACGACAATCAGAGGAAGATAGACACCCAGCGCTTCATATACAGATGGAACAAATGCATGCAGCACCATCTCAACTATGGTAACAAACGATGCGATGATGACAATGTAGCAAGGTATTCTGACAGAGTCAGGGATGACCTTCCTGAGAAGCGATATGAATATGTTCGAGCAAGTAAGAACGAATATTACGCTCGCTCCCATACCGATAGCATTGGAAACCTGTGTTGAGACACCAAGTGTCGGACACATTCCAAGCATGATTATGAATGTAGGGTTCTCCTTGAAGATACCCTTAGTCAGCTCTTTTATATGGCTCATACAGCACCTCCAAGACCTTTTACGAATTCAGAGCCATTGATGAGTGCGGAAGAAACTCCTCCGAATGTAATCGAAGCACCAGACACTGCCGCATTATCCTCCGCGCTCAGATCAGACTTCTGCGAAGGAAGAGGAGACTCCCCTCCAAGCCCCTTGAACATTTCCATGTACCAGGGTTCCTCAGCTTTCTTTCCAAGTCCCGGAGTTTCTGAATTTGCCATCATCATAGCTTCCATGACAGCACCATCCGTGTCATAGGAGGCGATGATTGTCATAGCTCCGCCATAACCAGAGGAGCTGAGCTCCACGATATAACCAGCAACTGAAGAGCCCCCAAGAAGCGGAATATAATAATTAATGCTTCCGTCGCCTACATCAACCTGCTCTCCGATTTCAAGTCCTCTGCTCACATCGGAAAGCGCTGAAAGCCTTTCTCCTTCAACATTTGCGGCAATACGAGGAGCTGTAACTTCATTTACGACAGCACAAAGCGCTGTACAGATAGCGCAGATGAGGAAAAGAATGACTGCAGTCTTTATGTATCTTGTCATGCCTTTGCCTCCTTCTTCGGTTTCCTGACATATCCGAAAGGCTTAACGCGGATGAATCTATCAATTGTCGGAGTGATGATATTCATCATTATTATCGCAAGGGACACACCTTCCGGAAGCGAACCGAAATATCTGATAAGGAACGTAAAGAACCCGCAGCCCAGGGCAAAGATAATCTCTCCTTTCGGCGTCGTAGGTGTTGTTACCCAATCAGTTGCCATGAAGAAGGCACCAAGCATCAGTCCTCCTGAGAAAATAGGAACAAGAATCTCTCCATGGAAAGCACCAAGACCATATGGAATACCGCCGAAAACCCATGAAAGCAGCGCGAATGATCCTATATATACTACCGGAATCCTCCATGTGATGATCTTTGCTGCAATCAGGAAGATTCCACCCACAAGGAGAAGCAGTGCGGACACTTCGCCGATACAGCCTCCGACATTTCCGAAGAATGCATCAACTGCATATGGAGAAATCCCAAGAGCTGAAGATATGCTGTCAGCAAGCTCTGTAGTCGGAATCGTAGATGAAAGCAGCTCAGCACTTCTTCCTGCGGCGCCTCCGGTTATAGCTGTCTTCATTGCCGAAAGCGGAGTTGCTGAAGAGAGCGCATCAACGGCCATCCAGCGAGGAAGCGTGAATGAACTCATCTGAGACGTGAACGAGAAGAATACGAATACTCTTCCAGCAAGCGCCGGATTCATCCAGTTGCATCCAAGTCCTCCGAAGGTCCATTTGACTACGGCAATTGCAAATGCAGAGGCAATCACCGGTATATAAAGAGGAATTTCCGGAGGCATGTTCATTCCGACAAGAAGCCCTGTTACAGCTGCCGAATAATCTTTCAGCGTAAACTCCTTGGAAACAAGCCCAAGAAGGTATTCAACAAGCATAGCTGAGGCCACTGATACAATGAGAACCAGAAGCGCTCTCAGGCCAAATGCCCATACACCCCAGATACAGGAAGGAAGGAGTGCTGCAATGACGAAAAGCATTGCCTTATCCGTCCTGAGTGATCCATGTATATGGGGGCTAGTTCTTACTGTCCTCATTTCTTCTTCCTCCCCATTTTCTTTCCAAGCTTGAAACCCTGAACCAATGGCAGATGCGAAGGACATGTATAAGCACAGCAGCCGCATTCCTTGCAGTCCATCAGGCCAAGATCCATAGCAGCCTGGTAATTGCCATATTTGATGTTCCTGAACATCTTGTTAGGCTGAAGCCCCATCGGGCAATGCTGCACGCATTTTCCGCAGAGGACACAAGGTGCAGAGAAATCATCAACCATCTTAGGAAGAATCAGAAGACCGCTTGAACCTTTTACCATCGGCGTTGAGTCATCGTATACAGCAAATCCCATCATGGGACCGCCAGCGACCATGGAAACGGCGTCGTCCTTCTCTCCTCCGCAGTATGCTATGAGATCTGAGAATTTCGTACCAATCGGAGCTATAAGATTCTTAGGCTCGCTGATTGATTCTCCTGAAACTGTAATCACACGCTCTACAAGGGGCTTGTTATAAACAGCTGCTTCATACATCGCATAGCATGAACCAAGGTTGCAGACCACTACTCCGACATCCAGAGGAAGCTTTCCAGATGGGACTTCCCTTCTGATCGTGGCTTTTATAAGCTGTTTTTCATCTCCCTGCGGATACTTCATCTTAAGAGGCATTACTGTAATAGGATAACCATGAGCTGCTGCCTTTTCAGAAAGCAGAGCCACAGCATCCATCTTATTTGCCTCTATCCCGATTATTATCTTCTTCGGCTTTGCGATAGCAGCGGCAACCATCACTCCTTCAAGAACTTCATCGGGCTTCTCAATCATAAGACGATAGTCAGAAGTAAGATATGGTTCGCACTCAACTCCGTTTATTATAAGGGCATCAACTTCCTTGCCCATAGGAATCGTAAGCTTCACAGCTGTCGGGAAGGTAGCTCCACCCATACCGACAATGCCCATCTTCCTTACGAGATCAAGAAGTTCCTCGGAAGATAGTTTTTTCCAGTCATGCTTATCGGTCCACGGATTGCTCTGTGTCTCATTGCTTTTTATCACAGCAGCATCAGCAACTGCTCCTGACTGAACTCTTACTTTGCGAATATCAACAACAACACCGTCAACAGGGCTATGAACATCCGCAGAGATATACCCCGCTGCTGTTCCTATGACTTCCCCTCTCGATACAGTGTCACCTTTTTTCTTTGTCAGTACGGCAGGTGCACCCAGATGCTCAGACATAGAAACGACCAGCTCGGAAGGAATGGGAAGGCGTTCAAGCTTCTTCTCCTTAGAGAGGTCTTTCTTATCAGCGGGATGCACTCCGCCACGGGAAAAAGTGGCAAGCTTCATCTAAATACGCTCCTTAATAATGACATATCGATTGTATACCGCTGAAAGTTGAATCTCAACTGCAAAACAGCCAAATTTAGGCAAATGTATATACTAGAATTATTTATCGATAAAGATTTACCAATATCCAGGAAAAGGAATAAAGGAAGATAGCAGAATAGTGCCCGGATATTACCATCATCAAGCTGCTGTTCTGGCCAGGAATTGCCTGATGCAGATAATATGTATGTATGAATGATTTCCTTACCCATCCGTTTCCTCCGATCTATGACAGGGAGTCAAGGATCCTTGTCCTGGGGTCATTTCCATCTGTAAAATCAAGAGAGGAAGGATTTTATTACGGACATCCAAGAAACAGGTTCTGGCCAATGCTTGAAAGAATCTTCAGAACTGAAGTTCATACCATTCCGGAAAAGAAGGATCTGCTTCTAAAAAACGGCATAGCCATATGGGATTCAATAGCTTCCTGCAGGATAGAAGGCTCATCAGATGCCTCAATAATCGATGCGCTCCCGAATAACATTCCCGCCCTGCTCTCTGAGACAAGAATAGAAAGAATAATAACAAACGGAAGAAAAGCTTATGAAATCTATAGGAAATACATCTTTTCGATTACAGGCATTGACGCCCTATGCCTGCCATCAACCTCCCCTGCAAATGCCGCGTGGACACTGGAAAAGCTGATAGACAAATGGAGAGTGCCCCTCACTTCCAATTAATGAAGCTTTCCGACATACTGCATGCATGACAAAAATCTCTACAATCTGGAAAGGAACTCTCCTTTCCCTCCTGATTGCAGTTCCTGCATATATCCTCGGTCTTATCTTTCCTGTAATAGGCGGCGCCATAATAGCAATAGTTATTGGAATGGCTGTGGCCGTTTTCATGAAGAACAGAAGCCAGTTTGACAGCGGAATCAGATTCGTATCAAAGAAAGTCCTGCAGTGGGCAGTCATTCTTCTGGGTTTTGGAATGAATCTATCTGTAGTGGCGGAGACAGGGCTGCAGTCACTTCCCATCATCGTATCGACAATCTCGATATCCCTGATAGCTGCCTACCTTGTATCGAAGGCACTCAGGATCAGCGGCAATACAGCAGCACTTATCGGAATCGGATCATCAATCTGCGGAGGCTCGGCAATCGCAGCCTCGGCTCCTGTGATAGGTGCTGATGATGAAGAAGTTGCCCAGTCAATCTCAGTAATATTCTTCTTCAATGTGCTTGCAGCAATAATCTTCCCCATACTTGGAACTGCCATAGGCTTCAGCACAGCAGATGGAACGCCTTTTGGGATCTTTGCCGGGACAGCTGTAAATGACACATCATCAGTCACTGCGTGTGCCTCAACCTGGGACAGCATGTGGGGACTTGGAACAGAGACGCTGGACAAAGCCGTAACCGTAAAGCTGACAAGAACTCTTGCGATTATCCCGATAACCCTTGTCCTTGCTGTCATCAGGACAAGAAAGGAAGGGAAAAGCGGAGAAAAAGTGTCAATCAGGAAGATCTTCCCGTTTTTCATCATTTATTTTGTCCTGGCATCAGTTATTACAACAGTGCTTATGTCTCTGGGTGTATCCGCATCGTTCTTCACTCCGTTCAAGAACCTCTCGAAATTCATGATAGTCCTTGCGATGGCGGCGATAGGACTCAATACAGATATCGTAAAGCTAGTGAAAACCGGAGGAAAGCCTCTGTTTCTGGGATTTACATGCTGGACAATGATTACAATCACGTCGCTGCTTCTCCAGCACATGCTCGGTCTTGTGTGAATCTTTCAGCTTTGATGCTATAATTGCACCATGAATCGGATTTTCCAGTTCGCATTCTCAAAATTAAGAGGAGTGAAAGTCTACGCCCTGGTCGGAAGATCAGGAACGGGGAAAAGCTATCACTCCAAGCTTGTCGCCGCAAAGCATCATATCGATCTGATAATAGATGATGGACTGCTCATAAAGGGCGATAAGATACTTGCAGGACATTCTGCAAAAAGAGATCCGAACTTCATAGCAGCTGTAAGGACCGCTGTTTTCGATGATGATGATCACCGCAATGAAATAATGAGTGCGCTTCTCAAGGAAAGGTACAAGCGCATCATGATCATCGGGACATCGGAGAAAATGGTAAGGAAGATAGCAAAACGTCTAGAACTTCCAGAGCCTGAGAAAATAATCCACATTGAGGACGTAGCCTCGGAAGAGGAAATCGAGACAGCGATGCGGATCAGATACACAGAAGGAAAGCACGTTATCCCTGTCCCATCAATAGAAGTCACACGCTCTGCTCCTCAGATAGTTTATGACTCAATGAAGGTATTCATGGGCAAGAAAGGCCACATGAAGAAGAACCAGACCTATGAGAAGACCATCGTAAGACCTGAATTCTCGAGGCCGGACAAGGAAGAGCTTTCGGAAGCCGTATTGACGCAGATGGTAAAGCACGCCATAGGCGAATATGACCCTGTAATGAAAGTAAAGAAAGTCAGGGGTGTCAGGAATACGGATTCAACATATTCAATCAGCGTCACACTCCAGCTGCCAGCAAGGCACTATATGGGAACAACAATCTCCGACCTTCAGGAATATATTACCGACTGTATCGAACGATACGGCGGAGTCATGGTCAGAGCGGTGAATATAGAGATAGAGGAATGGGGCTAAAGATCGTGCTCCTCTGCAAGCGTCTTAGCCTGTTCCGGCAAAGCAACCCTTTCCCTCTTTGATCCCTTCTTCTTTTTCTTCCTCTTCTTCTGAGGAACAGAAGAAAGCTCCTCATTGGCAGCGCTCTTCCGGCCAAGTGTGTTCGGCTTCTTTCTGAGAGCCCTGGCCTCTGCAGACCGCCTGCCCCTGTTTCTCTTTATACCGAGATCCCTCAGCACCATATCCACAGCCTTTTCCAGCTCATAATTCGGAGGGGTCATCGGAGATATAAGGACCTTTGCCTGTCTGAACGCCTCATGGAAAAGCTCTTCCGGAGCCATCTCCGGATCAATGACAAGAAGAGGTTTTATGAATGCATAGAGCTGCTCTTCCTTTGCAACAGGCTCACCGTCTTTTTTTGCCTCATTGATCCTGCTGTCAAGACCTTCAAGAGACTCCCTTACAGCATCTATGCCTGCATACATTGACCAGCATGGAAGGATAAACTGCAGCAGACCATACTTTCTCAGATTCATCAGGATCTGGTAGGAAGAACCAGAAGCAAGAATCTTCGATATTTCCTCTGTAAGACGCGATGTCGAGCAGGACTGAATGTGTTCTGCATTCTTCTTTATTGCCTTTTTTACATCATGCTTCAGGGAAAAACCGGTAGTTGCCTGATACTTCAGGGCCCTGATCATTCTTACAGGATCTTCGGAAAAGGTATAGGAAAGAGGAATAAGAGAGCGGATTACCTTCTTCCTGAAATCCGCCATTGCATCGTTGAAATCAAGGATCTGGCCATTGGAAGGATTATAGTAAAGGCTGTTTATCGAGAAATCCCTCCGTCTTGCATCCTGCTCAATCGTACCATAGAGATTATTCCTTCCATCCTCGAAATTCTCTTCATCGGAACGGAATGTCGTGACTTCTATTATCTTGCCGCTGAAAAAAAGATGAACTATGCGGAAACGGCGCCCGATTATCCTGGCATTCCAGAAAAGGCGCTGGACCTGGCGGGGAGAAAGGGATGTCGCGATATCGAAATCCTTAGGCTTCCGGGACAGCATCATATCACGGATGGCGCCACCGACTATATAAGCCTCTCCCCCAGCCTGCTGAATCTTCCTTATTGCCCAGAGAGCATCCTTATCTATCTGACTATTTGTTATCGGGTGCTCCTTCTGCGTATATATCTTAGCTACAGGAACACTCCGTCCTTTTCCGTCATTCTTATAACGTATGAACACAGAGATACTTTAGTGAAAAACAGGGAAATTCTGCAAGATGGTGAATACAATCCATTCGATTGTCCCTGCTTTTCTTTAATGTTATCATCAAGTCATGATTGATCCAGTCGTACTGAAAGGATTCAGGGACAGTCTGCCGAAAGACGAGATCCCAAAGAAAAGGATTATAAGAAAGCTGGAGGATGTTTTTTCCTCATTCGGATTCGTTCCAATCGATACTCCGGTGCTTGAATACACCGAAGTGCTCCTTGGAAAAGGAGGCGGAGAGACAGATAAGCAGATTTTCCGCTTCAAGGACAACGGAGGAAGGGATGTTGCGATGCGTTTTGACCTCACCGTTCCCTTTGCCCGTTTCATGGCAGCCCATCACGATGATGTGGGAGTGCCTTTCAGACGTTATCATATCTCCAAGGTATGGAGAGGCGAAAACCCGCAGAAAGGACGCTACAGGGAATTCATACAGTGTGATTTTGATATCGTAGGTGCCGATAACGCAATATCAGATGCAGAAATACTGTCGCTGATGCATACATCTTTTGCAACTCTTGGAATCGAGCACTATACATTCCACATCTCACACCGCGGGCTCTTCAGCCTCTTTCTGTCCAGCCTTGACCTTGGCGACAAGAGCATAGAAGTCCTGCGCACTGTCGATAAACTCAGGAAAATCGGAGAGGAAGAAGTAAAGAATCTCCTTACCGGGATAACAGGAAGCGAGGATAAGGCAGAGAGCATCCTCTCGTATATCACTGCAGGGGAAGGAAGGAGCTTCATGGAAACCCTTGAGGAGCTTGAGAAGCTTTCAGGAGGTGAATCAGATCCATCAAGGAGAATGAGGGAGATATATTCGATACTCTCCGATCTTGGTATTGAGAAGTCTTTTGTATTCGACCCATCGATAACAAGAGGTCTTGATTACTACACAGGAATAGTATACGAGACATTCCT
The DNA here is from genome assembly GCA_944389105.1 of uncultured Spirochaetaceae bacterium. Taxonomy (GTDB): domain Bacteria; phylum Spirochaetota; class Spirochaetia; order Sphaerochaetales; family Sphaerochaetaceae; genus Ornithospirochaeta. Next base: position 81,816 of record CALXLD010000039.1, on the reverse strand, counting down.
TGACGATCTTCCATCGATCGGCTCAGTATGCTCCGGTGGACGTTATAACGATCTTGCCTCTCTATATATGAAGGAAAAGACACCTGGTGTCGGTTCCTCCATAGGACTGGATAGGCTCCTTGCTGCACTGGAAGAACTGAAAAGCCCTCTTCTCTGCGATACTGCAGCAGCTGATGTCCTCGTAGTTCCGAAAGCAGGAATGGAGAGCGAAGCCATGAAGACCGCAAGGGAGCTAAGGGAGAATGGCCTCAATGTATCCGTCTATCTGAATCCAGAGGCGAAGATGAAGAAAATCTACGCTGCAGCCGAAAGCGGAAACATTCCTTATCTTCTTACATTCAATGACGCTGATATCAGCGTAAAGGATCTGAGGACAAGGGAGACATTCTCTTATTCAGAGGCATTGGAAAAAATCGTCAAGGACAGAAAGAATTGATTGAATTCAGGAATCTTCCGGTATACAGGCACAGAGATGAAATACTGAAAGGGCTGGAGAGCAATCAGACAATAATCGTCGAAAGCCCTACCGGCTCCGGAAAGACAACACAGATTCCGCTGATTCTCAAAGAAGCGGGCTACGACAAGAATGGGATAATCGGAATAACCCAGCCACGCCGTATCGCAGCAATGTCGGTATGTTCCTTCATCAGAAAACAGATAAACGATGAAGGAGCCTACTGTGCCTATAAAATGAGATTCACGGACACTTCCGACAAGACAACCAGGATAAAGATCATGACTGACGGTATACTTCTGCAGGAAGTGAAACAGGATAAGGTCCTGTCAAAGTATTCCGTCATAATGGTTGATGAGGCACATGAAAGGAGTCTGAATATAGACTTCATACTTGGCCTTCTGAAGGAAATCACAAGAGAAAGGAATGACCTGAAGATCATAATCTCAAGCGCAACAATAAATGCTTCCTCATTTTCGGATTTCTTCGATGGAGCCCCGATAATATCAATTGATTCAAGGCCATACAATGTCGATGTAAAATACATCCCTGCCCTTCTTTCGCGCGACACAGAAGACTACTACTATGCAAAGATAGCAGCTCTGGTAAGGAAAAGCTGGGAAGATAATGAAGGTGATGTTCTTATCTTCCTGCCTGGTGAGGCAGAAATAAAGAGGTGCGTGGAGGAGCTTGAGTACTCTGACAGGAACGGCAATTATCAGATCTACCCTCTGTATGGGCGTCTTTCAAAGGAGGAGCAGGAAAGAGTCTTCATTCCGACAGAAGAAGGAATGATGAAGGTTGTCGTATCAACCAATATTGCGGAAACATCAATCACAATCGATGGAATAAGAACTGTCATAGATTCCGGAATGGCAAAGATCAACTTCTATAATCAGAAGAACTTCACTTCAGCCCTCCTTCCAATGCCGATATCAAGAGCTTCCGCGGACCAGAGAAAAGGAAGAGCTGGGCGCACCGCTCCTGGAATATGCTACAGAATGTACAGTGAGGACAACTACAGGATGAGGCCAGAATACTCGGAGGAGGAAATCCTCCATTCAGATCTCGCAGAGGTTGTCCTGAGAATGAGCGAGCTTGAAATCTACAATACAGCATCATTTCCTTTCATTACCCCGCCAAAGAAAAGCGCACTAGCTTCAGCGGAGGAGACGCTCATGCTCATTGGCGCGATTGAGAAGAACCACCATCTGACATCAATAGGTGAAATGATGATTATCTTCCCATTGCTGCCACGTCTTTCCAGAGTAATCGTGGAAGCGATAATGAATTATCCGGATGTGATTTCCGATGTGCTGACAGCCGTGGCTTTCCTCTCTGCAAGAACCCCGTACATTCTTCCTCCAGGTGAGGAACTGAAAGCAAGAGATTCCCATCATGCGCTTTCAGACAAGGTCTACGGAGACTTTGTCACCATACTCAGGCTTTTTGAAAAATACAGAAGCCTTCCGGGCAAGAAGGATAAGCAGTCATTCGCGAAAACCCATTATCTTGATTACGAATCAATGGAGGAAATCGTCCACATAAAGGACCAGCTCGAATCGATAGTATCCCAGATGGGGATTCCTGTTCTTGACAAGCATTCTATTCCTGAATACTTCTGCTGTCTGACTGCAGGATTACGGCAATATGTATGCATGAGGATTGATCGCTTCTCATACAAGTCACTCACCGCAGATAGAATAATAATCCATCCGGGTTCGGCATGGTTTACAATACCACCTCAGTATATACTTGCAGGAGAAATAGTCCAGACAACAAAGATGTATGCACGCACAGTATCTCCGCTGAGGAAGGACTGGATACAGCAGGTGGATCCTACCCTTCTGGAAGAACTGAGACTTCCATCCGGGAAGAAGAAGGAAAAGCTTATTCTTCGCGACAGCATGGGCGATTTGGAGAAGTACAGGATAACATCAAAGCATGGCAAGGAGGTCTATGCTATTCCTCTCCAGGAGGCAAGGAAGCTGAAGGTAAGATCCGGTGCTATCAAATTCTATCTTAAGTGCGGCCAATACTATTCAAAGACACAGCTCAAGGCTTCAAGGATTGACAAGGAAATCAGCCTGATCCCAAATGTGCAGGCCCCTGTAAAATCAAAGATAAAAGGAAAATTCGATCCCGCCAGACGTGAATATGGCGAGATAAGTGCACTTCTGGATTCCGCTTTCTTTCCGATGATTTCTGGAAAGAAGGAGTTTTCATTCCTAGCTATCACAGACAGGGGTGGAAAGTACTCACTCTCCCCAATGCCAAGTATCGGAGCCGCGGCAAAGGAAACTCTTTTCGCGCTCTCCTCAATGATAGACAGAATTCCTAAGAAGCAGGAAAAGCTAAGAAAGAAGATCCTCTACCTGCAGCAGAGGATAACAACAGCTCTGGATATGGATGATTGAATTGCAGGTGCTGTGAAATGCAGCACCGCATCTCACGCCCCGGCAACTGCCTCCATTATGGTACTTTGCTCAAGCGGAAGCAGAACTGGCTTACCCTGTCCTTCCATAAGGACAAATCTCACCTCTCCGCCTTTCTTCTTCTTATCCTTTGCTATAGCGCTGTAGAAAGCAGGGAAATCATCTTTGCTGATTCTATAGGAGGTATCGAAGCCAAAGTCCCTGATAAGAGAAAGAGCCTCATCCGCATACTCCGTAGGTGTTATCCCAAGCATCCTGCCGGCATCGAAAGCTCTTCCCATTCCCCATGCAACCCCCTCTCCGTGAGATATTTCAAAGCCTCTCATGGCTTCAAGTGCATGACCAAATGTATGGCCAAGGTTGAGGGCTGACCTGATTCCCTTCTTTTCCTCAGGATCCTTTGTTATGTATTCAATCTTCACCTCAAGGGAAAGCCTTATCATCTCGCCAAGGACGGATGAATCACGCTCCATTACTGCTTTCTTATTGCAATCAAGAAAATCATGGAGCCTTCTGTCCGACGAAAGGAATGCATGCTTAACAACTTCCCCAAGGCCGCATTTATACTCTCTGTCAGGAAGTGTCTTCAGAGTATCCGAAGCTATCATGACAGATTCTGCAGGATAGAAAGTCCCGACAAGGTTCTTTCCACCGCCATAGTCGATACCGGTCTTTCCGCCAAGCGTTGCATCAACCATTGAAAGAAGCGTTGTGGGAACAAGGACGGTTCTTGCTCCCCTCATATAAAGAGAGGAGGCAAATGCTGTCATATCAAGGATAACTCCTCCGCCTACGGCGACAAAAACAGAATCCCTTGCCATCCCGATTGAAAGCGCCTTGGAGAGAATCCTGTCCACAGAAGCCCAGTTCTTCTCCTTCTCCCCGGGAGGAAGTATGATACTCTCAACACCAGATGGAAGATAGCATGCGGTATTGGCATCTGCGACAAAAAGGGAATTGTCTCCATATGACTGGAGAACTTCCCTGAGATTCTCAATTCCGCTTATCGAAAAAACATCTGTATATGCACCACCCTTCAAAGGTACGCTGAACATCTTTTCCATGCCCAAATGATAACCACCTTGCAAAACAAGGTGAATATCTGTGTAATCATCTTCATGGATTTATATTTTGATAACGCCGCAACAACAAGAATCTCAAGAAGAGCTCTTGACGCTTATAACGAAACATCCCTGGGCTTCTGGGCAAATCCATCATCTGTCCATGCCCCAGGGCTTGATGCTAAGAAGAAACTGGAAAATGAAAGAACGGCCATTGCGGCCTCAATGAAAGTTGCCCCCGCATCCCTTTTTTTCACATCCGGAGCTACAGAATCAATTGCTGCCACCATCTCATCGCTTTTATTCACGACACCGGGAAAGATAATCATATCAAAGATAGAGCACGAAGCAGTCGCTTCATGGCTTCCTCTGCTGAGGCAATATGGATGGAAGACGGCAGAGCTTAAAGCAAGGAAAGGCTCTGTAGACCCAGAAGAACTAAAAGAAGAGCTCACCCCTGATACCAAGTTCGTAGGAATAATGGCTGTAAATAACGTGACAGGAGCAATTGAACCCCTGCAGGAGCTTGTATCCGTTGTAAGGGAGTTCGAGAGGACAAGCTCGAAAAGGCGGATATTCTTTTTCTCCGATTCAGTACAGGCACTAGGAAAGATTGATTACAGCATAAAAGAACTTGATATAGACGGAGCCTCCTTTTCTGGCCATAAAATCAATGGTCCAAGAGGTATCGGAATGCTTTATCTGAAGAATCCAGCTTCGTTCAGACCGCTATCCCAGGCGGGAGGACAGGAAAAGGGAAAACGGGGAGGAACCGAGAATCTTCCTGCAATCTCAGCTCTCCGCATAGCTGTGGAGGAATGGATGGATGGGCAGAAAGAGAAGAACCATAGAGCAGCTGTGATGAAAGAAAGGATCGTATCAGGGCTTCAGGAACTTGGCTATGAAATACTATCGCCAGAAAACTCATCTCCCTATATAATCTCATTTGCCTCAAAGCTTCCATCGGAAGTATTCACAAGAATGCTATCGGATAAAGGAGTTTATGTATCATCAGGCTCTGCCTGTTCCAACAATGCAAAGGGAGAGGGAGAGAAGATACTCCTTGGAATGGGCGTGAAACCTGAGAAAGCAAGGAATGCTGTGCGCGTATCGCTCTCAAATTCGACAACAGCGGAAGAATGCGAGGAATTATTAAGGATAATCAAGGAGTGCTGATATGAGTAAGCTTTATCTGATAAAGGAAGGAGAGATATCGCTCAAGGGCGGGAACAGGAATCTCTTCGAGAAACAGCTCAGGCATAATATAAAGAACAAAATCAGGCCATACCATTCAGATATAACAAAACAGAAGGGACGGCTATATGCACGCATTGCAGAAGATGCTCCGGATGAACTTATCGACAAGGCTCTTTCAACAACTCCTGGCATTACTGGCTTTGCAAGGGCATATCAGGCTGAGAAGACTGTAGATAGCATCATCGGAAAGGCAAAGGAAATACTTCCCTCTTCAGATTTCGCAGATGGCGAAAGCTTCCGTGTAACGGTAAAAAGAGAGGACAAGTCATTTGAACTGGATTCACATGAAATGTCATGTGAACTGGCAGATGCTGTCTTCTCACTCTTTCCGGACATGACAGTGGACCTGAAGCACCCTCAGCACACACTGACATGTGAAATAAGGAATGAAGTATATCTCTACACAAGCGAGAAGAAGGGCGAAGGCGGACTTCCATATGCAACTGCAGGAAAGGGAATGCTCCTTCTTTCAGGCGGCATCGATAGCCCAGTTGCTGGATATATGATGGCAAAACGTGGAATGAAGCTCGATGCAATCTATTTTCACGCCTATCCATATACTTCCGAACTTGCACTTGATAAAGTAAAGCAGCTTGCCTCCATCATAGCCCCATACCTCGGAGGGCTCAGGCTTTTTGTCGTTCCATTCACCGATGGACAGCTGCATATACGGGACAATGGCTACGAAGAAGAAGCAACTCTTATGTTCCGTGCTTCCATGATGAAGACAGCTGAGCGGATTGCAAAAGAAAACGGAGGCCAGGCAATAGTAACAGGAGAAGCACTTTCACAGGTAGCTTCACAGACTCTGGATGCAATGTCATTCACAGACAGCATGACTGAGCTCCTTGTCCTCCGGCCCCTTGTCGGAATGGACAAAGAGGAAATCATAGATACTGCAAGGAAAATAGGTTCATACGAAACATCGATACTGCCATATGAGGACTGCTGTGTTGTCTTCTCTCCGAAGCATCCAGTGACAAGACCGGTGAAAGAAGTTGCAAAACGCCATTTTGAAGAGCTCGGAATGGGGAATCTGATAGATGAAGCTGTAAAAAACACCGTGGTATATTCATTCGATCCTATGGGAAGGGAAATAAATGAGAATTAAAGCATTCATCACAAAACACCTTGTCCCTGCTGTTTCTCTTGCAGTGATGCTGCTGTCATTTTCCGTGACGCTGCCAACCGGAGAGATGATAGTCTCGCTTGAATGGAGCGGCCTTGTCCTTGGCTTCGTAATGACGCTTACGATAGCAGGTCTCAGGAAGGAAGGAATAATGAATAGCCTTGGAAGGTCTGCCTCCGTTTTCTCCCACCTTGGGGCGATGGCGGCATTCTTTGCGGTGATGACATTCATACTCTCACCTTTCATCACATCCCTTTTTGCCGTCTCATCCATTCTTCCTCTTGCAGCCTCGATGCTGGAGAAGAGGGAAAGAAAGGAGGAGATTCCCGCCTTTGCTGCTATAATCACGCTTTCAGCAATCGCAGGAGGGACAATCCTTCCAGCAGGAAGCTGGCACAACATGCTTCTTCATATGACGCTCGGAGATGCTTCATTTCTCAAAGTAATGCTTCCATACTTTCTTGCATCAGTTCCTGTAATCGCCATATCCATTCCACTTCTTCTTGGAAAAAGAATTACAGAACGGATCTACATAAACGAGAACATAGAGGAAAACGCAGGAAACAAGGGAATGAGAATGCTCTATGTATGCTTCGCATTCATCACGCTTCTTTCCTCTCTCTCGCTCTTCAGATGGATCGATATACTGATATTCACGCTTGCAATCCTTCTCGTCTTCGACAGATCCGTATTCCTTAAAGCAGATTATTCCGCCTTCCTTTCAATGCTTTTCCTTTCTATTGCCGGAAGATGCTTTTCTCCGCTGCTTTCCCAGTTCTTACAGAACGGATTGCTATGGAAGGGCATTGTAGCGACTGAAATATTCGGAGGTCTTCCTGTTGCAGCGTTTGCAGAAGCAGCAGCCACGGATCCTGTCTCCATTCTCAAAGCTGTCAATATAGGATCTGCAGGGACCGTGCTCTCACTGCCCGCACTATGTGCGCTGAAGATGCTGAAAAAGGAGGACAGGAAAACATTTGCAATAAAATACAGCGCAATATCAATCATCCTTCTTGCTATATTCATTGCAGTCTCAGCCATTTCAGGCTGAGATTGTTTCCGCCTTTTCCATCCTGTTCTGCCGCATAGAAAAGAGCAAGGCTGTTATTTCCATTTATAATCTCTGCTTATCCATCTTTCTGCACCGGAATCTATTACTGCAAAGGGAAATAGATTCATCATAAGCTCTTGCTCATTGTGGAGATTTTCTATAATTTCTTTATTGTTATGCTGAAAGTCGGTATCGATGTTGGCTCTACTACAATGAAGACTGTGGCACTGAGGGAAGATAATACCTTAATCTATAGTGATTACCAGCGCCATCGTTCCCAGATTATAGAGAAAGGCAGGGAAATGCTCTCTGCGCTTATGGAAAACATAGGAGATCAGGAAGTGACTATCTCCCTATCCGGTTCTGCCGGAATGGGACTTGCAGAAGCCGCTTCCATTCCTTTTGTACAGGAAGTATACGCAACAAGGACTGCTGCGAAAACATTCATTCCAGATACAGACACCATCATAGAGCTGGGAGGAGAAGACGCAAAGATCCTCTTTCTCAGGCATGGGCTTGAAGTCAGGATGAATGGAACATGCGCTGGCGGAACTGGTGCGTTCATAGACCAGATGGCAACACTGCTTGGCATCGGCATGGAGGATATGAATGAACTCAGCGAGAAATCCACTGAGATCTATACCATTGCTTCCAGATGCGGAGTTTTTGCAAAATCAGATATACAGCCCCTTATAAACCAGGGAGCAAAGACAGAAGACATTGCCTCCTCAATTCTCGTGGCTGTGGTCAATCAGACAATAGCAGGACTCGCTCAAGGCAGGAAGATTGAAGGAAAGGTTGTATATCTCGGAGGCCCTCTTACATTCATCCCCCGCCTCAGATACTTTTTCGATGAAGCTATAAAGACAAAGGGAATATGCCCTGAAAACTCCCTTTATTACGTTGCGATGGGCACTGCTCTGTCTCCTGGCGGGAAAACGATGAGGATATCAGAGGTAATCTCAGCCCTTGAAAGCTACAGGGGAAAATCCAGCTTCATAAAGCTTGATCCGCTTTTCAAAGACGAAGCGGAATATGAAGCTTTCAGAACTCGTCATCAGAAAGCCTCCGTCCCGATCAGGGATCCAAGGAAATACAGCGGAAGAGCATATCTGGGAATCGATGCGGGATCAACCACGATAAAAACATGCCTTCTTGCAGAGAACGGAGACCTGCTTTTATCGAGATACAGTCCCAACAACGGCAATCCTATCCAGGCGATACATTCATTCCTTTCATATCTTTATGAGGAGTTTCCGGATATCTCAATAGCTTCATCGGCCTCTACCGGCTATGGTGAGGATCTGTTGAAATCAGCCTTTTCCCTGGATTATTCGCTGGTTGAGACAGAAGCGCACTTCATCGGAGCAAAGCACTTCATGAATGATGTCGATTTCATTATCGACATCGGCGGGCAGGACATCAAATGCTTCAGGATCAGGGACGGTGTCATTGATGACATATTCCTCAATGAGGCATGTTCATCGGGTTGCGGATCATTCCTGCAGACATTCGCAAATGCACTCGGGAAGAGCGCGGAGGATTTCGCAAGACTTGCCATAACGGCAAAGTCTCCAGTAGATCTTGGGTCAAGATGCACGGTCTTCATGAACTCCTCTGTAAAGCAGGCTCAGAAGGATGGAGCCTCTGTAAATGACATCTCTGCAGGACTCGCAATAAGCGTCGTGAAGAACGCTCTTTACAAGGTAATAAGGACATCAAACCCTGAAGAGCTTGGACACAGGATAGTCGTGCAGGGAGGGACATTCCTCAACGATGCAGTACTCCGTGCTTTTGAAAAAGAGCTGGGACTTGAAGTCGTAAGACCTCAGATAGCGGGTCTTATGGGAGCATACGGAGCTGCGCTGTATGCACAGCTGATGGCAAAACGCAACGATCTCAGATCATCAGCTATAGTATCAAAAGAAGAGCTGGATACCCTCGTACATACTGTAAAGAACACAAGGTGCAATGGCTGTACAAACCACTGTCTGCTGACTATCAATTCATTTGGCTCAAAACGCAGGCTCATCTCAGGAAACAGATGTGAACGCCCCGTAACCGGAAAAGCTCCTGCAGACGCAGATGTTTATGATCTCTATGCTTATAAGCAGGAACTGCTTGAGGAATACAGGACTAGAAAAGAAGGAAAGAGAGGAACGCTCGGCCTGCCGCTTGCACTTGGCATTTATGAGCTTCTTCCCTTCTATGTCACGCTGTTCAGGGAATTGGGATTCGATACTGTCGTATCTCCTTTCTCTTCACGGGACCTCTATATCCACGGGCAGGCTTCAATTCCTTCAGACACTGTATGCTTCCCGGCAAAGCTTATGCATGGACATGTGCAGTATCTGGTAGATAACAAGGTCGACAGGATCTTCATTCCATGTTCCAGCTACAACATCAACGAGGAGAAGGGAAATAACCATTTCAACTGTCCTGTAGTTGCTTATTATGGAGAAGTAATAAAAGGCAATCAGGATCTGGAAGGAATTCCTCTGACACTTGGCTACCTCTCTCTCGAACATCCTGATCATCTGGCAAAGCGCATTGCATCGCTTTTTGATGTGAAGAAAAAGGATGCAAGGAAAGCAGTGGAAAAAGCTTTCAGCGAGCTTCATGAGTACAGAAGGAAGATAACTGAAAAAGGCGATGAGATCATAAAGCTCTCAAGATCTGAGCATCGTCCGATAATAGTCCTAGCAGGACGTCCTTATCATACGGACCCGGAAATCAACCACGGAATTGACCGCATGATAGTGCAGCTTGGTGCTTCCGTGATTACAGAGGATGCGATAGCCCCACACACGGACAAGGGCAGCTTCGGCGTGCTTAATCAGTGGACATACCATGCAAGGATGTATGATGCAGCACGTTATGTCCGGGAGCAAAAGGATATGAACCTTGTCCAGCTCGTGTCATTCGGCTGCGGCCTGGATGCCGTGACTACGGATGAAGTCAAGGATATCCTCCGGGAGAAAGATAGGATCTATACCCAGATAAAGATAGATGAGATTACGAATCTGGGAGCTGTGAAGATCAGAATGAGATCTCTGTTTGCAGCTCTGGAGATGGAAGAAGATGGAAAAGAAAGTATTCACTGAGGAGATGAAGAACAACGGCTGGACTATAGTTGTCCCCAACATGTCTCCTGTCCATTTCGATATAATGAAGAGGATTTTCATAAATCATGGCTTCAAGGCCCTGCTGCTGGAAAACTCCTCCCCTTCTGTTATCCAGGAGGGACTAAAATACGTTCATAATGATATGTGCTATCCATGTCTCCTGGTTATCGGGCAGATGATAGATGCAATCCACAGAGGGCTTGTCGACAAAGATCACTGTGCCCTGATTATCTCACAGACAGGCGGTGGCTGCAGAGCTTCAAACTACTACTTTCTGCTTCTGAAGGCCCTTGAAAGAGCCGGTCTTGGGAACATTCCCGTAATTTCAGCGAATCTGCAGGGAATGAACTCAAACCCAGGATTCAAGATCACATTCCCAATGCTTGTCCAGGCTTTCACTGCTCTTGTATATGGAGATCTTCTGATGCTCCTTTCAAACCAGACAAGACCATATGAAATAAACAAAGGAGATACAGACAGGCTTATCCAGAAATGGACAGACATCCTGGGAGACTGCTACGAGAAGAACAGAGGCTATTTCTGGGGAAACATGAAGAAGAAGCTCAATCAGATTTCCGATGACTTTGCTGCAATACCGGTAAAAAGAATACCAAAGGTAAAGGTAGGAGTTGTTGGCGAGATATACATGAAGTATTCACGTCTTGGTAACAGCAATCTTCAGGGCTTTCTAGAAGACGAGGACTGTGAGGTGATGCTTCCTCCTATGATGGGCTTCGTGCTTTACTGTTTCTCAAATGGTATAAAGGATGAAGAGTATTATGGAGGAAGAGGAAAATATGCCTTCATAATGAAGCATTTCGGAATGCCGATTCTTTCCATTGTGGAGAAATGGTCGGAGAATGCAGTAAAACGTCACAGCGAATTCCACCCTGCTGCAACATTCAGGGAACTTGAGGAATATGGCGAGAGATTCATTGATCGCGGATGCAAAATGGGTGAAGGCTGGCTTCTGACTGCCGAAATGGTTGAGCTTATCGAAAAGGGGTATGACAATATTGTATGTACACAGCCTTTTGGCTGCCTGCCGAACCATATCTGCGGTAAGGGAATGATAAGGCCGCTGAAAGAAGCATACCCTGAATCCAACATCGTTCCTATTGATTACGATCCTTCTGCAACAAAAGTGAACCAGGAAAACAGAATAAAGCTGATGCTCTCGGTCGCGAAGGAAAAGCTGCAGGAAGCAGAATAATCCTGAAAAACAACAAGGCAGGGTCAGACCCTGCCTTGCCTATCAATGTAAGACTATTAGCAGTCTTTTATTTATCCTTCTTGTTTCCGGTAACTTTATTGAGAATTACAAGAGCAACAAAAAGTATTCCGAGAGCTCCTGCGAGGAGACCCCAGCTCTGAAATGCTATTGCAACTGCATTAGGCATATTTTACCTCCTTATCAACCGAAAATCGGGAGGAGTTCTGAAAGGAGAAGACCTCCAGCGAGTACGGATGCAATCTGTCCAGATACGTTTGCTCCAAGAGCGAACGGAAGAAGATGATTCTGCTTATTTGCTTCGATACCTACCTTCTGAACAACACGGGAAGACATCGGGAATGCAGAGATACCAGCACCTCCGATAAGCGGATTGATCTTCTTATCCTTCGGCAGGAAGATGTTGACTATCTTAAGGAAGACAACACCGCAAGCTGTATCGAAGATAAATGCAACAAGACCAAATGCCATAATCATGAGAGTTGCAGGCTGCAGAAGTGCCGGACCGGACATCATCGGAGAGATTGCAAGACCAAGCATCAGCGTGATAAGCGGTGAAAGCATGTCCTGTGCAGCTCTTGAAAGACTATCAAGAACACCACATTCTCTCAGAAGATTACCAAACATGAGCATACCTACAAGAGCAGCTGAATCCGGAGCAAGAATACCGCAGACGATTGTTGTTACAATCGGGAATACGATTCTTGTTGTCTTGGATACAGAACCTGCTGAGTAATGCATCTGGATTGCCCTCTCCTTCTTTGTCGTGGTTGCTTTCAGAACAACAGGCTGTATCATCGGCACGAGAGCCATGTAACAGTAAGCAACAACAAGGATTGCGGCAACATAATTGGAATTGAGACGCTGTGAAACAAGAATAGCTGTAGGACCATCTGCTGCTCCGATGATACCGATTGAAGCGGCATCATTTAGAGGGAAGCCAAGAAGGGAGGCGATGATCATTGAAATGAAGATACCGCCCTGCCCTGCTGCACCGATGAAGATCAGCCAAGGCTTCGAAATAAGTGGTCCGAAATCGATCATTGCGCCGATTCCGATGAAGAGAAGAAGCGGGAAAGCTTCTGCGCTCTCGATACCGACATTGTAAAGCCATTGCAGGATAGCATTATCCTGGAGCATGACTGAACCCGGAAGGTTAACGAGAATCGCTCCGAAACCCATAGGAAGGAGGAGCGTTGGCTCCATTTCCTTCTTGATTGCCAGGTAAATCAATATAAGACCTACGACAATCATTATCAATTGATAAACCAATTCGGTATTCATAACGCTCTGATTCTACAGTAATGAATAAACATTGTCACTCAGAAGAATGATGAAAAAACAAGCTTTGCAATGTTTCCCCGCTTTTTGCCGGATAGAAATACAACACCGTTTTCCCTTTGTGCATGACCTTGTCTCACAGTATTCTGCTAAATTTGTTTAGCTAGCAGATTAATTTATTACATTTAAATAAAATAAAAAGTTTCAGAACTTTTTTGTTGACCGGTTAACAAAACCGATTTACTGTTTTAATAGAAGATTTCCAGAAACTCCCGGAAAAGGGAAAGGAAACAAAAGGAGAAAAAGTATGAAAAAAGCATTGGCTCTTGTGCTTATAGCCCTCGTTGCTATAACCGGAATATTCGCCGGAGGCTCAAGTGAAGACTCTGGAAAGACCGAAATCTACTTCCTGAACTTCAAACCAGAAATTGCAGATGTATACACAGATGTTGTAAAACCAGCATTTGAAAGCGCATATCCACAGTACACACTGAAAGTTGTTACAGCAGCTTCCAACCAGTACCAGTCGACATTGAGAAGCGAACTCTCCAAATCAGCACCTCCTACAATCTTCCAGGTAAACGGACCTGTCGGTATTGCTGAGAACGTCAATACAGTAGCTCCTCTGCAGAACACAAGCTTCTATGCGCTTCTTGCAGACAAGGGAATGGCACTTTCCCTTGATGGGAATGTAGTAGCAGTACCATATGCTGTAGAGGGTTATGGAATCATCTATAACGATGCAATCATGAGAAAGTACTTTGCACTCCCTGACAAAGCTGTCGACATCTCATCTGCTGACGAAATCACATCATTCGAGACACTCAAGGCAGTCGTTGAGGACATGAGTGCACATCTCGACGAGCTTGGAATCCAGGGCGTATTTGCTTCCACATCATTCATGCCAGGATCAGAGTGGAGATGGACAACGCATCTTGTGAACCCAGCTCTTCAGGCTGAATTCGGAGATCTTGCAACAGCTCAGGCTGCAGCAGCATTCGATTTCACCTACACAGATAATTTCCGCAATATCTTCGATCTCTATCTCGACAACTCCATCACTCCGAGAGGAATGGTAGGATCAAAGGCAGATGCTGACAGCATGGCAGAATTTGCACTCGGACAGGTTGCGATGGTACAGAACGGAAACTGGGCAGCCGCACAGATTCTCGGAACACAGGGGAATGTTGTCTCTGATGAGGATATCAAATTCCTCCCGCTCTACATGGGACTTGATGACGAAGAATCAAAGGGCATAAATGTTGGAACAGAGAACTACCTTGCATTCAACAAGAATGCCTCCCCAGAGGCTCTTGAAGGAGCAGATACATTCCTTACATGGCTCTACAGCAGCGATGAGGGAAAGGCAATCGTTACAAACGACCTTATGTTCATCACACCATTCTCATCCTTCTCGGCAGACGAGGTTCCAAACGATCCTCTGGCCAAGCAGGTCAATATCTGGATGAACAAAGATGGCGTAAGTTCAATCCCATGGGTATTCAATGGAATTCCATCAGAGCAGTGGAAAGCTGATTTCGCACAGGCAATGCTCGAATACATCAACGGCAACTATACCTGGGATCAGGTAACACAGACTGCAAAGGATGCATGGGCACGTGAGGCTTCCCTTACAAGGTAATCACAGCTTCCCTTCAGAAGCCGTCATTTCAGCCTCTGATCTGACGGCTTTATTCTTAATTGACACCAGAGGTTAAAAATGGAAAAAGCTCTAAGAAAATATTTTCCGCTCTTCGCGCTTCCTGCGCTGATCTGCTTTGCCTTATCATTCCTTATTCCTATGGTATGGGGACTTGTGCTTTCATTCTGCGAGTTCTCAACCATAACAGATGCCACATTCGTCGGATTCCAGAATTATGTAAGGGCATTCACTGTAGACAACTATTTCACATCAGCATTCTGGTTCACCCTCGCCTTTACCGTGGTAACTGTAATAACCATAAATATACTTGCATTCGCATTGGCCCTTGCACTTACGAGAAATATACCTGGAACAAACGGTTTCAGAACTATCTTCTTTATGCCTAATCTGATCGGAGGAATCGTCCTGGGATGGATATGGCAGGTCGTCCTGAATGGTTTCCTTGCGGGTTTTGAAAAGACTCTGCTCTCAGATGCCTCATATGGATTCTGGGGCCTTGTCATCCTCATGAACTGGCAGAACATAGGTTACATGATGGTAATATATATAGCTGCAATACAGAATGTACCAAGCGACATGCTTGAAGCAGCTTCCATCGACGGGGCAAACGGAAGGACCACCCTTTTCAGGATCATCATCCCATCGGTGATGCCAAGTATCACTATCTGTCTCTTCCTCACGCTTACAAATGGCTTCAAGCTCTACGATCAGAACCTTGCTCTTACAAATGGAGCTCCTAACCATCAGACTGAAATGCTTGCCCTCAATATCTTCAACACATTCTATTCAAGAGTAGGTTTCGAAGGAGTCGGACAGGCAAAAGCCGTAATCTTCACAATAATCGTAGCGGCTATCGCATTGCTTCAGCTTGCATTCACAAGAAAGAAGGAGGTTGAGAACTGATGGCACAGGTTGGAAAGAAATATACAAAATGGATTCTCTTCTTGGTGCTTCTGGTTGTAGCGGCATTCATCATCTTCCCTATTCTTGTAGTGCTGATGAATTCAGTGAAGGCAAACCTCTTCATTTCATCCACTGGTGCTTTCAAGCTTCCGAATGAACAGAGTTTTGTCGGGATAAGCAATTATATGAACGGAATCGAGAAGATAAGCTTCTTCAGCGCGTTCGGCTACTCGCTGTGGATCACAATAGCTTCCGTTTTCTGCATCCTGCTTCTGACAAGCATGCTTGCCTGGTACATAACAAGGGTAAAGGGAAAAGTCACATCAGGGATTTACTATCTTCTTGTTTTCTCAATGATCGTTCCATTCCAGATGGTGATGTTCACAATGAGCAAATTCGCAAACATGCTCCATATAGACAATCCGGTAGGAATCATAATCCTTTATGTAGGATTCGGCTGCGGAATGAGCACATTCATGTTCAGCGGATTCATAAAAAGCATACCAATAGCGCTTGAAGAGGCAGCGATGATTGATGGTGCAAATCCTGTCAGGACATTCTTCTCCGTTGTCCTTCCGATGCTCAAGAGCACTGCAATCACAATAGCAATACTTGAGACTATGTGGGTATGGAACGATTACCTGATGCCATATCTTGTAATCGGAACCGAATACAGGACCATTCCTGTAGCCATCCAGTACCTGAGAGGCGGTTATGGTTCTGTAGATATGGGCGCGATGATGGCAATGCTTGTACTTGCCATGATTCCGGTAATCGTATTCTATCTTTTCTGCCAGAAGTACATAATCAAGGGAGTTCTTGCAGGAGCTGTAAAAGGATAATGCTGATGAAGGTGAAAAGGACAACTATACAGGATATTGCAGACAAGACCGGATACTCGAAGACGGCTGTCTCATTTGCGTTCAATTCGCCTTCGCGAATATCAAAGGAGGCTGTTGAGGCAATACTCAAAGCCGCAGAGGAACTTGATTACATTCCGGATCCGATGGCGAGGAACTTCTCGCTTGGCAAGCATATGTCGCTGGGATTTCTGCTGCCGCAGCGTGTTGAATACACCCTTATGAACCCGTATATGCAGGAAGTCATGAGGGGAATTGCCGAGGTCTGTCAGGAACATGGCTACATGCTGACGCTGATTCCTCCCCTGCACTCCTCAGTAATAGAAGCTGTGAAGAATGCCACAGTCGATGGCATCATCACACTCGGTCTTGCTATCGACAAGAACATCAAAGGAATACTCAGACAGCGGCAGATGCCGATTGTTGCGATAGATGGCTCGTTCGATGATGAAATCCATTCTGTTTCCGTCGATGATGTATCAGCTGCAGAACTTCAGCTTTCAAAGGTTCTGGAGAAAGGACACAGGGATATCGCGATAATATCCCTGCCAGAAGATGCCTATGCAAAGAGGAACAGCGAAGCAGAATCTGTCGTCAAGAAAAGAAAGAAAGGATATATGAAGGCTCTGGAAAAATACTCGATGTCCCTTTCGGATCTCACTCTCGTATCGACAGAAACCACGCTTCAGGATGGAATCAATGCAGCGAGAACCATCCTGAAGGAAAAAAGCCCTACATGTTTCGTGACAATGTCGGATGCAGTCGCACTGGGTATCATAGAAGTGCTGGATGAGCTCAATCTCAATATTTCAGTCATAGGATTCGATGGTATTGAGGAAGATGGTTTTCACACCAGACGGCTCACGACAATACACCAGAGCGGAAAGGAAAAAGGAATGAGAAGCGCTGAAGTGCTCTTCAGTCTCATTAACGGGGAACAGGCTCCGATAAAAACCCTTATTCCTTATTATTTCAGCGAAGGAACAACCCTAAAGGAGGCATTATGAACATCAGCGGAAAAAGATCTTCAGGAATACTGCTTCATATCACATCACTGCCATCTGAATATGGAATCGGAGATCTTGGCCCGGATGCCTATGCAATGGCAGATAAAATAGCCAGAACCGGAGCAACGCTATGGCAGGTTCTTCCGTTGGGCCCTACAGGTTATGGAAACAGCCCATATGCACAGAGGAGTGCATTTGCAGGAAACGAGCTTCTCCTATCCCCTGAGCTTCTCTATCGGGACGGATATCTGAAAAAAGAGGACTTGCTGCATCCCGACTTCTCCCATTCCAGAGTTGACTTCAGGACAGTTTCCGAATGGAAGCTTCCAAGAATGAAGAGAGCTGGATGGAATGCTTATCAGGGAAAGGAAAGGGAAGCAATAGAGGATTTCAGGAAAAAAGAAAGCTATTGGATAGAGGACTATGCCCTCTTTATGGTGCTCTATGAGAAGTACCAGGATGCCAGATGGCATACAATATGGGACAGAAAAGAAGGATGGAGGGACAAGGAAACCCTTGAGAGAATAAGAAAAGAAAAGAAAAACGATATAGATGTATATATCGCGATGCAATACCTTTTCTCAAAGGAAATGGGAGCCCTTCTCTCTTATATTCATGAGAAAGGACTTAGCCTTATCGGTGATATCCCGATCTTCGCGGGGGCAGACAGTGCTGATACATGGTCTCACCTGGAACTTTTCAAAACAGATGCAAAGGGGCGGTACAGTGCTGTTTCCGGTGTTCCGCCAGACAATTTCTCCGCAACCGGACAGCTTTGGGGCAACCCAGTCTATGACTGGAAAAAACATGAAGCAGATGGTTTCAGATGGTGGAAGGAACGTATCAGAAGATGTCTGGAAATGACGGATATCCTGCGCGTTGACCACTTCCGAGGTTTCGATGCCTATTACGAGATAAAAGCCTCTGAAAAAACCGCAGAGCATGGTATCTGGAAAAAATCCCCGGGGAAAGCTTTCTTCAAAGCTCTTGAGAAGGATATGGGGAAGATCCCTATTATAGCTGAAGACCTCGGATGGATGACTCCATCAGTTGCTGCACTCAGGGAAGAGTTCGGGTTCCCTGGAATGAAAATCGCCCAGTTCGGTTTCTCCAGGAAAAGCGATGGAAATCTCAACACGTATGATGATTTTCTACCCCACAACTACACAAGAAGCTTCGTAGCATATACGGGCACGCACGATAATGACACCGTCCGTGGCTGGTTTGACAAGCTTTCTCCTATTGAGAAGCATATGGCAAGAGAATACCTTGCCTCTCCTGATGAGGAAATTGTCTGGGCAATGATCAGAAGCGTGATGATGTCAAATGCTGATACAGTCATAATACCTATGCAGGATGTGCTGGAGAAAGGCAGCGAGGCAAGAATGAACTTCCCTTCCACCTGCAACAACGAGAACTGGACATGGCGTATGGAAGATGAGGACCTTACTGACTACAGGATAAGCAGATTCGCATTTCTATCACGCATTTCAGGCAGGAATGGACGTACTGCCGAAGAAGATGAGGAAATGCTGAGAAAATCCTGACCGGAAATGGGGCATAGCGAGTATTTAGAACCAGAAGCAATTATTCAAAGGATGGTTCTATGCGGAAACTCATTTTTACAGCACTATGCCTCTTAGCCTTTACATCATGTGTACAATCACTCTGGGACTCCTCCGCCGGCAATGACGGAGGAGAAGCAGTCCTTGCGCTGTTTGAAGATCTGACAGCTGCAGATTTCATGGAGAATCCTGCCAAGGAAGTTTCCCCTGAAGAAATAGAAGGGAATATCAGAATCCTGGTTTCATTGAATGGTTACGGCAAAAGCAGAGCCAGCGGTGAAATTGAAATAATCTTCAGCGGAAGGAAAGAAGGGAATTTCCTTATTGCGGAAAGGTACCTGATGAACGGCAGCCTTACAGCCCTTGGAATTCCGGTTTCAATAGAAGATGCCGCCTCGGAAACCGAGGCCGTGATCTTCAGCATTGATGAAAACACCCCCACTCTTGCCTCCACTGGCAGCCTGAAATACCCGGCTACGGGAAAAATAAGAGCTGGAGATGAAGACAATACAGCAGTTGTGATATTTCCTGAAGATGATAAAGGGAATCTGACCAATGATGATATACAGGCAATACAGGCTGCGGCTGAAAATGCATTGTCACAGTTCAGCTTCATTCCGGAAGGAGAAGCTACAGAGCTTATCCCTGATGGCTCTGCTGTCTTCAGCGGAAACGCTGATGGAAGCTGGACTCTCCATATAGAATGCGGGAAGATCCAGATAAGCATCTCCTCGGAGTCTGAAGAGGCAGGAATAAACATTGACGGAAAGACATTCTCCGTGGATTCCAGGATTGTTCTGGCCAGAACCGTGATACCGGAGAAAATGGAAATCGACATAATAGCCTCATCCTATCTGGAAGAATTCAGGAACAGCAATCTCATTTTCACCCTCTCCGACCTTGTAAATGGCAGCCTGAGCGGTGTGATAACCCTGACTGCCGCAGATCTTGATGGAAGCGCATTCCTGGCAGAGCTGGATATGGATAATTTCGGGATAAGGGGAAAAGGAATAACTGTAAGCGGAAAGCTTTTTCTAACACTGGCAGGAAAGATGGAATCAGGGATTCTTACAGCAGGAGAATATGAAGCAGTCTCAGATGGTCTCATATTCAAAGAGGATGACAGGGAATTTGAAATAGCCCTTGAGGCTGTAAAAGGAATGCTTGACGGCGAAGAACCGGTATTTTTCAGAATAAAAGAAGACGGGGACAGCCTCTCAGCAGAAAGAAGCGAAAACCTCATTCTGGGGCTCCCCGTCTCAGGAAGGGCAGTTTACAGCAATAGGACTCTCACGTTCTGAGATTCCTTCCTGTAATCACTTTGACAATCATCAGGATGACCATGATTCCAAGCGCGACTGAGATTGTGGCAATTCCACCTTCGATTCCAGAACTCTCAGCAACAGATCCTACGATTGTCGGCATTATTATTGCTCCAACCGTCGCACAGCCGATGCACAGCCCTGTAGCGACTGTGGAGCTGTTGTATTTCTTCTCCATAGTCGAAAGCGTTGTTGGATAGATGCCGCTCATCGAGAGACCTACAAGGAATACAGCTATTACAATGACAACAGGATTCTCTGCCGTGATCATCAGGGTGAAGAAACCCGTCATCATCAAGCCAAGGATAAGAATAAGGACATTCTTATTCATCTTCGGGGAGACCACAGCACACAGAAGACGTCCAATAAGAATCATTATCCATAAAAATGACTGCATCGCAGTAGATACGGAATCAGGGAAGATACCAGCATCCTGGAAATATGTGACAAGCCATCCTATGAGAGAAGCTTCCGCACAGAGATAGAAGAACATGATCATTGTGTTCAGCCAGAAATGAATGGAACGAGGAATCGTCCCCTCCCCCTTCTCACGCCTTACACGTTCCGAGGAAAGACGGCTGAAGAGAATCAGAAGGAGTGTCAGCAGCATGAGGGAGGCAAAAATCCAGGGAGCGATTTTCCAGCTGGAAGGAATTACCGCAATCGCAGCAAAAGGGGAAATGAATGCACCTACGGCGAATGAGGCATGGAGAAGATTCAGGCCAGCTGCCTTATTCTCTGCATTCTCCCCAACCACGACATTCGTTATATTGCTCATAGTCCCTCTGCCTATTCCGGTAAGGGCAAAAGCAATGAAAAGCAGGACAGGATTCCCTGTGAGTGTCATCAGCAATAGCCCCAGAACGATTCCCAGGCCAAGAATAAATGTGCTTTTCTTCCTTCCGATGAGATATGGGATGAATCCAGATGCTATGACAGCGACAAGGTTGCCGATCTGATGAGCTGATAAAAGAACTCCGCGGAATGCATAATCAAGATTATAGGCTTCTCCCATTTCCGGAAGTATTGCTCCAAGCAGAGTACTCATAGCACCCGATGCAAAAAATGCGAAATAAATACGATATAGAAGACTTCTGTTTTCTTTCTGTACGCCAAGAAAACTACCTAGTGAAAACATTTTTCCTCCCAAGCGGCAGTGGATTATATCAAAGAAAGCCTAAATCAGGAATGCAGGCTGAAACCGACCTTCTCAAGATACTTCCTGATGCTTTCCTCAACCTCATCGGATCTTTCCTGGACCGCGGTTCCTCTTATAGCCAATCCCTTCATTACTGAGGCATCTGGATATGCAAGCATCAGCATTCTGTCAGTCATTGCAAGTCCGTTATCCTCGTGTGTGCATACTGGATAGATCTTCAGGCCATTGGTGTCGATTGAATCCAGCATTGTGTATACAGCCATTGGCAGATCTCCCCACCAGTTAGGATAAACCAGGATCATCGAATTTATATCAGTGATATCGGGAAGAGGAAAACGCAATGATGGACGTGCGTTGCTCTCCCTCTCCTCCTTCGCAATTCTGCTGCACTCCTCATAGTCATCAGGATAGCCCTTCTCCGTACATATCTCATACTCAGGAACCCCAAGCATCCTGCTTATCATCGAAGCTATGATCCTTCCGTTCCCAGTCTCTATAGTACCTACTTTATAGTTCTCTCCGCTATGCGAGAAAAAAGCGACAACTGTTCCTCTGTTAGACATAATACCTCCATCCCTATAATGAGACTTCGTTCCATGATTGACAACTCCATGAGGCGATAAGAAAATCATTGCATGGATGAACTGATAGCAAGAAGAGCATTTCCCCTGTCTTACATTTTCCTTGATACAGCATTCCTGCTACTGTTGCTTTGCCTGCTTATCTGGAAGAGAAAATACATGACAGCCACAGTCGGCATAATCATGGGAGCAGTCTACATGATTGTGGATTACGGCATCTTCCATCTGCTGTTAGGTACCAGGTACATAGAGGGAGGAAATCTATTTGCAGTTCTTCTATGGATGTCAATGAGCTATGGATTTACGAACTTCATATGGATCTGGCTATGGCTTGAGAAAGATGAGAATCTCTTTGAATGGTCCCTTCTGATCCTCCTATGGTGGTTTGTGTGTCCGATAATAGCATCATGGGCCGGAGGGCGCATGATTGTGATAGAACGTACCACCGGAGCTTATCATGCGTATATGGCGATGATCCTGATAGCCGGCTATATAGCTCTGATAATCTGGAACCTTAAAGAAACAGAAGCAAGAGTGAATCTTCCATGGCTTCTGGCTATAGGGATACTCGTGCAGGCTGGATGGGAAGCGGGACTTCTTCTTGGAGGTATCAGAAGTGCAGGACTTTCAGGTGCTGAAAGCATGAAAACGCTTATAGTCAATTCGCTTCTTGAAACCAATCTTGGCATGCCTTATGTGTATGCGATATTCATCGCTGTAACCGCAAGATATACAGAGGATTTCAGAAAAAGAAATACCCCGCTGTCATTCCGCGGAAGAATCGAGGAAAACAACGGGGAACACATAAAAAGCAGAGCTTAATCTGTTCCAGAGATATCACTGCCGAAATACTTTTCAGAAAGTGCCTGAAGCTCTCCGGAAGCCCTCATTTCATCAATGGCTTCATTTATTGCTGCCAGAAGCGACGCGCTGTCTTCTCCCTTGCGTACCGGAATCGACACTTCCGATGCTGTATCCGTCAATGCAGCTATTTTTATCGGAGCATCCGGATGCTGTGCCATATAGTCATAGTAAGTGACTTCCGCATTCAGCGTTGCATCAACCCTGCCCGCCATCAGAAGCTCTATAGTCTGCGCAAGGTCATCGACGCCAGTAGCTGTAGCTCCATAGCTTTCTGCAAGCGTAGCATATGTACTTGCAAGCGTGTTGGCCGTTGTCTTTCCGTCAAGATCTTCAAATGAGGTTATATCGGTATTATCGTCACGGACGATTATTGCTGTGCGGATAAAAGCGTAAGGCTCGGAAAAATCATAAGCCTCGGCTCTTTCATCAGTCACCTCGACACCATTTGCAACGATATCATAGCGAGCGGAATTAAGACCTGCAAAAAGTCCATCCCACTCACCTTCTATGAATTCGGCCTCAACACCAAGGTGACGTGCAATTCCTTCAGCAACCTCCACGTCATAACCTACAAGATCATCATTCTCATCATGGAAGGTCCAAGGTGCCCATGTACCTTCCGTCGCCACAATAAGAGAACCTCTCTCCTGGATGCGGGAAAGAAGATCGCCGGAAGACTCAGTATTCCCTTCCTCTTTCCTGCATCCGGTTATAACCAGCATTACAGCTGCCAGAACAGCTGTTATAAAGAATATTTTCTTCGTTTTCATTAGATCTCCTCTAATCTGAGAAATGCTCTTGTCCTCTCCTCTTCAGGATCAGAGAACAGCTTTTCAGTCTTTCCTCTTTCGACAACCACTCCATGCTCCATGAATATAACATGCTTGGAGACATTCCTTGCGAAATCCATAGCATGGGTGACGACAACCATAGTCATTCCTTCCTCAGCTAGCATCTTCATGACAGAAAGAACCTCTCCTGCCAGTTCTGGATCCAGTGCTGATGTGGGTTCATCAAAATACACTATCTCCGGATCAGCGGCAATTGCCCTGGCTATCGCAACCCTCTGCTGCTGTCCACCTGAGAGTTCAAAAGGATAATGAGACGCCCATGAAGCCATGCCGACTTTCTCGAGAGTCTCTTCCGCCTTCTCCACAGCTTCCTTCCTGTTCATCTTCCTGACAACGATAAGACCCTCTGTCACATTCTCCAGAGCTGTCTTGTTCCTGAAAAGATTGAAATTCTGGAAAACAAAACCCGTCCTCTTTCTTATACTGGCTTTTTCCCGAGATGACAGAGCTGACAGATTATAGCTATTTCCAGCAAATTCCATCACTCCGGAATCCGGTGTCTCAAGGCAGTTCATACACCTGAGGAGAGTAGTTTTCCCCGATCCGCTAGGTCCCAGAAGAGCTACAACATCACCCTTCTCCACATCAAGCGATATGCCATTGAGAACATTCTGTTCCCCGAAGCTCTTCTTTATGTCCTTGATGCTGAGAATCATATTCTATACCTCCCTAGCTTCTTCTCCCCATATCTCTGCAGCCTTGTAAGCACTGTACAGAAGACAAGATAGATAAGTCCGACCTCGATATACAGAGCCAGAGGTTCATATGTCCTTGCCACGATTCTCTGCGTTGCCATGAACATCTCCGTCACAGTTATATTTGCGGCAAGGGATGTATCCTTAATCATTGAAATAACGGAATTGGCAAGCGTCGGGAAAGAAATCCGCAGTGCCTGTGGAAGCAGGA
This sequence comes from uncultured Spirochaetaceae bacterium, assembly GCA_944389105.1. Taxonomy (GTDB): domain Bacteria; phylum Spirochaetota; class Spirochaetia; order Sphaerochaetales; family Sphaerochaetaceae; genus Ornithospirochaeta. Next base: position 57,111 of record CALXLD010000039.1, on the reverse strand, counting down.
TGCGTCTCATTATCTGCATATAGGACATACCAACACATTCTCCAGCCTCCATCTGACCATATGGAACAGCTTCCAGTCCCGCTCTGATTGTCTCTGCGCAGTATGCGCCTTCGTTTATGGCAAAGACTATTACGGCAGCAGGAAAAGGATCTATTAGGATTCCGACATTCGGGAGTCCATAGAATACAACAAAAAGCTGGACAAGAAGCGGCGTCCCTCTTATTACCCAGACATAGAATCTGGCAATATCCTTCAGGATCTTCACCTTTGCAAACTGTATCAGCGCAACAATTATTGCGATCACAAGCGCAAGGGAGAATGAGATAACCGTCAAGGGAATAGTGACTGTGAGACCTGGTATCAGGATCCTGAAGAAAGAATCAGATAAAATCCCTAGAACACGCTCACTCAGCATAGTTCCCTCCATCTATTTTGGATATAAGCAAATCAAACTCCTATGTAATACAAAACATGTCAAGAAAACAACGACCAAACTACAGCGAATGAAAGATAATACAAAGAAGGAAAATCAGCAAATAGCTATTCAGCTTAATTTTTCATCTGCTATATTAATATAAAGAGGCAGAAAATGAAGAAAGTAAGAATAACTGTCCTGAAAACAACACTTGATAAGGACCTTGCAGAAGAGTATGGAGCCGAGGGGCTATCAATGTGCCCGATGATGAAAGAAGGAGATGTCTTCTATGCAGACTATGCAAAACCTGAAGGATTCTGCGATGAGGCATGGAAGGCTGTGTACCAATATGTATTTACTCTGGCACATGGAAGCGGCAAGGAGCTCTTCTACTACGGAGACTGGATAAGAAAACCAGGTGTTGCGATTGTTTCATGCAATGATGGAATCAGACCTGTTATATTCCGTCTCGAAGCAACAGATGAGGAATCAGAGCTCAGCTATACCCCGGTTGTCAGATGAATCATGAAAGCCAAAGTACGATCTATTCCATTCATTATTGTTTAACAACATCTCTTTATGCATTTATATTTTCTTTTATGATAAGGGGGATTATCTTAATCAATATCTTATCCCTGGTCAGTACAACGCAGATTCAGTAAATCAATTGACCATATTTAACCAGCGGTTTACTATACGATCAGGTAGTACATGATACAGACGTTCATGGATAAAGAAACCGAGCAGATCTACAATGGATTCGCTCCCAGGAGACTGGCTCCAGACATAGCGAGAAGAGCATTGCACAAACTAATCGCTATAAATGAAGCGGAATCCATCTCTGACCTGCGGATTCCTCCGAGCAATAGACTCGAACAGCTGAAAGGCAACAGGCGGGGGCAATACTCGATAAGGGTAAATGCACAGTACAGGATCTGCTTTTCCTGGAAAGATGGCAATGCTTACAACGTTGAGATTACTGCCTATCATTGAGGAGAAAAGAATATGAACGACACATACAAGATTGAACTAGGAACCTTTGGGGACTATCTCAATGAAGAATGGATAGAACCTCTCAATCTCTCCGCATACAGACTCTCCAAGGATCTCGGCATATCGGCGGCAGCACTCAGCAAGATACTCAAGGGAAAGAACCGCATGAGCGATGATGTGTGCTGGAGGCTTGCAAGATATTTCGGAACGAGCTCAAACTTCTTTATCAAGATCCAGGCTGAGTTCTCCAGAAGGAATAAGGCTGAAGAGTTCCGTATGAATACAAAGAATCTGCCCGTTTATAAATGGAAATGAAGAATCATGGCTTCTCACCTTTCTTGGCAACACAGTTAAAGTCATCTGCTGTCTCTATGATGCAGCAGATACTATCAATGCTTCTGTTCTCATCGGCATATTCAGAGAGATTGAGAGAATGTCTAGGTACGACCAATGCATTCGGCAATTCATCTCCACCTTATAGAGAATGGAATCTTCCTGCCATCTCAGGATAAATTCACATAATCTTACCAAGTTGTACGATTTAACAGATTACTAACACTTTCAGCTTAACTTCTTGTTTACACATATTTAACAGTTGTTTTACGATTCAATCCGGAGGATTTTCCCCGGAATGGACGTAACATTCGCATATTTCTGCCAGCAGATATTCTCAACTCCTGCGCTTCTTGTAACGGCAGCGCTTACTCTTGGAGTAATCTTCGTAAACGGCTGGACAGATGCACCTAACGCAATAGCAACATGCATAACAACACGCTGCATGAGGCCGCGGCCTGCAATAATAATGAGTGCTATATTCAATTTCCTTGGTGTCCTGATAATGACAAGGATCAATGCTTCCGTTGCCTCAACGATAAGCAACATGGTCAATTTCGGGGATGATACCAATACAGCTCTTATTGCATTATCTGCAGCGCTTTTCTCGATTGTCGTTTACAGCTCAGCAGCTTCATACTTCGGTATTCCAACAAGCGAAAGCCATAGCCTGATTGCAGGTCTGACAGGAGCCGCATTGGCAACCGGGAAGGGATTTGAAGCTGTCAATGGTGCGGAATGGATTAAGGTTATATATGGTCTTGTACTGTCGCTGCTTCTTGGTTTCACTGCAGGATTCATCATCTGCAAAGCTGTTGTCTTCATATGCAGAGGCTTTGACAGAAGAAAAACCAACAGATTCTTCAACTATGCCCAGATAGCAGGAGCAGGAGCTATGAGCTTCATGCATGGTGCACAGGATGGGCAGAAATTCATTGGCGTACTTTTCCTGGCAATTGCATTCTCAAATGGTGAAACCAGCGTTGAGGGAGTGCTCATTCCTGTCTGGCTGATGATTCTGTGTTCTGCCGTAATGGGACTTGGGACATCTGTCGGAGGAGAGAAGATAATAAGATCAGTGGGAATGGATATGGTGAAGCTTGAGAAATATCAGGGTTTCAGTGCTGATATAGCTGCTTCAGTCTGCCTGCTTTTCTCATCCGTATTCGGCATCCCTGTTTCAACAACTCATACAAAAACCAGCGCAATAATGGGTGTAGGTGCTTCAAGAAGACTTGGAGCTATCAACTTCGCAGTCGTCAAGGATATGATGCTCACATGGGTCTTCACCTTCCCCGGATGCGGTCTTATCAGTTTCCTGATGGCAAAGCTTTTCCTCGCGATTTTCTAAGGAGTAAATATGGCAAAGAAAAATGATACATTCTATTTTGACACTTTCAGAAGCTGTGCAGAACATGCTGTAGAGGCTTCAAGGATCCTGAGAAAGTGCATTACGGATTATGATCCTGATAATCTCAGCCCGATTCTCGATGAGATTCACAAGACAGAGCATGATGCAGACATCAAGAAGCATGAGCTGATGAATGTTCTGGCAAAGGCTTTCATTACACCAATCGAAAGAGATGACATAATACTTCTCAGCCAGTGCCTAGACGAAGTTGTTGATAAACTGGAGGATGTCGTTCTCCGCCTTTACTGTGACAATGTCCGGAGAATAAGGCCAGAGATGCTTGCCGCTGTTGATGTCGTTGAGAAATGCTGTATCGAAATGGGAATGCTAATGGATGATTTCAGCAATTTCAAGCATTCAAAGACATTCAAGGACAGAATCATCACAATCAACACGCTTGAAGAGGACGCAGACAAGATCTTCATTGAGAATATGAGGAAGCTCCATACAAGCGAGACCAATCCAATAGAAATAATAATCTGGAGAGATATATACCGCTATCTTGAGCAGTGTGCTGATGCATGTGAGCATGTAGCCGATGCCTGCGAGAAAGCATATATGAACAACACCTGATCTCTCTGCCATCAAGAGATGGAGGTTTTACATCTCCATCCTTGATGACGCCATGCTAGTTCCACCATAGAGGAAGAAGATCACTTAATCTCACGAAGCTTTCTGCTTCATAATCCGAAAGAATCTGAATATCCGCAGCCTTATCAGAGAGCTGCATCATGGCCTCACGGCAGACACCGCAAGGCATCCCTGCTTTCCCATCAGGCATTACAGCAGCAAGTTTCCGGATGCTGTTATCCCCATTTGTAATCATATTTGCAATCGCGTTTCTCTCGGCGCACATTCCGATGGAACAGGCAGTATCGATGCATACACCTGTGTATATATTTCCCTTTTCCGTCATGATTGCTGCAGCCACGCTTCCCGCCTCGGCCAATGGAGGCAGGTTCCTTGGATACTGGACTTTTCTTGCTGCAGCATAGAGCCTATCCCAGCTGTCATCATACTGCGATACTGCTATCCTCTCCACCTTTCTGACGAATTCATCCTTTCCATCACAGTAGCTTTCGATATCATATGGATATAGGGAAGCAAGCTTTTTCTTCAGCTGAGTATATTCTCCCCTCTCCTCCTCATGGGAACGCAGGTAATCCCTGAATGCAAGATGGCGTACTATATTCTCCCAGTCATCCACATGGAAAATATGGATCTGATGCGTTCTTTCATCTCCACCTTTCCGTAGATAACGGCGGCCTTCTATGCCGAACTCCCCAAGATATTCATAGCCTATTCTGACAAATTCTCCGGAAACAGCATCGACAGCTTCAAGACTTCTGACAGAAACCATGATATCTATAATCGGCTTAGCTGGAAGCGATGGAACTGATGTGCTGCCGATGTGATATACAGCAATGCAGTTATTCTTCAGGATCTCTTGGATTATGCTTTTTTCTGCTTCATATTCCTCGGGCCATGTAGGGTTGTAATCAGAGATTATTACATGCTGTGGCATTTTTCAGGATTCCTCTCTTCCGGATTATACAGAGGAAAGCATGAGATGAAAAAGGGCTTTGCATAAACTCTGCAGCAAGGCTAAACTTTCCAGCGGGTACAGATATGGCAAGAATGACTGAAGCAGAATTCAGAGAGTATTCGACCACCGGAAATCTTTATAAACTCATACTTCAGGTCGGGACACCGCTTGCGATATTCGCCTTGTTCAACTGTCTGTTCTCCATACTTGATACAATGATGGCCAGCCATATCGGGACCATCGATGTATCTGCAGTTGCCTACTTCAATCAGCTGAGAATGATACTCAGCTCAATCGGATCAGGACTTATCACAGGTTCGATGATACTTATCAACAGGGCCTATGGCGCTGGAAACAATAAGAAAGCCGGAGAACTGCTGAACACGCTTATCCGGCTGATAATCATAATATCACTGATCTTTCTGCTGATAATCCCATTCTCCCCCATCCTTCTGCGTCTTATAGGAACCCCAGAGGAATTCATAAAAGAAGGAACATCATATTTCAACATCATGATAGCCGCGACTATCATGAATTTCATCAATCTTATTTATATAAATGTGGAGAAATCCAGGGGCAGAACCAATATAATAATGGCTTTGAACATAGCTTCTATGATCCTGAAGCTTATGCTTACGGCCCTTTTCATCTATATTCTTGAAAAAGGTATACTCTATATAGGTATAGCAACGCTCATAACATACACATCGTTTGCTATCTATTCTGTAATCCATCTGACAGCAAAAGGAAGTATTTTCCAGATAAAGCCGGCACTTATCCTGCATTCCGGAAAAGGAAATGCAAAAGGAATCGTGCAGATTTCGTATCCGGTAGCAATCGAGGATTCTGCTTTTTCACTTGGCAAGGTCGTAGTCAATTCAATGGCCGCATCCTATGGAGCGGAAATGGTAGGAGCTCTTGGGATATCAAATAACGTGTGCGGAATAGCAACAAACTTCGAGAATGGCTTCTCAGATGCCTCCAGTTCGATAATCAGCCAGAATTATGGAGCCGGACGAGCTGACAGGGCTGTAAAGGCTTACAGATCCACTATTGTAATAACACTTGCTGCAAGCATAGTGATGATGGCTGCCCTGTTCCTGTCCGAGGATTTTCTATTCACTATCTTCTCCACAAGCAAGAACGGGCTTGATCAGGAATTCAAGAATACAATCAGGAAGATATTCATCTATGATGTAACCAGCTGTCTTGGTCTTGCTGTGAATGGCGCGGGAATGGACTTCCTTCTTGGACTTGGAAAGACGAGGATAACCCTTGTCATAAATTTCATGAGGATCTTCCTCCTGCGTGTCCCCGTACTCTATATCCTGCAGCATCTGATAACAGATGGCGCTACGGCACTTGGAGTAATGATGATGATTTCAAACTGCTCTATTGCAGTCATAACAACAATAATCTGCTTCAGTATTTCATCCAAGCTTCTCACAGAAAGACGGAAGAGCTAAACTCAGGGCATGAATATAACAACAACTGAGGAGCTATGCAGCTTCATAGAAAAAAGCCCAACACAGTTTCATGCTGTAAGGAATATGGAAAAAGAGCTTCTGTCTGCAGGTTTTGAGAAACTTGAAGAGACGAAGCGATGGAATATAAAGAAGAACGGATCTTATTTTATAACCAGAAACGGTTCTTCCCTGATTGCATTCAGAACGAATGACAGCGAAGGCTATTCAATAGTCTCCGCCCATACGGACAGCCCTGCATTCAAGGTGAAGACAGAACCAGAGATCACTTCCTCGGGCTTATACACTGTTCTGAACACAGAAGTATATGGCGGTCTTCTGATGGCTCCATGGTTTGACAGGCCCCTTTCAATTGCAGGAAGAGTCTATGTGAATAATGAGGGGAAAGCCGAAGAAAGGCTTATTGATTTCAGACGTGACCTCGTCCTTATCCCCAATCTCGCAATACACATGAACAGAAAAGCAAATGAAGGAACCAGCTACAGTGCGCAAAACGATATGCTTCCTCTTATTGCGGAAGGGATAGAAAAAGGGAGATTCAGAAAAGCACTTGCAGAAGAAGCTGGCTGTGAAGAAAAGGATCTGCTTGAATACGAGCTGTATCTTTACCCTAGAACCCCATATTCAATCTGGGGACTTGATAACGAATTCTTCTCATCTCCTAGAATTGATGATCTGATGTGCGCATACACAGCTCTCAGGGCTATTATCAGCGCAGAAGGAAAAAGATTCATGCCTGTAGCTGCTCTCTTCGATAATGAAGAGACAGGAAGCGGAACAAAGCAGGGAGCACTTTCGGATTTTCTCCCGGAAACAATGAGCCGGATTGCAAACGCCCTCGGCTATGATGAAGAGGAGAAGATGATGAAGAAAGCCTCTTCATTCATGATCAGTGCAGACAACTGCCATGCACTTCATCCAAATTATCAGAGTAAATGCGATATATCCAACAAACCTAGGATGAATGGCGGAGTCGCAATCAAATTCAGTGCCGCACAGAAATATACAACAGATGCAAAAAGCGCAAGTTATCTGAGAGCGCTTATGGACACAAACCGCATTCCATATCAGTATTTCGCGAACCATTCAGATATACCGGGTGGTTCAACGCTGGGAAATCTGTCTGCACAGAAATTCAGCATTCCAACTGTAGATATCGGGGCGGCCCAGCTTTCAATGCACTCTCCATATGAAACAGCAGGGGTAAAAGATACAGAAGCTCTTTCAAGGCTTTTTACGGTATTCCTTTCAAGATGAGCAATTCCCGATACCTCGTTGAAGACCACCCTATGAAGGCGATACTGACATTCTCAGTACCCATCATGCTTGGAAACCTCTTTCAGCAGCTTTACACAATGACGGATTCAGTTATTGTCGGGCGTTTTGTCGGCGAGAATGCGCTTGCAGCTGTCGGGGCCTCATACTCTCTTACCTCCGTATTCATTTCAGTAGCTATCGGCGGAGGAATGGGGGCATCTGTAATCACAAGCAGGGCTTTCGGAAGTGCTGACTACAGCAAGATGAAAAGATGCATCAGCACAAGTCTAGTGGCTTTTCTGATTATCTCCATAGTCCTTTGTATCTTCGGTCTTATATTCAGCCCGCTGATACTAGAAGCTCTTAATACCCCAGAGAATATCTCCGGAGATGCTTCTGCTTATCTGAGAATATACTTCGCTGGACTGCCATTTCTTTTCATGTACAATATCCTTTCATCGATGTTCAATGCGCTGGGGAAATCACGGATACCTCTTTTTCTTCTGATCTTCTCATCGCTGCTGAATGTTGTCCTCGATATAATAATGGTCGGTCCGTTGCAGATGGGAGTGCAAGGTGCAGGATGGGCTACTCTCATTTCACAGGGAGTATCAGCACTGCTCTCTTTCTCGATTCTTGTTCATACACTCAGATCATACGAGGGGGATAATGGGAAATATTATGATAAGAATCTGCTCTCCCCTATTTTCAGAATCGCCCTTCCTTCAATTCTCCAGCAATCAACAGTCTCAATAGGCATGATGCTTGTACAAAGCGTAGTGAATAGCTTTGGTTCTGAAGTTCTAGCAGGATTCTCTGCAGCAATGAGGATTGAGAGTCTTGTCGTAGTTCCAATGGCTGCAATGGGAAACACAATGAGTACATTTACAGCTCAGAATCTCGGAGCCATGCAAAAGGAAAGAATCAAAGACGGACTCAGGGATGCCTATCTGATAGTAATTGCAGCTGCATTGCTTATATGCGTTGCACTAGAACTCTGGAATGCCCCGATAATAAGGATGTTCATTGGAGAAGAAGGAACTTCGGATGCTATGAAAACAGGAACAGGATACCTTTCATTCATGGGATGGTTCTTTGCTCTCATAGGTTTCAAGATGATTATGGATGGAACGCTCAGGGGAGCTGGGAAGATGAAGGTCTTTACAGTAGCAAACATCGTGAATCTATCAATAAGAGTGATAATAGCATTTGCGGCAGCTCCCGTTTTCGGCATACAGGCTGTATGGATCGCCGTCCCTATAGGCTGGGGTGCAAACTGGATTATATCATCAATCGGGTATCAAAAACTGAAATTGTAAAATTTCTATCAATATAGTATAAAAGTAAATAAAATATAACATATGCAAAACAATGAATAATTTTCGAAGTTTTTGTGCCAATCCACATGAACAATTTATTTTGATTTCCTATCACTGTTGATATACTTGCTTATGGAGGAATGTTTTATGATTATTTCCACTAATAAGAGAGAGAGAGAGAGAAATCTAGCATCTTTATGCTAATTTGCACGATTTTAATTGCAATAGTATTGCTCTCTTCATGCAATCAGTATCCCAATATCATCTTTTTACCTGGGAATCCTGGATTGATTGACAATGATCCCAACACAAGTACATCAGCCAATCCCTACACACCAGCTGATACAAGTGAACTTCAAAGTCTTCTAGATATGGATACTTCCACCCCTATATACATTGAAATACCGGACGAGACATCGATTCAAATCACCGAAAATTCATCGCTTACTATCCCCTCTGGAAAGGATGTAAGAATGACAATAAACGGTACGCTTGATATTTCTGGTAATTACGCTTCAAGCAGTCTGGCAAAAAGTAATACCGCAGTTCAAAGAAATACCGTCAGTGCAGAAAACTATGCGCTTGTAGAAAAAGAGTTCACAATTGATAAAGAAGGAACTACAAAAAAAGGATATGTTCCTGATACAGATACAATACTTATCACTGTTGAATCTGGTGCTTCCCTCATACTCTCGGGTGAAGGACGAATCGGAGGAACACTTAATACAAATCCAAGCAGAAATCTGATCTGTGTTGAGAATGGCGGAGAACTCACAATCAACGGGAATCTTACCTTTGTTTCCTTCCCATATTACACTGACTCAGAAATAACGAACTCAACAATCTATTCGGATGGTATATTGACTATCAATGGCGGAAATTTCTACAGCACATATAGAACAATATTTGCTGATGAAAATAGTACATTGACCATCAAGGATGGAATATTCGTATCTGTGGCAAGCAACGCGTTACTGACAGGCTACGCATATGCCGTAACAGGAGCCGGAACCACAGATATCACTGGTGGTAAATATTATGGTCTTCAGGGAGCTCTTGCTCAAAATGGAGGCAGAGGCGAAATAAACGGTGTCGAAACAAGAGCTACAACTAGCCTATTCTCGAAATATCTTACTGACCCTGATATTACTGACGCTGATATAAAAGAAGAACTTTCGGATTTTTATAATCTCAATGCAAAAACCGATGGGCACACCAGTGATAACATCGGCGCAGGTGAAGTATGGCACGGCCTGTATCTTGCCGGAGAAGAAGGAGAAATAAATAAAATAGTTGTTTCAGGAGGAGAGTATTATACAAATGGATCCTCTGGACGCGGTATTTATGTAGGCAATTCCAACGATGGTGGATTGGGTTTACCTACAGCTGTCGAAATAACAAATGGAAGTTTTTATAGTGAACAGCAAGACACCGTTTTCTGTGATCCCGGAAAAGAGCAAAACGGAATAACCTATGGACAAGGGAATCTCAAAATCAGCGGAGGTTCATTTGGAAGCGGATCAGGAAAAAGCCACGGCATCAGAGAAGAAGACCTCGCAGAAGGATACAAAGTATCGGAGACTACAGATGCCTCTGGATATTATACAATAGAACCTATAACAACATGATTTTTCTGTTGGGGCTGTAGAAACAGCCCCAGTTTTTTTGAAACATTTTTTCTTTTCAGAAGATTATCAAACTCAGATGATTCATCAGAAAGCTTCAGAAAATCAAAACAAGTTCATCATAATCAGGGCCGCTTTTCACGGCCCTGAACCCTGTTAAATCACATAACTGATATCTTCATCTATTGGTATAGGATAAAGAGCTATGGTTTCGCCATTCATGGCATTGAGCGCATTCATGAGATTATATGCACTTATACGTCTGTTCTCTGCAGGAGAGAAGTAATATGTACGGCTCTCAGCGCACATAGCTGTTGTACAGAGTGTTCTCTCATAAGCATCGTGATCAGCGCTTTCCTTCAGCATTCCATCCGGAACATAGACAACAGAGAATGTATCGAACATCCTTGTTATGCCATCTATCTCATTCTTTCCAAGAGGTGCGAATTCCTTTGCAAATGCCAGACGGACAAAACGTGCAGGTGATGAATAGCTTCCAGGAAGACCGAAGCTGCCGCCCGTACCATTTCCAAACGCAGATATAGTCTCTCCAAGAAGCTCTCTCGGCGGTGTGTGGACATTTGATACAGCAACATAGTTCTTGAGATTCGTGAACTGCCAGTCATATCCTGGAGCATTTGTCATTATCCCTATAGTGGAACGATGGACAGTTATACCATCTTCATCGGGTTCGATGATTATCGCTTCGCCTGTCTCATCGGAGAAGATGTAATGTACAGACATATGAGCTCCGAAAATCAGCTCATCAGTCAGGTTGATATGCTTTACAGCCTCTGCAACCTCTTCAACTGTTGTGCATGTTCCAAGCATATACGGAACAAAGAATGCAGGATGAAGATCAAGGTTATCCTCGCTCTGCTGTGTATTGTAATGACCATATCCCGGGAAATTCTGCAGAGTACCCATCAATCCCTTTTCATTGATTCCATCGGTAAAAATAGGAGATGCTGCACCCTGGATGGCATTTCCGATGAAGCCGTATTCCATCGTAACTGTTCCACCCTCTCCTGACGGAGAGGCATGAAGTTCATATCCAGGTGCGATAACTGTTATCTTATTACCGCTGAGATCTCCAAACATATCATATGTACGCCCAAGAAGATGACATCCATCCTCTGTATGCCAGGCAAAACCTGAACAGCCGAAAGCGGCAGCTGCAGCAAGAGCGACAGCAGTCAGCGTAATAGCTTTTTTCATAAAAACTCCTTACAAGGGATATATTTCCCTCTGTTCTTATAATAACATCCAAACAGAGTGTTGTGTTATTATTTTGATCTTCTCCTCTGATTCTCCACACTAAAAGGCATTTTCTGCTGCAGAATCAGGCTTTCCAGCATTTTCAGGTAGAAGAAAAGATAATCCAGGGAAATATATGGAAAGACAGCCTCACATCGTAAAGACATGAGGCTGCAGCTTACTTTTTCCAGAAATTTCTTGTAAACAGAGCGAAAACAGTGAAAAGCTCCAGTCTTCCAACCAGCATCAGGAATGAACCAGCTGTAAGAATTGCATCGGAAAAAATAGAGAAATTACCTGACGGCCCTACAGCTCCCATTCCTATTCCGATATTTCCAAGAAGAAGGAAGCTTGCTGTAAAGCATGTCTCGAAATCGTATCCGGAAAGCGAATAGATAAGGGTTCCCAAAAGCCCTGTCATTATGTATGCCCCGACAAAGCCGGCAAGGGAAAGAAGCGTATTCTGGTCAACATCTGAATCCCCAAGCTTCAATGGTATAACAGCTGTAGGATGCAGTCTTTTCTTGATAGCATTGCGTGCCAGGGATATCATCGCACCAACTCTGACTACCTTGATACCGCCACCGGCAGAACCTGCACAGCCTCCAACAAAGAAAAGGAGAACAAGGATTGTCTTTGAGAACTGCGGCCAGAAATTATAGTCATATGTTGCAAATCCCGTTGTCGTTATAATCGAAGCAACATGGAAAGCGGCATACCTTAAAGCAGTGAGGAAACTACCGTATGTATCAGTAACATCAATGGTAATCATAATGGAGGAAACCGCAATGATAAGAAGATAAAGCCTCAGCTCCTTATCCTTTACAGCATCCCTCAGATTTCCCTTAATTGCCTTGAAGTAAAGAGCGAAGTTTGATCCCGCGATAATCATGAAGATAGTAACCACCACATCGACATAAGCCGAATGATAACCACCGATTGAGGCATTCTTTGCGGAAAAACCCGCAGCTCCCATAGTACCGAACATTACAGTAACAGCATCATAGAGAGGAATCCTGAACCAGAGAAGAAGTACCTGTATTACCGAGAAAACAGTATAAATCGCCCACAGCGCAAAGGCCGTATGCTGGATCTTTGGAGTAAGTTTATCCTTTGTTGGTCCGACGGATTCTGCATTCACAAGACTTGTGCCTTTAAGCCCCATGAAAGGGGAAAGCGCAACAAAGAGAACAACTATACCCATACCACCAAGCCAGTTTGTCATGCCGCGCCAGAAAAGAATGGACTTCAGCTTATCCTCGATGGAAGAAAGTGCCGTAGCTCCTGTTGTGGTGAATCCGGACATAATCTCGAAATAGCAACTTGGATACGTCTCAAATGTATTTGTGAAATAAAGAGGAAGTGCTCCAAAAGCAGTAGCAACAACCCATACAAGCGTGACAAGCAGATAGCTATCTCTCGCCTTTATGGTTATTTTCTCTTTCCTTGTAGCTATCAGTATTATTGAAGCAAAGACAACAATAAGGATTTCCGTCATTGCAAACGCCCTTATGCCATCCATTTCATCATAGACAAAAGCAAGAGTGAAAGGAACAAGCATACAGGCACCGACAAGAAGCTGAATCAGAGCAAGAAATCTAAGAACAGACTTTATATGCATCAGAGAAAAAGCTCCTTTAGATAACTACTGTCATCATGACGGATTGAAAGTATGAGGCGATCTCCCTCGGTAAAGACATATTCACCATCAGGGACTATTGCCTGACCATCAGCCTTCCTTACACCAGCTATAACCACACTGCGTTTGAAATGGGTATCCTTAAGAGCCTTACCAAGGAACAGGAAGGAATCCTGGACAACATACTCATAAACCTCAAGTTCGCCGTCAAAAAGAGTATGCATCGCAGAAATTCCATCTCCGCGGAGATACCTGATAAGCGAATCTACGGTAACATCGGTAATCGACATTGCAACATCTACGCCAAGAGAAAGAGCAAACTGGCTATAGTTGGTATTTGATTTTACAAGAGCTATAGCCTTATTCACCCCTATCTTCTTTGCATAACCGGTAGTTACGATATTAAGCTCATCATTATCAGTAAGGCTTATGAAGAGATCTGCGCTGCTGAATTCCTCATCTTCCCATATGCTCTCATCTGTAATTGAAGCATTAAGGACCGTGATATCAGGAAAGAGTGAAGCAAATTCATTTGCCGCAGCAGCATCTTTTTCAACAAGCCTGATTCTCTTCCTATACTTCTCATCGAATGAATACAGCAGGAACCGTGTTACTCTTGTTGCTCCAAGTATTATGATATTCGACGGCTCCTGATAAATCTCTCGCTCAGGAGTTCCGCTAAGCGTTATATAGGCTTTCTCGCTGTCAGTAATGAATACAAGGATATCACCGGGCCTGATTTCGGTATCACCATTCGGAATGATGACCGCACCCCTGCGATAGATTGCAGCGACAACGAAGTTATATTCAATTCTCTTTCTTATAGAAGCGATGCTCTCTCCGCTCTTAACGCTTCCATGACCTTCTGCAACTGTGAAAATCATGAAATCGGTACCAGGGAAAATGAGAGTATCACGATAAAGACCATACTGGATGGTATCAAGGATGCGTGCAGCTCCTTCCTGATCAGGATTGATGATATGGGTAATTCCAAGGATTCTTGGAGGAAGTCCTTCCTCCCCCAGATAGCCGGCTGATCTTATTGCCGCAATCGTGTTTACAACACCAGGGAATTCCGCAGCAACTATGCCGCAGGCAACTATATTGACTTCATCGGAATCCGTAACAGCAATTACTGTATCAGCATTCTCTGCACCAGCTTCCCTGAGCTTTGCAAGATCTGTTCCGGAACCGCACACAGCAAGGCAGTCAACCTTAGCTTCTACTTCATGGCACTTAGCAGTAGATCTTTCAAGAAACGTTATAGAAGAACCTTCAGCAGCAAGGTGTCTGCCGATTTTGACACCCCTTCTGCCAGCCCCGATAATCAGAACATTCATATAATCCTCAATAAACAAAAAATTTGCCCGCTCCAGGTATGAAGCGGGCACATTTAAACGAAATCAATATCCGAATAGCGGAATCTGGAAGATAAACGGAACGTATGTGAATACAAGAAGCATGATGAGCATAACCGCGAAGAGCGGGAGCATCTTCTTTGCCGTAGCTTCCAGTGAAGTCTTACCAACAGCACAGCCAACGAAGAGTGCAGATCCAACTGGTGGAGTGCAGAGGCCGATAGCCAGGTTGAAGATAATTATGATACCGAAGTGAACATCTGTCATTCCAAGTGCGGAAACAACAGGAAGAAGAATCGGTGTCATGATCATGATAAGCGGTGCCATATCCATGAAGCAGCCAAGGATAAGAAGAAGGATATTGATGATAAGGAAGATCACATATGGGTTATCGGAGAATCCGATAAGAGCATTTGTGATAGCTGCAGGTATTCTGAGCCTTGTCATCATATATGCAAATGCCTTAGCTGTTCCGATAAGAGTAAGAACAACAGCAAGTGTCTTAAGAGAATTCTTGAGAACACGACCGAAGTTTCTGATCTTATCAGCACGGAAGATGAAATATGTAAGGATGAATGTGTAGAAACATGCTACAGCGGAGCTCTCTGTTGCAGTAAAGACACCAGCACCAGTTCCGACGAGGATGATAACAAGAGTCATCATAGGAAGGATAGCACTGAGAAGAACTCTCATGCAGTTTCCAAGAGCGATGCCTCCGATTGCAATCCAGCCCTCACCTTCTGGGAGCTTTCCATTCTGACCATTAGCCTTTCCGATCCATCTTACGCGGTCATTCTTATACATCTTCTCTCCCTTCGGGAAGTTGTACTTCTTTCCAAGGAGGAAACACATAAGCATGAAGCCAAGACCAAGACAGATTCCAGGAGCGAAGCCTGCGTAGAAGAGCTGTCCAATGGAAACACCTGTTCCAGCTGCAAGAGCGTAGATAACCATGTTGTGTGATGGCGGGATAAGAACACCCTGACATGCTGTTGTAACAGTAAGACCAACTGTGAACTCTCTGTCATAGCCCTGCTTAACCATCATCGGGATAACGACTGATCCAAGAGAGGAAACGTCAGCAACTGCTGAACCGGAGATTCCTCCGAAGAACATAGAGTCGATACAGTTAACATATGCAAGACCACCGCGGAAACGACCTACAGCGAGGTTTGCAAGGTCAACGATCTTATCCGAAATCTGGCCAGCTGCCATGATCTCACCCATTACTATGAAGAATGGGATAGCGAGCATCGTGAAGTTGTTGACGCCATCGAGCATCATCCTGACCATTGTTGTCGGGTTTGTTCCAGGAACAAAGAATGTTGAAGCTACAGCTGCGATGAACATCGAGAATGTTACTGGGACCTTGAATGCCATCAGAAGGAAGAAGCCTCCGATAAGCACGATAATTGCAATAGTTGTACTTGCCATCAGTTATTTCCTCCGTTCTTTGTGGCTTCTGCAGCCTGCTGCTTTACCATCTCCTGGTAATCAACTTCAGCTTCGCTGTAAAGAAGATCATCTGGGTTGAGAACCCTGATCAGGAAAAGAATCGAATCAAAGACCATGATGATACCTGCAAAAGGAACAGCAATGTACTGAACCCATGTAGGAAGTCCTGTCATCGGGAGAGTGCCTGGGAGCCCCATGAGACGGAGCAGATAGCTTCCACCGAAGTAAAAGAAGAAAGCACCACAGAAGAGTGTTGATATATCTGGAAGCACATCCATAAACTTACGCATCTTTCCGCCCTTCGGAAACCTGTTGTAAAGCATCGTGACAGAAATATGCATATGGTCTCTTACACCGATAGCACAAGCGAGGAATGTGAAGCAAGTAACGAGAAGTCTAGCAACTTCATCTACAGCTCCGATTCCAGTGTTAAAACAATAACGAAGAACAACGTTAAAGAAAACGATACAAAGCATGATAATAAGAGCTATCTGGGAAATTGTCAGAATCACTCTATGGCACCAATGGTTCACCAGAATGATATATGCTTTGAATGGCACTTTGCCTTTGTACTGACTTCTGTCAATAACGAGTTTGTTATCAACAAGCCAGTTATGGAAAAATGATGATCCGGACATTGTCCGCCTCCCTAAAATCTTAAACGGGGAGAAAATCTCCCCGTTGAGCATTCAAAACAGTAATCAGAGTCCTGTATTCTGGATCTCTGTGATGAGATCTTCGTAACCTGCACCATACTTAGCATAGAGAGGAGCCATTCTGTCCTGGAACTCCTGAAGCTGCTCCGGTGTGAGCTCTGTTACGATAACACCCTCTGATGTAACCTTAGCCTCTGAGGACTCCTCACGAAGTGCCCACTGCTCAATCTCATAAGCCTGTGTCTCTTTTGCACACTCTTTGATGATCTCAACATCTGCTGGATCAAGTGTATCAAGAACAGCCTTGGAAGCAAGAAGGATCTCAGGAACTCTTGTGTGTCCATCGAGTACGAAGTATGGAGCTACCTGGTAGTCGCCCATTGACTCATATGTAGGCCAGTTGTTCTCTGCACCATCGATTGTTCCCTGCTGGATAGCTGAGTAAACATCGTTTGGTCCGATACCTGTAACACCATTACCGCCAAGAAGCTGAACCATCTCAACCATCATCGGGTTGTTCTGGAGTCTGATCTTAAGACCAGCCATGTCAGCAACACTTCCAACTGGCTTTGTTGTATAGAAGTTTCTAGCACCTGCATCATAGTAGCAAAGACCTACAAGACCAGAACCGGATGCCTCGATCTCATTGAGCATATCCTGTCCTACTGGTCCATTGAGAACCTGCCACATGTGATCGCCGTCGCGATAGAGGTAAGGAAGCTGGATAACGTTGAGAGCTGGAACATAGGAAGCAACTGGAGATGCGGAAACACGTGCGAATGCAAGGTCACCAATCTGAAGAGCCTCGATGGATCCTGTCTCTTCACCGTAGAGAGTTCCACCTGAATAAACGTCGATCTTAATTCTTCCTTCTGTTCTCTCTTCTACAAGACGAGCAAATTCATAGTCAGCAAGAGTTGTAGGATATCCTTCAGCATGAACTTCTGAAAGAGTAAGAACAACAGGTCCGGATGACTCTCCGCTTCCGCTTGCGAAAGCAGGAATCATCATAGCTACTGCAACCAAAAGCAGTACAGCAATCTTCTTCATGGTTTCCTCCTTTATGTGGAAAAACAAAAAACAAGATTTAGTGCAAAAAATCAATGCACCCGATTAATTCTACAATAAATATAACTAAATGCAAGTGTCGTCATTTATTTTGTTTATAATTCTCCACAAAAGTGTACAGATTTATTAATTTATATGCATAATTTCAGAAAACCCAAAATAATGCATATAAAAGCTTAGAATAAGGTTCAGTCTCCCATAAATTATGTTTATGATGGTGCCATGAATCTGAGAGCCATAAGATATTTCATCGTGCTGAATGAAACCGGAAGCTACACAAAAGCTGCGGAAAAACTGGGAGTAAGCCAGCCTAGCGTAAGCCATGCGATAAAAGAACTGGAAGCAGAGCTTGGACTGCCATTATTCCATCCAGTGAGACGTACCGAGCTCACAGATTGGGGAAAAGACCTCCTCGCAACAGCACGTACATCAATGTCCGTTCTTGATGAAGGAGTAGCGAGGATACAGAGAGAAGCTGAAGGAATAGGAACAGTCAGGATAGGATTCATGAGGACTCTCGGAATGACGACAATACCGCAGATGGCTGCAGAATATAAGCAGAAATACCCGGAAAACGGGCTTGCTTTCAAATCGGGCTGCACAGGAGAGCTTCTTGAAGCACTCTCAGACGGAAAGATCGATATAGCTTTCGTCCTTGATTCAGAAGACAGCCATAAATATATATTCCACTACCTGTTCTCGGTCCCTCTGGTCCTTCTGGTCCCGCAGAATCATCCATTAGCTGAAAGGGAATCAGTGAGCCTTGAAGACACTCTTGGCTATCCATTCATACATTACTCAAAAGATGCCGGACTCAGAAAAATCGTCGATGGAGCATACAGAAAAGCAGGATACCGCCCGAATATAGCGTATGAAGATGAGGAAGTAATAGTGATTGCAGGGCTTGCCGCAGCAGGATTCGGGATCGCGATAGCTCCATCGATGAAACCGATCAGCACGATAAACATACGTATGGTCCCGATAAAACCCGCAATAGAAATGCCGATTTATGCCTCCCTGAGCAAAAACAGAATCGCAAGTCCTGTATCAATGAATTTCCTGAGCTTCGCGATTGACAGATTGCAGAATGAAACCAGCATCTGACATTCACGTTAGTCCAGCAATCTGCTAAAATGGCCGGATGGACAGGAAAACAAAGGGAATTCTATGCATTCTGACCTCTGCATTCTGCTTTGCGCTTATGAATATGTTCGTGAGGCTCAGTGGCGATATCCCATCAATAGAAAAAAGCTTCTTCAGGAATTTAGTAGCCTCGTTTGCTGCTCTCATGCTTGTCATGAAAAACAGGAAAAGCATCACAATAGGGAAAGGAGACCTTCCTCTTCTGCTCCTCCGTTCTGCAGCAGGAACGGTAGGCATACTCTGCAATTTCTATGCAGTTGATCACCTGATTCTCTCAGATGCGACGATGCTCAATAAGATGTCACCATTCTTCACGCTCGTCTTTTCGATGCTCTTTCTTAAGGAAAAACTGCCCTTAAAGACAGTCCTGATAGTAATTGGAGCATTCATAGGGTCTCTTTTCGTAATTAAGCCGTCGTTCCAGAATGCAGATCTGGCCTCCTCACTGATAGGTTTTCTTGGGGGACTTGGAGCCGGAGCAGCGTACACCTCTGTAAGAGCACTGGGAAAAAGAGGAATAAGCGGCCCCTTCGTGGTTCTTTTCTTCTCGGTTTTCTCATGCCTCGTAACACTGCCTTACCTGATCTTCGACTTCCATCCCATGACACTTGAGCAGCTTGCCATCCTGCTTCTTGCCGGAGCCGCTGCTGCTGGCGGACAGTTTGCCATAACTGCAGCTTATAAATATGCTCCAGCAAGAGATATCTCCGTCTATGATTACTCACAGGTAATATTCACAGCTGTGATTGGGTGGGTTATCTTCTCACAGATTCCGGATGTACTCAGCTTCATCGGATATGGAATAATCATATTGATGGCTCTGTTTATGTTTATCGAAGGAAAAAAGGAGAATGGACATGCAGCTTGATATAATGCTCTTCTTTCAGCGGATCAGGACACCTCTGGTGGAAAAACTGGCAGAAATCATCTCTGCTTTCGGAGAGATAGCGGTTCCGCTGGTAATCATAATGCTCTTTTTATGGTGCTTTAACAGAAAAAAAGCCTTTGCTGTCTCTTTTTCCCTCCTTTCCTCGCTTCTTGCAACCCAGACACTGAAAGCAATATTCCGCCTACCCCGCCCATTCCAGGTATATCCTGACCTGATAGATGGAGGCAGGCTCAGTACTGCTACAGGATACTCTTTCCCTTCAGGACATAGCACGACATCGGGCTCCTTATACTCTTCTCTGATAGTAATAGCCTGGAAGAAAGCAGTAACGATCATCTGTGTCCTGCTGATAATCCTTGTTCCGGTCTCAAGAATGGTACTGGGTGTCCATTGGCCTCTCGATGTTGCCACAGGAACGCTAATAGGACTTCTGGGCGGTTTTCTTCTCTCTCCCCTTGCCCTACGTCTCTTTGACAGCCGCCGGGCATTCCTGATCGTAACCTTCTGCTACGGGATAGCAGCCTCAGCTGCAGCTCTTGTTCTTGCTGTCATACTTGGGACAGCCGATGTGGATAAAGTGGCATTTTCCGATCTGATGAGCAATGCAGCAATAACAGGATCTGTGATGATGGGATTCTACCTTGAAAGAAAGCTTGTTGAATCAGCACCAGAAAAGAACAGCACAGGAAGGAAGATCCTGGTATTCATCCTAGGACTCATATCCACAGCAATAGCAGCGCTGATAATAGCAATAATACCTGCCCCTGAGGCTTTCACATCATTCATGCTCTACTACATGCTCGGGCTGTGGTGTGTATTCATCTACCCTATGATTGCTGTGAAAACAGGACTGATGCCAAGGTAGGTCAAATCCTTTTCGGATAACCGTTCTTCTTATATATTCTCAGGAAAAAACGTCGTGCGATCTCGTCATCATAAAGCGCAGTTCCGCATAAACGCGCAAAAAGCCTGCCGCAGATTTCACTGTCTGCAAGTACGTTATGGGCTTCATATGTCCAGCCAAGGTCCTCAGCCAGCGCCGTAAGAGAGTATGAGCGTCTGTTCTTCCACAGCTTGCGGGCAAGGGAAAGCGTACAGTAATAATCATTATGGCAGCTCTCAATACCCCACGATGCAAGGGAGGCCCTGAGAACGGTAATATCAAAAGCAGCATTGTGGGCAACAAGGGGAAGGGATCCTATGAACTCCTTCATTTCAGGCCATACTGCCGCAATTGAGGGAGCAGAAGCAATTTCAATAGGATTCAGGTGATGAATAGCGAAGCACCTTGGATCGAATTCAAGACGCTTCGGAGCCAGGAGAGTATAGAATCTATCGAGAACGCCTCCCTCCTCATCCATCTTGACAAGACCGACAGAACATGCGCTTTCAGAAGAAGCGGAGGCTGTCTCAAAATCTATCGCAACGTATTTCATCTCGTCTTCTCTAACATGATCTGGAGAATCGTTCTGTTCGTCTGTTCCATACCTTCATGGGAAATCCTTGTCAGGTGATTTATAGAGGAAAGCGAATCATCCCCGACTATCCCAGCCTCCACGCCGGCTCTTTTCCCAGAGAGAGCCAGTTCAACGGCAACGGCAGCTGCGATAAGAGAAGAATATATTTTAAGAGCACAGGTATCCTTTGCTCCATCGCATATGATTCCTGAAAGGTTTCCCACCATATTGTTTATCGTGGCATCCAGAGCCCTTTCATCCCCTCCAAGAAGATAGGCATACGCGCATGCAGTTCCTATAGAAGCCGTGAATGCTCCGCAGAGTGCTGAAAGCCTGTCCTTCTGACTCGTCAGGATGATTCCGACCAGCTCGCTGACAGCAACTGCGGAAAGCTTCTCCGCTTCGCTCTTACATAGATATGAAGCAACTACAGCTACAGGTACTGTCACGGTGATCCCCTGATTGCCGGATCCTGAATTGATCATCACAGGGAGCACCGATCCAGCCATTCTGGCATCGGAACCAGCTGCAGCGGCAGCTGCTGCTCTCCTCATTGCCTCGTCCAGCGTCTTCGGCTCTCCATCCATTGTCCCCGCCATGATCTTCCCAACGGAAAGACCCCAGTCTCCACTGAGCCCTTCATTGCTTATCCGGAGATTCTCATCAATGGCTTTTTCAAGCAGTTCAACGATTGCCGGAGAAAGATTCGAAGCATACTCAATGACATCACCGACTGTTAACGTTGCGAGAAAATCATCTTCTGAAAATGATTTGCATTCAGGAAAGAACATAGGAGCTTCCGGAAGCTCAACGCCATCAAGCTCAAGTGATGTAAACCTGTCATGTTCTCCGGAAATAACAGCTGAAGCCGAATGGCCGGCACCCTGAACAACTACCTTTATATAAAGAGAAGGTGCATTTTCATCGATCCGGACTTCAAGGGGGAAACTCCTGGCTATATTCCGTTCTCTGTCCGTTACAGTTGTCAGGACAGAGAGTCCCGAAGAGGAATTGCCTATTGCTATACCAAGAGAAACTGCAGCGCCTATTCCATGAAGAGCTGAATTAGGAATTGACACCCCCATGGCATTCTTCATCATATTCGGAGATACGATAGCAACCCCTGATTCAGGTTCACCGCCGAAGAGCTCTGCCGCCTTAGCACCAGCAAGAGCGGCAGCTGCAGGCTCAGTACAGCCCATAGCCTCTATTATTTCCTTCTCGAAAATCAGATCGATTCTCCTTCTATTAAGCATCAGGAACCTCTGATATGTATGCCGACCCCCTTACTGACATCGTATACTCAAGCCCTGCAGGAATAACCGCAGACTCCCCCTTCTCAAGCATCAGGCTCTCCCCTTTTGCAGAGAATCTTATGCAGCCTTCCGTGACAAGGATTATCGCAATAGGATCATTCTTGATCTCATATGTTCCTGACGAAACGGAGAGAAGCTCAAATGCAGACGAAGGAGAAGAGAATAGAGTTCTTCCAAAGCCATCCTCCGATGCAGTGCACTTCTCAACATTGAGCGGAGTAAATTCCATAATGCTTCTCAGTTCAGGAAGATCCATTCTTTTCTTTGTCAGCCCACCTCTGAGAACATTATCACTGTCGTTCATAACCTCAATGCCGTTACCGAAAACATAAGCATGAAGAGTACCTGGGGTAATCGGCATAGCCTCTCCTATCTGAAGATGAACGACATTCATCAGATACGGGAAAATACAGCCAATATCATCTGGATACTCCTCAAGACACTCCCTGGAAATTCCCTCACGAGTCAGGAAGAGACCATCCCAGGATGGATCTGAAGAGCTGCTAAGCGAAACCTTCAGCTCCGAGAGAATAGCCTTCTTTTCATCTTCAGGAAGAGAGAAAAGGGACATGAACAGGTTTTCTATATCAGTTGCAAGAGCTCTCAGGGTTCGTCCGAAAGCACCGGGAACCACTGCAGCAAGATCGGCTTTCATAACTTCTATATCACGGAATCCGCACAGTGCTGTTATCGGGGAAAGCGCAAGAATCATCTCGCATTTCTCATTATCATCCTGATACGAGACTTCCTCGCCTCTCTTCCTTTTTTCCTCTTCCTTCTGCCAGCCAGCTTCAGCCTGGCTCTTGTTCGGATGGCACTGCAGGGAAAGCGGTTTTGCAATTGCAAGGACCTTCATCAGAAGAGGAAGTCTTCCGCCGTATTTCTTCCAGTCCTTCTCACCAAGATACTGCACATCGCTTCTGATGAGATCCGAAAGCTTTCCCCCGCCTTCTACTTCAGCATCCCCCGAGTGATGGGTACCAAGCCACAGCTCTGCCTGCGGCTTGCCTGTTCCACCTCCAATAAGAGATGGTATGAAATCATTATTTCCCCATGCGTAATCTTTGACTACACCTTTGATTTTTCTAATTTCCATATCCTGATTATATCACGCATAATGACTTATCCAAAACAAAAGTATTAATAAGGATGCATAATTAATTTATCTGCATGATTATTCCTTATATTGTCCTCATGGCACATGTAACTTCTTCATTCTGCATTTTGTAATCCATCCTTCCTTTCATTGAGCTCCCTCATAAAAGAACGGAAAAGCACTACAGCAAGAAGGAAGGAAAGCGCATCGCCTAATGGCTGGGCGGCTATGACGCCATCTATCCCCATGATCTTCGGAAGGATGAGGATCAGCGGAAGGAAGAATATCCCCTGCCTTGCCATTGCCAGCAATGTTGCCCGGCCTGCATTTCCTGTCGACTGAAGTCCCATATTCGTTGCGGTAACAAGTCCAGAAAGAGGCATCAGGAGCATCTGGAACCTAAGGGCAGCTACACCGATTCTCATGACATCAGGATCATCTGCACGGAACACTCCGATAATCTCAGGAGCAAGAAGCGCGCAGATGAGTGCGGCGGCAAGCATTATCAAAGTCCCTGTAATCGCAGTGAATTTCATCGCCTCCCTGACTCTATCAAAACGTCTTGCGCCATAATTGAAGGATGCAACAGGCTGGAAACCCTGACCAAAGCCGAGCATCGCGGAGAATGCGAACATGGAAACACGTCCGGATATGCTCATCGCGGCAACTGCAGCATCGCCGAAAGCTGCCGCAGCCACATTGAGCGCAACGGTAGCAATACTTGCAAGTCCCTGCCGCATCAATGTTGGGAATCCTGTTTTTATGATATCTGCATACAGACGGATCTGCATGGAGACCTTGAAAAGAGAAAGCCTGACACTGCTCTTGCCCATTAAGAAGAATACAAGGAGGATCAGGAAAGACACCAGCTGACTCAGGGCTGTGGCCATTGCAGCTCCCGCTGTCCCAAATCCAAAGGTGAAGATGAAAAGCGGATCCAGGATGATATTCAGAATGCCTCCTGTCGTTATCCCGATCATACCATACATTGCTTTCCCTTCTGCCCTCAGATAGTTATTCATAACAAACGAACAGCACATAACCGGTGCACCGATGAAAATATACTCGGCATATGCCTCTGCATATGGGAGGATTGTCTCAGTAGCTCCCAGCAGCCTCATGAGGTCCGGCCTGAAAATACTGCCGAAGACAGCAAGAAGAACCGATAGCACGACAGCCAGCGCAAAGCCGCTGCTTGCAGTAACTGTAGCTTCTTCATCCTCCTTCGCACCAAGCTGTCGGGAAAGTATGTTGCCTGCCCCCATTCCTATAGTGAATCCTATTGCCTGAATGATTGCCATTATGGAGAAAACTATTCCAACCGCTCCTGCAGCACTTGTTCCAAGCTGGGAAACAAAAAAAGTGTCAGCAGTATTGTAAAGTGCGGATACAAGCATACTTATGATTGTCGG
Source organism: uncultured Spirochaetaceae bacterium (assembly GCA_944389105.1). Classification (GTDB taxonomy): domain Bacteria; phylum Spirochaetota; class Spirochaetia; order Sphaerochaetales; family Sphaerochaetaceae; genus Ornithospirochaeta. The sequence goes on along the minus strand of CALXLD010000039.1, from coordinate 31,982 downwards.
GACAGCCAGCCGACCTATCAGGAGCGGTACCGGTGTCTCTGTCATCTTCTTATAATGAGCCAGTTTTTCAGTTTCATTCATTGCACACCTCATCAGACAGCTTGCGCTTATGATGAAAAGCAGTTATTCTACTTCTCGAATGCGACTGTCGTATAATGGTTATTACCTATGCTTCCCAAGCATAAGAAGGGGGTCCGATTCCCCTCAGTCGCTTAGGGCTCCGCAAAAGGAGCTTTTTTTATGTCTTTTTATTCTATCTCAAACTTCGGAGTTTGTATCTATAAATTATTGAATTTATATTAATATTCTTATTTCGGAATAATGATTTTGATTTTAAATCTTTTTTTACTTTTTCGCGCTTTCATTCTATTGACCAGAAGGCACATGATGTGTTTCACCATTTCCATGAAAACTCTTGATTTATCAGAAGGATCGATACCTAGAACGCTATTCCGTTTCGCGGTCCCCTTCCTTCTTGCAAATATACTTCAGTCATTGTACGGAGCCGTTGACCTATTCGTTGTAGGGAGATTCTGCAGCGCAGAGAGCGTCGCAGCTGTATCTACAGGAACACAGGTCACGCAGATTGTCACAAGCCTTATCACCGGCCTCACCCTTGGCTCAACAATCGTAATCGGCAGCTTCATGGGAGAAAAAGAATATGAAAAGGTGAAAAGGACTATAGGAACAACGCTCACGGTCTTCACAATCACCGCTGCTGTGATCACATTCCTGATGCTCATCTTCAATAGCAGCATACTGAAGCTTCTGCACACACCTGAAGAATCATTCGATCTTACAATGGTCTATGTGACGATATGCTCACTGGGGAACATATTCATCTGCCTGTACAATGCAATATCCGCCATCCTTCGAGGATACGGAGATTCTACGCGTCCTCTTCTTTTTGTCGGAATCGCATGTGCACTGAACATCGTTCTCGATTTTCTATTCACAGGAACAATGGGAATGGGGGTTGCGGGGGTCGCGCTGGCAACGGTAATCTCCCAGGCGGTGAGCATGCTCATCTCGATAATCTACCTGAAAAGAGCCGACTTCATCTTCGACTTCAGGCTTCATTCATTCAGGCCAGATATAGAAATCATCAGGAAGCTCGGCAAAGTCGGAATCCCGATATCATTCCAGGAGCTTGCTGTAAGGATATCCTTCCTTTATCTTACCATGATGATGAACAGTGCCGGAGTCTATGGTGCTGCTGTCGTTGGCGTCGGAGCAAAATATGATGTCTTTGCGATGCTCAGCGCGACATCAATGGCAAACGCCCTTGCAGCAATTACAGCACAGAATTTCGGCAGGGGAAAGCCGGAGAGAGCGAGGAAGTCGCTATGGCTTGCTCTTTCCTTTGCGCTAGGAGTATCCGTACTGTTCTGGCTATGGGCGCAGCTTTCTCCTGCAACAATGATCGGAGTGTTCACATCGGATAAAGGGGTTATTGAAGCGGGTATCCCATATTTCAGGACAGCAAGCTATGACTATATGATGACTGCTCTGGTCTTTACGCTGAACGGCTATCTCAACGGGCGGCAGAAAACACTCTGGACAATGATAAGCTGCACAGCCGGGGCTCTTCTTCTAAGGATACCGATGGTATGGTTCTTCGGGGAAAAGTTCGGGAGTGATCTTGGAAGACTAGGCATGATAGCACCTGCTGTATCCGGGATAATGGCGCTTTACACACTTATATATGTTCTATGGGAAGGAAGAAGGCGTAAATATTGACGACTACCCATATGCTTTAATATCATAATAATTAATTCATAACGCACAGCAAGTGCAAAGGAATAAAACAGCAAGTGGACGAAGGCCCTGGCAGTAAAAAGAGACAGGACGAAGCGGAAGTGCCTCCGCATTTATCATGGGTTCTGGAAAAGCTCCTTCTCTGATCGGCAATCAGAAAGATCAGAAGAAAAAAAATAAGAAGGAGCTTAAGAAATGAATTTAGCACAGCAGATACTGCTACAGATTATCCTGATACTTATAAACGCTTTCTTTGCGGCGACAGAGATAGCGGTAATATCCCTGAACACGACCAAATTGAAGAAAATGGCAGAGGATGGCGACAAATATGCACCAAGACTGCTGAAGATGGCCGAAAATCCATCTGGATTTCTGTCTACAATACAGATCGGCATCACACTCGCAGGATTCCTTGGTTCAGCTTTCGCTGCGGACAATCTTGCGGAGTACATCTCCCCTTTCTTCATTGAAATAGGACTTCCGGCAGGAGTTTCCGGAACGATATCTGTTATCATAATCACGCTGATCATATCGTTCTTCACACTGATTTTCGGAGAACTTGTCCCTAAGCGAATAGCACAGTCAAAAGCATTCGCAGTAGCAAAATTCTCGTCAGGAGTCATTACAGTAACAGCGAAGATAATGCGCCCTGTCGTATGGCTTCTGTCGGCAACCACGAATCTGATGCTGCGCATATTCCGCATAAAGGAAGATGGGGACAAAGATGCAGTAACTGAGGATGATATCAAGCTGATGGTGGATGCAGGTGGAGAATCAGGATCCATAGAGGAAGATGAGAAAGAATGGATCCAGAATGTATTTGAATTCAACGACATGAGCGTCAGTGATATCATGACAAGAGAACCGGATGTAGTCTCCTTCCAGGTGGATACACCTGAAAATGAGATTCTGGATACTATAAAGGATTCAGGATTATCAAGGTTCCCTGTATATGATGAGGACATAAACGACATACTCGGAATTCTTAATGCACGTGATTTCCTGATTAACCTGAATTCAGACCACAAGGATATAAGGGAGCTTCTGCGTCCCGCATACATGGTACCTGATTCAATACATGCAGATAAGCTTTTCTCGGACATGCAGGAAAAGAAGACGCATATAGCAATAGTCGTGGATGAATACGGCCAGACAGTCGGAATCGTAACTCTGGAAGATCTCCTTGAAGAAATAGTCGGAAACATCTATGACGAGTTCGATCCGCAGGAAGAGACCGAAATACAGAAAATCGGGGATAATGTATGGAAGGTAAGCGGTGCGCTTAGCCTTAGCGACTTCTCCGATGAAACAGGAATAGAGATTGAGGAGAATGAGGATTATGACACAATCGGTGGAATGGTTCTCTCTACACTCTCGCAGATTCCTGAAGACGGTACTACGCTGGATGTCACAGTCAATGGCCTTGATATCCACGTAACCAGAATCGAGGACAGAAGAATTGATGAGGCGATAGTAAGGAAAGCCGAGCCTGCCGAGGAAGAAAACACCGGAGAAAAGGAAAAGGAAAAAGAATAATCACTCCACCATCTGGAGCACGAGCCCTCTGACAAGAAGCCTGAGGGCTTTTTCCTTCTCATGGAGCTTTTCAGCAGAAAGAAGAAGATACAGAAGCGCCTCATATCCCGCTTCAAATGCTTTTATATCCTCCTTGTCATCAATATAAAAATATGAGAAAAGGCTGTTCACCACTTCATCAAACTTTCTGGAAAGATCCGGCAGGGCATCGGAAGGAAGCCTCCTTACAACAAGCTCAAGCTCTGATTTATCGAGGAATCTGTATATTCCATCATTGTAGAATTTCATCAGAAGCGTATAGAAAATATCTGTAAGGCTTGTGACGATGTGGTTCTCGTCAATCTCCTGAAGCATTGCCAGATACTCGTTTTCAACTTCATCGGCAAATGATGTGAGTATATCAAAGAAGAGAGCCTCCTTTGAATCATAAAAGAGATAGAATGTCCCCTTGGGAATATCAACCCTGCGGACAAGCTCATCCACGGTAGTCTTCCTTACACCATAAAGCGCAAGGCATTTACCCGCTTCCCTTCTCAGTGCTTTCCTTATGTTTTCCTTTTCCTGGACTGTATAGATTTTCGGCATTATCCCTCTTTTTGACTATTTTAGTCTTATTAGTCAGCAAACCGTGTTTTTAGCCCATTTTAGAGTTAAAAAACACGTTTTTCAATGAAAAATTTCCTTTACTTCAGCATTTTCGGTCCTTAGCATAGAAGTATCGAAATAAAAGGAGCAGTAAATGGCAGAAGTATTACTTAAAAATATCTGCAAGATCTACGATGGCGGTGTTAAGGCTGTAGATAACGTCAACATCGATATCAAGGATCAGGAATTTGTTGTTCTTGTCGGCCCTTCCGGATGTGGTAAGTCCACAACACTCAGAATGGTTGCTGGTCTTGAGGATATCTCCTCTGGCGAGCTCTATATCGATGGAAAGCTGATGAATGACGTTCCGCCAAAGGACAGAGACATCGCAATGGTATTCCAGAACTATGCTCTCTATCCGCACATGACCGTATACGACAACATGGCATTCGGTCTTAAGATCAGGAAGTTCCCTAAGGATCAGATTGATCAGCGTGTTAAGGAAGCTGCAAAGATTCTTGACATTGAGATGCTTCTCGACAGAAAGCCAAAGGCTCTCTCAGGTGGTCAGAGACAGCGTGTTGCTGTAGGTCGTGCTATCGTAAGAAAGCCAAAGGTCTTCCTCTTCGACGAGCCGCTTTCAAACCTCGACGCAAAGCTCAGAGTCCAGATGAGAGCTGAGATCTCAGGTCTCCACAACAGACTCAAGGCTACAATGATCTACGTTACACACGATCAGGTAGAAGCTCTTACAATGGCTGATAAGATTGTTGTTATGAAGCTTGGTGTTATCCAGCAGATCGGTGGACCTATGGAGCTTTACAACGAGCCAGACAACAAGTTTGTCGCAGGATTCATCGGATCACCTCCAATGAACTTCCTCGTAGTCTCCATCAAGAAAGAGGGAGATAAGGTATATGCTGATGAAGGATCATTCCGCCTTGAGGTAACTCCGCAGCAGGCAAAGATTCTTGCTCCATATATCGGAAAGGATGTTACATTCGGTATCAGACCTGAGGATGTTGAGTTCTCTCACACACCTATCGATGGCAAGACAATCAACGGACATGTTTCTGTTGTCGAGCCTCTCGGATCTGAAACACAGGTATACGTCTCCACATCAAAGGCAAAGGTTGTTGGAAAGATTGATCCAACCGTCATTCCTGAGCCAGATGAAGCTGTTGCACTTATCGTCAACATGGAGAAGGCAAAATTCTTCGATCTCGATACAGAGGTCACGATCCGCTAAGGATTGGAATATATATTGGGGTCTGTCGCAAGGCAGGCCCTTTTCTTATTTGCCAAAAGAAATATTTTCAAGCAGGAACATATGGGAGAAATAGAAAGACACTCTTTCCGGAGAAGGCTGCATGCTGTTCTCCAGCCACCATTCGATTGTAGATATCAATCCGCTTGAAATCAGGTTGATGACATAGCTCATCGGAATACCTTCAATATCTATGACCATCGACATGGAAAGATATTCCACAAACCGTTCCTTGAAGCAATTGAGGAATATGACCCTGCCTTCGCTGCAGAGAATTCTCCGCATATTTATGGTGTTATCCCGGATGTGATAAAGAATATGGGAAATAAGTTCTTCAAATCCCCTATTGCGCTGTGAATAATCATGCGTCGTTTCTTTCTCAAGCGCAGTAGAGAGTACATGATTGAAAATCTCATCAGAAAGCTCTCGGAGCAAGGCATCCTTTGTAGGGAAATGGGAATAGAATGTCGTCCTTCCGACATCAGCTTCATCTATGATTTCCTGTACGGTGATCCTTGAATAGCTTTTCTCTTCCAGAAGCTTATTGAATGCCATGAATATAGCTTTACGGCTCTTTTTCTGTCGTCTGTCCATAAACACTCCAGAACATTTAATGCTTTTTGTTTGGTAACAAACACAACCCCAGAACTGATTATTCAGCTCAGGATAAAAACAGTTTATCATTATTTTCAGAATAAATGTTCGGTATTGGAGTGCTGTATATATGCTCAGAAGAATAAACGATTTCCTATCAGGAATAAAAATGACGGTTGTCGGGGGAATATTCCTCATATTCAGTCTTATACTCTCGCTAAAAGGAATAACACCTGCCATTGATCCTGCATGGGTTACAATGATCATCTGCGGATTTCCTTTGCTTTATCTTGCAATATGGAGGCTTATAAATAACAAGGGAATCTCAAAAATCTCCTCTGCGCTGCTTATCTCCGTTGCCATGATTGCAGCTATAGCTATAGGAGATCTTTTTGCAGCTGGTGAAGTAGCTTTTATAATGGCACTCGGTGCAATCCTAGAGGACATGACGACAGAACGGGCCAGAAAGGGAATCGAAAAGCTCATCACCCTCGTTCCCCAGACAGCCAGAGTTGTAAATGACGGGAAAGAAAGAACTGTTCCGATTGAAGAGATCAGGATTGGTGACACAGTAAGAATCCTTCCTGGTGAAAGCATAACTGTAGATGGAATAATAATAGATGGGGACACTTCGGTAGATCAGTCTGTAATGACAGGAGAATCATTGCCTGTAGACAAATCAGAAGGAGATGAGGTCTATTCCGGAACAATGAATCTATATGGTTCAGTAGATATAAGAGCAACAAAAATCGGAAAGGACAGTTCTCTTGAACAGCTTATAAAGCTTGTAGAAGAAGCAGATAAGAAGAGGGCTCCAATACAGCGCATCGCAGATCTGTGGGCAAGCTGGCTTGTACCGCTTGCACTCCTGATTGCAGTCATCACCTACCTCATTTCCGGAGATATAGTGAAAGGTGTAACGATCCTTGTCGTATTCTGTCCCTGCGCACTTGTCCTTGCAACTCCTACAGCAATAATGGCAGCAATAGGCCAGGCAACAAAAAAAGGTGTGATCATCAAGTCCGGGGAAGCTCTTGAGAAGATGGGCAAGGTAAATACCATCACCTTTGATAAAACAGGAACACTGACTTATGGGAAACCAGAGGTTTCAGATATCACAGTTCTTGATCCTGAACTTGAAAGAGATACGTTCATATCCATTGCGGCAGGAGCAGAAAAACGCAGTGAACATCCGCTTGCAAAATCTCTCGTATCATATGCAGAAAAAGCCGGAATAGAACCAGCTGCTGTCACAGCATTCAGCATGGCGTCGGGCAAAGGGATACTGGCAGAAGCCTGCGGCAGGAAGATTCTCTGCGGAAACAGGAAGCTGATGGAAGAAAACGGCATATCGCTGCAGAAAGCTGAAAATACAATCGCAATGCTCGGCAATGACGGGAAGGCCATGATCCTGATAGCAATTGATAACGTGTTAGCTGGAATAATAGGTTTCTCTGACAGGCTAAGGGAAGAATCCAGGACAATGATTGAACAGCTATCATCCATAGGTATGAAATCGGTCCTTCTTACAGGAGACAACAGGAAAGCTGCTGATTATATGGCAAAGAGAATCGGGCTTTCTGAAGTCTATCCGGACCTCCTCCCTTCGCAGAAAGCCTCAGCAGTAAAAGCGATGCAGCAGGAAGGAAGAATCGTCGCAATGATCGGAGACGGCGTAAATGATGCTCCAGCTCTGAAAACAGCTGATGTCGGAATTGCGATGGGTGCTATCGGAAGCGACATTGCTATAGAAGCCGCTGATATCGCTTTAATGGGAGACGACATTTCAAAGATACCATATCTGAAGAGGCTTTCCGATGCGACAGTGAAGACAATAAGGCTTAGCATAACGCTGTCGCTTATTATCAACCTGATAGCGATTATTCTATCGATTCTCGGGATCATGACACCTACCACAGGTGCATTATGGCACAATGCAGGCTCCGTATTGGTAATACTTATCGCAGCCCTGCTTTATGATAGGAAATTTGAGTGAAGAAATCCTCCCTTGACGGGAGGATCTGCATTAATCGAAAAGCTTGCTGTAAACAGCTTTAACAGCGTCCGAAGCCTGCTCTTCCTTTATTCCGAAAAGGACGGAGGAATCGGAGGAACCGTAGTTTACAAACGTTGTCGTGATTGATTTCTCCTTCAATGCTTCTGCGGCTTTCAGATAAGCATCGGAAGAATCCATGCCATCACCTACTACACCAAGAATTGCATGGCCATGATCAACTTCAATTGAATCAAGTCCGAATTCCTTCTTCAGACGTTCACACATTGCCTGGCAGACACTGTCACTGGCCATCTTGGAATCAAAGAACCAGACAATGCTGTCAATCCCGAAAAGGGAATAGCAAGGACGGATTCCGAAAACATGGAGCATTGTGAGAAGGGCATGTCTCATTCCATATTTCTTGAAAAGCATCAGCTTTCTGAGCTTTATGCGGGAAAGACCACCACGTGAGGATACAGCAGTTGCACCGAAATCATTGGATTCAGGAACGATGCGTGTACCTGGATCTTCAGGCTTATTTGTATTCTTTACAACAATAGGAATTCCTATGTTATATATAGGAGCTATCGCTTCTTCATGGAATACTGTTGCGCCGACATCTGAAAGCTCCCTGACTTCCTTGTAGGAAAGCTCTGGAATAACCTTTGCTTCCGGGATAATCCTCGGATCCGAGCTATAAATTCCGGAAACATCTGTCCAGTTCTCGTAGAGCTCAGCATTTACGGCACGGGCGACTATCGAACCGGTGATATCTGAACCGCCGCGTGTGAATGTCTTCACAACACCCTGCTCTGTCTCGCCGTAGAATCCAGGGATAATATAGCGCTTTGATGGATCAAGCTTTTCCGTCAGCCTTCTGTATGTTTCATCATTTACTGTAGAGTCCTGATTTATGACAATCACATCCTCTGCATCGATGAATTCCCATCCAAGGTACTCACTTATGATAAGGGCGGAAAGGTACTCGCCTCTTGAAGCGGCATAATCAGCACCGCGGCCAGCATCAATCATGCATCTGATATCATCAAGCCTTTCGGAAAGCTTAACATCATCAATCTTAAGCTTCTGGGCTATCTGTACAAAACGCTTTGAGATTTCATTGAATACCGGACGGCATGTCAGTCCCTTCTGCACAAGGCTGTTGCATTTGTACAGGAGATCTGTGATTTTCTGATCATCGCTGTTTCTTTTTCCAGGTGCGGAGACTACTGCAATTCTTCTTCTCTCATCGCTTTCAAGAATCGCTTTCACCTTTTTTATCTGATTTTCATCAGCGACGCTGCTTCCACCAAATTTCGATACTATCATCAAAGTCCTCCGTCGTGATTCTATGTTGTTTTTGCCAATGATGGCAATAATATCATTCTCTTGCCAGTGCTTCCATCGGTGCAAGCCGTGCAGCTTTAGCTGCAGGATACCATCCGAAGAAGATCCCGATAGCTCCAGAGAAGAGCATCGACACAATGATAGCCGCCATCGAGATATGAAGACTCCATCCTGTCACATGTACAGCAGCAACGCTGAGGAGCGTTCCTGTTATAAGCCCTATGAGTCCTCCGGAGAGCGAAAGTGTCACGGATTCAACCAGGAACTGGGATCTTATAGCCCTCGGATCCGCGCCAAGAGCCTTTCTTATTCCTATTTCTCCTGTTCTTTCCACAACAGAAACAAGCATTATGTTCATTATCCCGATTCCACCGACAACCAGCGAAATAGCAGCAATCGCAGCCAGAAATGAGGAGAAAGTACTGGTAACAGAATCTGCCATCTCCTTGATTGTCGCAGGAGAGAAAATGCGGTAGTAATCTGAACCGGCAATCTCATTAAGATAGGACTCTATTTCCTCTGCAACGGAAGTTGCGTCGAAGTCTTCATATATCTTGGCAACATATGTCCCGACCTGATCTGTGCGCCTGAAACGCTGCGTGTAAGTATTATATGGCATGAAGGCAGAGTCATTATATGAATTTCCCATGCTGGCATCTCTTTCCTCAAGGACACCGACAACCAGAAAGCTTTTAGCCTGATTCCTGAAGATTGAAATATACCGGCCTACTGCATTTCCCGACGGGAAAAGCTCCTCAGCAAGCTCAGAACCAAGAACTACTACCTGCCGTCTGTTGATGTTCTCAGCAGCACCGAAAAGCTCCCCTGAAGATGGTGAAAGCGAATTGGATGCAAAGAATCCGGAAGTAACGCCCTGGACTGAAACGCTTTCGGCAATCTCCTGCCCATTACGTATATTCGCATAAGAGGAAACTACTGGAAGGACTTCTTTGATGCCCTCGATTTCAGCCATCAGCGTATATGCGAACTCCTCTGTAAATATCATTGTCTCCCTTGCTGAACCCCGCGGCATGATACTGACAGTATCCAGACCACCTGCATTAAAAGATGAGCTGATGCTCTCCGAGGCACTCTTTCCAAGGTTGAGAATCGTGACAACAGAAGCCACTCCTATCATTATCCCCAGAAGGGAAAGGAACGTCCTCAGCCTGTTTCCAGTCATTGAGGAGAATGCCATCCTGATGTTTTCACGAAGCATCATAACCTATCCTCCCATCTTTTATCGGGATGATCCTTCCGCATTCCAATGCAAGAGATCTGTCATGTGTGACAAAGACAATCGTATGACCTTCTTCATGCAAGGCATGGAAAAGCTCCATCACTTCATGCCCGGTGGATGAATCAAGTGCGCCGGTTGGCTCATCTGCAAGAAGTATCGCAGGATTGTTGACAAGCGCACGGGCTATAGCAACACGCTGCTTCTGCCCTCCTGAAAGCTCGCTCGGACGATGTCTGAGTCTGTCTTTCAATCCAACACGGCAGAGCATTTCCTCTGCTCTTTCACGCCTTTCCCTGACAGGGACTCCGGCATAAAGGAGAGGAAGAGCAGCGTTATCGAGGGCATTCAGTTTCGGAAGAAGGGAGAAATGCTGAAATACAAAGCCGATCTTCCTATTGCGAAGGAACGCCAGTTCCTCCTCATTCATGCCTCCTGTTTCCTCCCCATCTATCCTTATCGTCCCAGATGTAGGTACATCCAGGCATCCTATCAGCGACATCAATGTGGATTTACCGGAACCGGATGGGCCCATAATGGCTGTAAAGGATCTTTCCTCAATACCAAGGGAGACATCATCCAGTGCATGGACAACGGCATCACCGACGACATATGTCCGGCTTACTCCCTCAAGTTCTATTATCGCACTCATGGTCTCATCATCCCAAGCTGGCTTCTTGTCTCGTAGACCAGGATATCCCCTTCCTCAAGATCTCCGGACAGAAGCTCTGACAGCCCTTCTCCGAGATACTCAGTACGCACGCTGACTGTCTCAATACTGCCATCTTCCCTCTTCACGTTTACGCTCTCTGCGCCACCTCTGCCCCTTGTTATCGCATTCTGAGGAATGAGGAGCATCGATACATCTTCTTCAGCTTCCAGAGTCCCTTCAAAAGTAAAACCTGGCATTATTCCTGAGGGAGGATCCTCTATCAGGAATTCAACATCAGCAACTCCTATACCCTGGTCAGTATAACGCCCAAGCATCGGAATATATGAAACATAGGCTTCGACTGTAATATCAGGCCGGGATTCGAAAACAAGAGTTGCCTTCTGTCCCAGACGGACATACTGCATATCAATTTCATCAATTTCGACAGTTGCCTTGAGCCTGGAACGGTCAACGACGGTTATTACCTCATCGCCTCCTTCAAAATAATCCCCCTCTGAAACATCCACAGAAGCTATCTCACCATCGAATGGAGCAACGATATCGGCGTACTCAAGATTTGCCTCTGCACTAGCCTCCCGAAGCTTCAATAGCTCAAGCTCTCTTTTCGAACCATTAAGCTCCGCTTCTTCGATCTGGTTCCTGATTTCCTGAAGCGCTGCTCTCTGAGATGTATTGTCTATCGAGGCAAGAAGCTGTCCATCTGTCACATGGTCACCTTCCTGAACGTAAACCCCAGTTACGGCACCAGTTGATCTGAACCTCATAGTCTGGCTGTCATATGGCTCAACATATCCGGAAAGATCTATTACCTGGGTATAAGTATTTGATACAACCACAGCCTCGTGCTGAGAGGTTTCAGCTACAGCAGCAGCTTCCCTCGGATAGAGCAGGAAAAATGCAGCTGCCGATAATACTACGATAAGAAAAACGGCGATAACTATCCTCTTATTCCTCTTCTTCCGCCTCTTCCGATTCCTTTCTTCTATGATGCTTCTGTCATCCATGCTGTACCTCAGATAATATGCATCCTTATTTCAGCTTCCAGAGAGAGTCCCTCCAGAATCAGTATAGTTCTATCAAGATCAAGGAGATCCAGCTCTACAGAGGCATCATGAACATCCTCTGCCGTCACCAGCCCTCTCTCAAACTTCGTCTCAATACTGGAAAGGAGAGCTGAACGATACTCAATCTCAGCCTCCATTTCGGAAAAATCCCTATTCCAGGAAAGTATGCGATTCCAGAAATCACCGCTTTCTTCCATGAAGGATCTTCGGGTATCCAGATACTCCCCTCGTCTTAGAATAGCCTCATTCTGCAGAGAACTCAGAAGCAGTCTGTCACTATCCGAAGAAGGGTGGCTGTGCCACGATCCACTTAAAGACAGGGATGGGGAGAATGAGTAATCATCATCCCAGCTGCCACCGCCAGAGACAGAGAATGCCCATTCCTTTCCTTCCCAGCCAACACTTCCGGTTACATTTATGCTGTCATCCTCCAGATTTGACAGACCAAGCCCCGAGCCAAGGTAGATATTGCTGCCAGCCATTGCACCCACGACAAGTCGTCTTGGATTCTGGCTATCCTCTTCCAGAAGATATTCTTCTTCCGCAATACGGGCAGAAAGCTCGGCTTCCTGCAGAGAAGATGAAGTTGTATATGAAAGGATATCAGGGAAAGAAGGCATCGGAACATCCTCTACCCCGCTCCAGTCCATGCCGGTAAGATTCCTGAATCTTTTCTCAAGTTCAGCTTTTTCCTCTTCAAGTATCCCAACACTGTCCTCAGCTCTTTTAACAGAGAGCTGCATCTCTTTATATCCTATTGAATCCTCTGTTATATTCCCTAGCGTCAGTGCCTCTGAAAGCTCACGCTCCAGATCCCTTAGCTCCTCTTCGCTTTCAATGCCGCTCCTTTCGTTATCGAGAAGTGAGGTTATAGCATCGAGAACACTCACGTGCAAGGAAAGAAGTTCAGCCTCATACTCTCTTGTCACAGAAAGACGGGAAGAAGCTATCTGCAGCTCTTCAAGAGTATCATCGTCACGGCCCCAGTCGAATACATGGGAGACCGAAAGAGATGGAGAGATAAGCGCACCCTCAGCATCGTAGCGCGTACTGAAAGGAATCGAGGCGCTTATTTCTGTATCATCATCAGGAAGAGTGGCACTGAATGAAAGGTCCGAAACAGATATGATCTCGCTTTTCCCCTCAAGCGGAGAAACGGCCAAAGATACTGAATAATCCGTCTTATCATCAAGTTCAGCCTGTTCTATATCAAGAAGTCCTGATTCATATCTGAGCTCTGCGCTCTCAGCTTCAAAGCTGGTTGAGAATGTGCTTCTGACAATATCATCGAACACTGCTGCAGATAACAGCGATGGAAGGAAAAGGAGAAATAGCTGTAGAAACCGCTTCATGAAAAAAGGCTACCATAAAAAATATCCACGAGTCAGATTATCAGGATAGGGCTGCGGGAAAAAATATAAAAAATCCATGTTGCAAAATATATTGTTTTCCTAATACTCTATAACGCCATGAAAAATGATATCAATGAAAATATTATGGGATACGAATCCATCCCGAAGCTTATTGCGAAACTATCCCTGCCTTTGATGCTATCGATGCTTATCCAGGCCCTATACAATGTCGTGGACAGCATCTTTGTCGCAAGGGTATCGGAGAACGCGCTTACTGCAGTCTCCCTGGCATATCCACTGCAGAGCCTGATGATTGCATTCGGCATCGGTACAGCCGTAGGTGTCAATTCATATCTTGCAAGAAAACTCGGTGAAAAGAAAAACGACGAAGCTGAAGCAGCTGCCAACAATGGCTTTTTCCTATCGATAATAACATGGCTGGTATTTTCTCTCTTCGGTTTTATCGGGACAAGACCATTCATCTCGCTCTTCACAGATGATCCGGAACTTATCCAGCTGACAACGGAATATATAAGCATCTGCCTTATTTTCTCGTTTGGAATCTTTATTGATATCACTGCAGAAAGGATAATGCAGGCCACAGGGGATTCAATCCATCCTATGATTGCCCAATCCCTTGGAGCCATCACGAATATAATCCTTGACCCGGTCTTCATCTTCGGATTCGGAATGAGTGTAAAAGGTGCTGCAATCGCCACTGTAATCGGCCAGATAGTATCGATGGTCGCTGCCTTGATTTTTGTAAGCAGAAACAAATATATCCGCATTCATTTTGATGTCAGGAAATTCAGGCCATCCGGAAGGATAATCAGGGAAATCTATACAGTCGGAGTTCCTACAATCATCATGAACAGCGTAGGAACTGTAAGTGTCAGCACCATGAACTCGATACTCATATCATTCACAGCAACTGCAGTATCAGTGCTTGGTGTATATTTCAAGCTGCAGTCCTTTATATTCATGCCTGTATTCGGTCTTCAGGCTGGAATGATCCCGATTATTGCATTCAACTATGGAGCACGGAAACGAAAGAGGATGCTGTCCACCCTCAAGACAGGTGGAGCTATTGCTGTAATAATCATGGCAATCGGCTTCCTTCTTTTCCAGCTTGCACCCGAATTCCTTCTCTCAATGTTTGCAGCTTCTCCGGAAATGATGGGAATAGGAACGAAAGCACTCCGCCTTATCTCGCTGTGTTTCATACCGGCAGCGATTTCAATAAGCCTTACATCAATCTTCCAGGCCACTGGCGTTGGCTATGCCTCGATGGTCGTCTCGATAGTCCGCCAGATCGCAGTTCTGCTGCCAGTAGCATGGTTTCTTGCTTCCACAGGCATACTGGACAATGTATGGCTGGCATTCGGGATTGCAGAGATCTTCGGCCTGACTTTATCGATTCTTTTCTATATTCACATCTACAGAAGCAAAATCAAGCCGATTCCGCTTGGTCAGGAATCATAATTCCTGGAAGCTCTCCAGGCTTCTTCTGACTATTGATATAAGCTCTGCGGTAAAATCTGCAGGGCTTTTTTCCATACCGCTTCTGAGCCATTCGAAGAAAATGACAACAATTCCTCCTGCATGGAATTCTGCTATGAGCTTTTTCCGGTCATCCCTTACGCCTGAAAAGCCAGGCTCATTTTCCATATACATCGCAAGAAGATCGAGGATTTTCTGCACAAGCAGCTTCTCAACCTCATCACGGCTTGAAGAATGGTATAAGGCAAGCACAAATGATTTATCTTCGTGAACATACTCGACAAGTCTTGGAATAACAAGCTTCCAGTTATCTCCGGTGGCAGCAATAAGCTCCGATATCCTGATATCAAAAATCCAGGAACAAAGATCGCTGAGACCTGAGAAATGATAGTAAAACGTATGTCTGTCATAACCTGCAGCAGAGGCAATATCCTTTACCGTTATGCGTCTCTGCGGATTTGAGGTCTGAAGCTTCCTGAAAGCTTCAGCAAATGCCTTCTTTGTCTCTTCCCTTTCCATATCTGGAATATGCAAAAAGAAGAGCTCAAAGGCAATACTATCAGATAAAACCGAAAAGCGTTCCGACAATGTGCACTAAAAATGATGCAATCCAGGCAACTGCACATTGAAGCAGCACAACCCCAAGGGCCCACCTTCTTCCGAGTTCCCTTTTCACCGTAGCTATTGCAGCAACGCAAGGAGTATAAAGAAGAGTAAATATCAGGAATCCGAAGGCTGTGAATGGCGTAAAGAGCGTTCCAAGCACCGAAGCCGAACCTCCAAGAAGAACTGTGAGAGTACTTACTACGCTTTCTTTTGCCGAAAATCCCGTAATGAGTGCTGTGGAAATTCTCCAGTCATCAAAACCAAGCGGCCTGAAAACAGGTGCTATCAAAGAACCTATTGCGGCAAGAATGCTGCTGGATGAATCGGAAACAGGGTTTAGCCTGATATCAAAGCTCTGCAGGAACCAGATGATCAGGGAAGCCGCGAAGATGATAGTAAATGCCCTTGTGACAAAATCCTTTGTCTTCTCCCATATAAGCTGCATAACTGTACGAGGACTTGGCATCCTGTAATTGGGAAGCTCCAGAACAAAAGGAACAGGGTTACCCTTGAATCCCGTATGCTTGAGAATAAGGGACAGAACTATTCCCATGATAATCCCTATAAGGTAAAGGAGAATCATCACCAGAGCACCATAATCAGGAAAGAATGCATAAGTGAACATCGCATAGATCGGCAGCTTTGCAGAACATGACATAAACGGAACAAGAAGTATCGTCATCTTCCTGTCACGTTCAGATGAGAGAGTTCTTGTCGCCATAATTGCGGGGACGGAACAGCCAAAACCAATAAGCATCGGTACAAAGCTCCGTCCAGATAACCCTATCTTTCTGAGAAGCTTATCCATGACAAAGGACACCCTTGCCATATAACCGCTATCCTCAAGTATCGACAGGAAGAAGAAAAGCACGACTATTATCGGGAGGAAAGATAGAACGCTTCCGACTCCGGCAAAGACACCATCTATAATAAGAGAATGCACTATAGGATTCAGCCCATAAGATGTAAGAAGGTTATCTACCAGAGCAGTCAGCTTATCTATGCCGAATGACAGCAGGTCCGAGAGAACAGATCCAACAGGACCGAATGTCAGATAGAATACAATCGCCATTATCAGGATGAATGCTGGAATTGCCGTGAACTTTCCAGTAAGGAATTTGTCAGCATTAAGCGATCTTCTTCTTTCCTTGGATTCATGAGGTTTTACCACACTCTCGCTGCAGATTCTCTCAATGAACCTGAAACGGGCATCGGCAAGTGCTGCATCGCGGTCAGTTCCGCTTTCCGTCTCAAGCTGCAGGAGAATATGCTCCAGGGTTTCTTTTTCATTCTCATCCAGCGCAAGTTCTGCCATTATCGGAGCATCCCCTTCTATCAGCTTGGACGCAGCAAATCTGACAGGAAGTCCTGCTCTTTCTGCATGATCCTGTATAAGGTGCATTATTGCGTGAAGCGAACGATGTATTGCAACATCCTTTGCCTCTCCATCTGCTGGGCAGAAATCCTTCAGGCCCGGGGATTCCTTGAAGCGTGCAACATGTATGGCATGCTTCACAAGCTCCTCTACACCTTCATTCTTCGCAGCAGAAATAGGTACAACAGCAACCCCCAGGCTCTCCTCAAGCTGGTTTACATCGATGGTTCCGCCATTCTCCCTCACCTCATCCATCATGTTCAGCGCTATTACAATCGGAACATCCAGCTCTATAAGCTGCATAGTAAGGTATAGGTTTCTTTCTATATTCGTCGCATCAACGATGTTGATTATGCCATCGGGCTTTCCTTTAAGAATGAAATCCCTGGAAACAATTTCCTCATTTGTATATGGGGAGAGTGAATAGATTCCAGGAAGATCAACAACTTCAGCATCCTCATGCCCTCGGATCTTTCCAGATTTGCTGTCAACAGTGACACCAGGGAAATTGCCAACATGCTGATTCGAACCTGTCAGCTGATTAAAAAGTGTCGTTTTCCCGCAGTTCTGGTTGCCTGCAAGCGCAAAGACTATTCCACGGCTCTCAGGAATCAGAGGTTTATCACTAGGTTTATGTGTCTCGAATTCTCCAACATGAGGATGCTGGATCATCTTATGGGGCACTGCTGTTTTCTTTGGCTTAGGAGTCTCTGCCCTTTCACATGTAATCCGTGCAGCATCCTCTTTCCTGAGCGTCAGCTCATAGCCCCTTACGTAAATCTCCAGGGGATCCCCCATAGGTGCTTTCTTAATGAGTGTAACAATTGTGTCAGGAGTAAGTCCCATATCAAGGAAATGCCGACGGAGTGCAGCATCTCCGGAAACAGTGATAAGCTTCGCGCTCTCACCTATTTTAAGGTTATCCAATGTCATAATCATCAATCTCTCAGGCCATTATACAAATGTGACCTTGCATAATCCAGATAGACCAGCGCAAAGAGAGCTGCTGCATCGTAAAAAATCCAGCCAGGGAATACCTAGCTGGACAAACTCGTCAGAGTATCTATCAGTATGCTGCGTTAAGCCACTCAATACCATCAATCTGGATTGTGAAATATGGAGCAGACTGGAATACTGATTCATGGAATGCACCATCGTATACAGCTTCCTCTGAATCTGCTGTGAAATCACCATCAGTATCAAGAGCAAATGCATGTGTAAGAGTCTCTCCACCAACTGTGAATGTACTTGTATCGAATACCTGGAGAGAACCATCGGCAATCGCTGCCTCGACCTCTGCGATCTTCTCTGCTGTCCCAGGAGCTGCGATAGCTTCATTAAGCTGTGTCATGACAACAGCGCCATCTGCCATTCCCTTGCACCAGTCCTGAGGAATCTCCTCTCCTTCTACATAAGCCTTGATTGCCTCATAGAAGTAGATAGCCCAGTCAATTCTTGTGGAAATGAGGGAAGCATTTGGAGCAACACCTGTCATATCGTTGTTGTATCCAGTATGGAATACATTGCGAGACTGTGCAGCTGTTGCAGGAGTTGTATTGTCGGAATGCTGAGAGATCATCACACATCCCTGATCTGCAAGAGCAAGAGCAGCATCGGACTCAGCTGTAGCATCAGACCATGAACCAACGAAGGATACCTTCATTGTCACTGATGGACATACTGACCTTGCGCCGAGGAAGTATGATGTGAAGCCGGAAATAACCTCTGCGAATGAATATGCACCAACATATCCGATAACAGCCTGATCAGGAGTAATCTGACCTTCATCGATCATCTGCTGAAGCTTCATACCAGCAACAACACCCGCGATATATCTGCCTTCATAGATATTTGCAAATGCGTTGTGCGTATTGTCCCTTCCATCAAATGCAGAAGCGCAGTTTGTGCAGCTGATGAATTCGATTTCCGGATAGTCGTCAACGACTTCAAGCATGAATGGCTCAAAACCGTAGCTGTTATTGATGATGATCTGGCATCCCTCTTCAGCTGCTTCGATATTAGCATCGATACATGTAGCATCCTCTCCGATGTTGTACTTTGTTACCCACTCGACGTTGATGCCATCAGCTTTGAGAAGCTCAGTTGCCTCGTCCCTTCCTCTGATAAAGTTATAGGTATATCCCTGGTCGTTTTCGTCACCGATACACAGAAGACCTACCTTTACTGTATTGGGGTCAGTTGCGGCTGCTGCCTCCCCGCTTCCGGATGCGAATGCGAATCCAGAGAGAAGAACAAGCACGATAAGAACAAACGATAATTTCTTCATTACGCTCTCCTTATTGGTTTCTATGATCGGAAACCTCGATTTAATTGTAACAGAACTAATTTATTCTGCAATTGCTAATTCTTTCACAGGAAAAAATTAACAATATTTCCAAATCAAAAGCCGGCCATTTCCGGCACCTATCGCTCCTCCCTGAAGTAATTGTTTCCCAGCGATGCAGGAGGCTGCTTATCACGGCTGTTGCGCATGCTTGTGAGAACAAGAACTATTACTGTGACAATATAAGGAAGTATCTTATAAAGCTCAGTAGGTATGAACGGAATCGAAACTCTCAGATACATGATCATCATGGCTCCGAAGAGCACTGAGCCCCAGATAGCGTTAAGAGGTCTCCACATACAGAAGATTACAAGGGCAACAGCAAGCCAGCCAACTCCTGAAAGTCCTTCATGGTTCCAGACGCATCCAGCTGTTGTCATGATATAGACCATGCCGCCGATTGCAGAGATACCGCCGCCGATCGTAGTCGCAAGATACTTGTATTTAGTGATGTTTATACCTGCGGCATCCGAAGTGGACGGAGATTCACCCACAGCTGTCAGATACATTCCATACCTCGTCTTTTTCAGGAAGAGGAACATAAGTATGGCGACCACAATTGCCAGATAGAAGAAAACAGTATGCGAGAACAGGATTCTTCCTATGACAGGAATGTTTATCAGGAAACCAGGGAAGATCGTTGCTGAAAAAGCTTCCTTCAGATGATTGCTCAGCGCAACATACCCGCCTTCGCTGACACGCATGAACTCTCCGACAAACTGCCCGATCCCAGTTCCGAAGATCGAAAGAGCAAGACCTGTAACATTCTGATTTGCCCTAAGCGTAATCGTAAGGAAGCTGTAGATTGCTGAAGCAGCGAATCCAGCGGCAAAAGCAGCAAGTATTGCAAGTGTTATGGCAACTGGCCCAGATGCAGCTGCTCCTGCAGCTTTCTCGTAATAGAAAGCTCCTGCAAGTCCAAATGCTCCGCCCATGTACATGATACCTTCGACACCGAGATTGAGGTTCCCTGATTTCTCCGTGAGGATCTCACCCAGTGTTCCATACATAAGAACAGTTCCGAAAGTAACAGCGGCTACAATAAGAGTAATCAGAGTTGTCATCCATTCACCTCCTTTCCCTTATGGCGGAAGATCAGCTTATAGTTGATAAAGAACTCGCAGCTGAGCATGCAGAACAGAAGAATTCCAGTGATTATATCTGCAATTGAAGCTGGAACCGACATCCTTGTCTGAAGTGTGTTGGATCCTTTCTCCAATATTGCAAGAATCATTGAAATCGCAATCATGGCAAACGAATTAAGCTGTGAAAGCCATGCAACTGTGATTGACGTAAAGCCAACGCCATCAGCAACACCGCTGTAAAGCGTGTAATTGGCACCGGAAACTATTATGAAACCCACAAGACCGCTTATTGCACCTGAAATGAACATCGTCCTCATCATTATCCAGCCGACATTCATACCCGCATAACGTGCGGTATTCACAGAGTCTCCGATAACTGCGATTTCATACCCCTGCTTCGTTTTATTCATATAGATGAACATCAGGACAACAAGAACCAGGACAATAATCCAGCCGCAGTTGACGCCTAGGACATCCGGAAGCCTGGCTTCATCAGAGAACATAGGAATAAGCTGAGAACCTTTTCTGCCTTCCCATGGTCCGCCCTGCAGCCATGCAACTATTCCGATTGCTATATAATTCATCATCAGCGTGAAGAGGGTTTCATTCGTATTCCACTTTGCCTTGAAGAATGCTGGGATGAGAGCCCAGATCCCTCCTGCGATAGCTCCAGATACAGCCATTATGATAAGCAGAGCCACATGCGGTATCTTCCCGGACCAGAAAAGCGCAAAATATGTTGCAAATACTGCCCCCATCGTGATCTGCCCTTCTGCACCGATATTCCAGAACCGCATCTTGAAACAGGGTGCTATCGCAAGGGCGCAGCCAAGAAGCGGAATAGCAGTCCTGATGGTCTGCCTGAGATATACCGGCCTTGAAACCGACCCCTGGATGATAACACCGTATGCTGATATAGGGTTCGTTCCTGTAAGAAGCATTGGAAGACATCCGAGAATAAGAGCAATCACAATCGAACCGATACGGATCAGCCACATATTGCGGCGGCTCATCTCAGTCCGCTTTGCAAGTCTTACAAAAGGAGTTCTGTTCTCTGCACTCATCGCTCATCCTCCTTTGCATTAAACTGTGTCATAAGAAGGCCGATTTCCTCCTTTGTGGTCGTTCTTGCATCAACAACTCCAGCAACCTGTCCACCGCAAAGAACAAGGATTCTGTCTGCCAGCTCAAGAAGGACATCGAGATCCTCCCCAACGTACAGAACGGCAACGCCTTTCATCTTCTGCTCTGTAAGGAGATTGTAGATTGTATATGATGTGTTTATATCCAGACCTCGGACAGCGTAAGCAGTCATCAGAACTTCAGGTTCACTTGCAATCTCCCTTCCAACAAGGACCTTCTGGACATTTCCGCCAGAAAGTCTTCTCACAGGATAATTCACGCCAGGTGTGATGACATCCAGCTCCTCCATGACTTTATTGGCAAGGGCCTCAGGCTCTTTCTTATGGATGAGAGCACCTTTACCCTTCTTCCATGACCGGAGAAGCATATTTCCTGTCATTCCCATTGACCCTACAAGACCCATTCCAAGACGGTCTTCAGGGACGAAAGCCATTCCTACACCTGTCTGCCTTATCTTCTTAGGAGTAAGACCGACAAGCTCAACTTCGCTTCCATCGGACTTAATGAACCTTACACTTCCTTCCTTTACAGGATAGAGACCTGTAATAGCTTCAAGAAGTTCCTTCTGCCCCGACCCGGATATACCGGCAACACCAAGAATCTCTCCGGTATTCGCTGTAAATGATACAGAATCAAGCTTCTTCACTCCTTCCTCGTCAACGCAGGTAAGATTCTCTATGATCATCTTCTTCCTGGGATCCGGATAAAGCGGCCTGTCTATATTCAGCGATACAGCATGACCAACCATCATATCAGTAAGTGCCTGGGGATTAGTCTCGGAGGTTTTCACAGTCCCGATGAACTTTCCCTTGCGAAGAACTGTTACCTTATCGGAAACTTCCATTACCTCGTTCAGTTTATGGGTAATGATTACAATAGCCTTTCCATCTGCTTTCATATTCCGGAGGACAGCAAAAAGCTTCTTCGTCTCCTGCGGAGTAAGAACAGCTGTCGGTTCATCAAGAATAAGGATATCAGCACCACGATAAAGCACTTTGACTATCTCTACAGTCTGCTTCTGCGATACTGACATATCATAGACTTTTTCAGAGGCATCTATTTCAAATCCATATCTGTCACAGATTTCATTAACCTTATTCTCTGCAGCTTTAAGATCCATACGTCCATCATTCAGCCCAAGTATTATGTTCTGAGTTGATGTAAAGACCTCCACAAGCTTGTAGTGCTGATGAATCATACCTATGCCATATTCATAGGCTTCACGAGGAGAGCGGATATAGATTGTCTTCCCATCCTTGAGGATTTCTCCCTCATCCGGCTGATAAATCCCGGAAAGCATGTTCATTAGAGTGGTTTTACCGCTGCCGTTCTCTCCAAGCAGAGCAAGTACCTCGCCACGATTGATCTGAAGATCAATGCTGTCATTAGCAACGACCTGTCCGAAACGCTTGGTAATTCCCTTCATTTCGATTGCACAGTTCTTTTCCAAGGCTTACCTCTCCATATCACTATCTTAACACAGCTTACAGAAATGAAATGGAACAAATTGCAACAAATGGCAGAATAAAGAAGCTTTTTTTCAGAAAATAGTACCTAAATTTAGTTATAAATAAAAAATAATCGATAGAAATTTATACATCGCTTTCTTCTGCAAAGGAATTTTCATAGGGAAAAGAAGCTGAAGTGCCTTCCAGAAGCAGATAAATCCCACATAAGATGCCATATAAATATAATCTCCCCCTGAAGGAATAATCAGGGGGAGAGGCGAATTTAATCAAAAAGCTCCATAGCACTGTTATCGCTGATAAGAGCCTGATAATCTTCTTCGGTGATATACCGATTCTCAAACAGAGTAAGAGCTGCTTTATCAAAGGCTGCCTTATACTCTGCGTATCCAGCAGGATACATCTCCGAAAGCTTTTCAGAAGAGAACATGATCATACTTCCATCTGTTGTTGATGAATCATTCCTGAATGGCTTATACATTGCAATAGGAGCTTCCATCTGAGGCATCCTTATTCCTCCCAGAGCATTGCCGTTCTCATCCAGAACACACTCCGGCATCGCACCTACAAATGAATCAACAACAGTTCTGTATTCAAGCCAGTGAGTATCTGCTGATGGTGCAGGAATTCCCTCATCCAGCCAGATCTTGATGTTATCAATAGCACCCCTGATAACCTCATCAAGCTGAAGATCGCTCGGCTGTTCAGGAACATTATACTCCTTCGGAGGTCTTCCCGCTCCATTGGCTTTCTCGATCTCGCTGCTGTTCGGGATTATCGGAGAAGTAGGATCAGAGTGTCCGGCACCAGCAACTTCATAAAACCTTGTTGTCTCCGTATCCGGCATCCTAGTGTACTCAAAATCAAGATACCAGGATCCATAGCTTCCAAAGTAATGCTCTCCTTGGCTCATTATCGAAATATAAGGCTCATCCGGAGTTATGAACGACCTTACAGGGCCGGCAACAC
This sequence comes from uncultured Spirochaetaceae bacterium, assembly GCA_944389105.1. Classification (GTDB taxonomy): domain Bacteria; phylum Spirochaetota; class Spirochaetia; order Sphaerochaetales; family Sphaerochaetaceae; genus Ornithospirochaeta. Next base: position 8,085 of record CALXLD010000039.1, on the reverse strand, counting down.
CTGTAGCTATAAATGTCTCAGCAGGATTGACTAATGCAAGATAAGCATCAAAGAGAGGGCCATCTGCGGTGAAATAATCATAGAACACACTCAGATAAGTATTTATGTAATCACCGGACCAGGATTGTCCTGTAAGGATGAGATTCCTTACATCAAATGATTCAGGGAATATGAGCTCGCTATGGCTCTTTATCAAATTGCCCATCTGGGTGAGCATATCGAAGAAAAGGCCATCCTCAGCAACACCGCCTGCCATCCAGTTTATATCAGCATAGCGCTCAGCGTCGAATTTCTTAAGAGCATCGGCAGCTCCGCTCTGGCTTGTAATTCCTACATATGCGTCGCCTGACTCCATTATATAATCCCAGCCTCTGCGCCAGAAATCCTCAAGATCTACTGCACTCGAAGCATTGAGGATATCGAATACAACATTGCCGGAGAATTCCTTTACGGCAGGATCCGGGTATCTGACAAGCAGACGAGTACAGTAAGGATTATCGTAGCTTACCGCATATGGGACATCATTTGGATAGAGATTATATACATTTGCATTTCCATAAATCAGGAATTCCTTCTCTATGTATCCATACTCCGAGATATCGACATGACCTGTTGAGCAGTACATGCTTGAGAACGGATGGGACAGCTCTATAGGACCATCATGGAACGTAACGCCCTCATCGGAAGGAATTTCCTTCACGACAGGAATTTCCTTTCCTATGGAAATTATCTTATCCTTATCAGGACTCTCCGCAGGACCTGAAAGCGATGGATCTGCTACTTCATTGCCAATTACCGGCAATCCAGCCGTGCTTACAGAATCGCCGACAGTAACGGATTCAGGAATTACAGCTGAGACAAGACCATCTCCATTTGCCCTGATTCTTCCGATCGTCCCCTCGCCTTCAACACTGACATTCTTTCCATAAACGGCAAGAGTACCAACTGTAGCGCCATCGAGCGTGACAGAAGAATCATCGCCCCATACGAAAAGATATTCCAGATCTGCCTTCTCTCCGAGCGTTATTGCTGCTCTTTCTTTTGTTTCAAGAACTCTTGCACTGGACGAGAAGGAAATAGAACGATCTCCATAAGAATAAACATTCCCAAGCACAACGCAGTTCTGGAGAATTGCGTCTCCAGCACTTTCATGGATTACGATATTTCCACCATAAACAAGATTCTCAGAAGCTGCGTCTGTATAGAAATCGGAATTGCCTTTAACGATACGGTCATCAAGATCCTCTAATGACTGAACCCCAAGCTTTGCAAAAAGCGCATCATATTCAGAGGATTCCACGATTCTCCCCGGATTGAAAGCACCATCTGGATCAGCTTCCATAAGCCCAGCTCTCACAGCCTTCGCAACAGAAGATGTATTCGGAATATCTCCGTTATCACTGAAATAGAGGATGCCTTCATCCTCCAGTCCGAAAACCGAGACAAGCTCATCTGCAAGATCAGCTCTTGTCAGTTCAGCGGTGGCAGCAAGCGGAAAAGATAAAGCCAGGATGCATACCACAGCAGTAAGAATTTTTCTCATAAAAGAAACCACCTTATATATTATTGTGGCTCAGCTTCATCAATGATACAAACAAAAAAATAAACAGCAGTCTCCATCACCTCTGGAACTGCATGCTGCGGCTTGGAGTCTTCTTGCTGATATTTGGATAAAACTGGAAGCAGAAGGAAAAAGAAGCGTGAGGCTAGGTTTTCTCAGGGTACTTGGAACAGATATAGTACATTCGCTTGCTTCATATTATTCAGCACAGTATCCGAATGCGGCATTCTCCTTCTCCTCTGGGCGAACAGCAGATCTTCTGGCTAGGCTGGAGAGCTCACAGCTGGATATCGTATTCGCTCCTGCAGACAGAATCGGAGAGGAATACTCTGCTGCAGAGTTGTTCTCGCTGCCTCTTTCTACAGCTGTATCAGCAACCCACCCTCTTGCTGCACAAAGCAAAGTAAGCATGAAGGAATTAGCACGATATCCATTTCTGCAGTATACGGAAGGCGCAGGACTGCGGGATATCATCGAAAAAGCATTCGAAGAAGCTGGTGTGAAGCCATACATAGCATATGAAAGTGAGAAAGCTCCGGTATTAGCAGGACTTGCTGCCAGAAACTTCGGAGCAGCCATCGTGCTAAAATCCGAAATACCGCAGCTTGCTGGATTGAGGATACTGGATATTGAACCCGAAATAAGTTTTCCAATCTCCGCAATAATCAGCACACAGCATACGCTGGGTCCGACGGCACTGGCTTTCCTCGACTATGTGAAGACCGCAATCAAAACTGTATCCAAGAAGAACACAATCTAAGTATAATTTCTATCATGGGTTTAAGGATTCAGAAAGATTTCTTCATTTACTGCGTATTCGGAGCGATGGCTACAGCTGTAAACATGCTGAGCTACGAGCTTTTCTATTCATCCCTGAAGCTGCCTAATACCCCAGCTGTCATCCTTGCCTGGTTTACAGCTGTAACATTTGCATTCTTCACTAACAAATACATAGTTTTCAGAGAGAAAGGGCGTAAAAGCAAGCACACGATACTATCCGAACTGCTCTATTTCTATCTCTGCCGTGCAGCAAGCGGCCTTCTCGACATAATCATAATGTTCATCGCCGTAGACCTCCTTTCTCTGAATCATACACTCTGGAAATTTATATCAAATCTTGCAATGGGCCTTTGCAATTATATAGCTGGGAAACTCTTCATATTTGCAAAATCAAAAGACTAATTTGTTATAATAATAACGTTTTGTTATTATATAGACTTATTTGTTATTTTTAGCTATTCTTCTCCACAAGAGGTGGATATGAGAATAGCTATAGTCGGTTATGGAAAGATGGGAAGGATCATAAAAAACCTTGCCCCGGAATGCGGTATTGAAGTTTCCGCAATAATAGATCCAGCGGCAGAAGAAAAGGAAATAACATCAGGAACACTTTCACGGGAAGCTCTGGATACAGCTGATGCAGCTGTAGATTTCTCCTCACCTTCTGCGGTGGCAGAAAATATCCGGATATATGCAGAGAATGGAATCCCTGCTGTAATCGGAACAACGGGATGGCTCGACCTGCTTCCGGAAATAAGAAAAACTGTCTGCTGCAATAATGCACGGCTTATTTATTCCGGGAACTTCTCAATTGGAGTTGCGTTATTTCTTAAGCTTGTGGAGAGAGCCGGAGAGCTTATAAATCCACTTTCCTCTTTTGACATCTCAATAAATGAAATACATCACCGGGAAAAGAAGGATGCACCATCAGGAACTGCGCTTATGGCAGCTGAAAAGATACTGAGAACAGTAGACCGAAAAAAAGGACTGCAGCTTGGCATATCCGGAAATACAGAAGAAAAGGACCTTCTGAATATAACATCGGAAAGAGTTGGCTATATTCCAGGTATCCACACGATAACCATCGACAGTCCGGCTGACACAATAGAAATAAGACACACAGCAAGGACCAGGGAAGGGTTCGCAGATGGCGCTCTGAAGGCCGCGCTCTGGCTGATCCGCCAGGCACCGGGGTTATACACGATGGATGATTTCATTTCAGATTCCATAGGAGGACGTAATGCATAGATACAGAGGTATTTACACCGCGCTTATCACACCATTCACAGATATCGGGACCGTGGACTATCAGGCACTGGAAAGAATCGTGAACCAGCAGATAGAAGCCGGTATAGATGGACTTGTACCGTGCGGGACAACAGGAGAAAGCCCCACCCTGTCCCATGAGGAACATGACAGGGTTATTGCACAGGCTGTAAAATACGCCGCAGGAAGAGTTCCTGTAATCGCCGGCACAGGATCGAATGCCACAACTGAAGCTATAAGATTATCACAGCATGCTGAAGATTCCGGTGCAGATGCCGTCCTTCTTGTCAATCCATATTACAACAAGCCGACACAGAAAGGGCTGTATCTGCATTTCAAGGCGATTGCTGACTCGGTGAAGATCCCTTGCATCCTCTACAACATAAAAGGAAGAACAGGAGTCAATCTTGAAACGGAAACACTGGAAAGGCTTGAAAACGACTGCAGCAATATCGTGGCAATAAAGGAAGCTTCCGGCTCGCTTGAGCAGATGAGGAATGTCATCGAGTCAACCAGTGAGGACTTCATGGTCCTTTCAGGAGATGACAACCTCGCCCTTGATCTCATAAAGATGGGTGGCGATGGCGTCATATCCGTGGCCTCAAACCTGTTTCCACATGAAATGGTAAGGATGATCCATTCTGCACTCGATAAGAACTGGGCTGAAGCGGATGCTCTTGGGACATGGTTTGCACCATTCTTCTCGGCCTGCTTCATAGAAACAAATCCAATACCGATAAAGACAGCAATGGCAAGGATGGGATGGTGCAGGGAATCCTTCAGATTGCCGATGTGCCCATTGGAATCCGAAGAACACAGAACACTGCTTTTTTCCATTATCGACAGAATGGCAGAGGATATAAAGGAGGGAGCTGTCTGATGGCAAGGGTAAATGATGATTTTCTGAATCTGCAGTCCGGCTATCTGTTTCCGGAAGTAGCAAGACGGATCAGAATCTGGCAGGAAAGGAATGAGGGTGTGAGCGTAATGAAGCTCAGCATCGGCAACACTACAGAAGCAATAACTCCATCAATTGCAGAGGCAATGCATAAGAAGATAGATCTCCTGACTGATAGAAATACATACACAGGATACGGAGATGAACAGGGCGACACTGCATTGCGGAATGCGCTTGCTTCCCACTATGAGAATGAATATGGAGTCATGCTCTCCCCTTCGGACTTCTTCATCTCCGATGGAGCAAAAAGCGATGCGGCAAACATACAGTCGATATTCAGCAGATCCTCGATTCCTGCAATACAGGACCCGGCTTACCCTGTCTATGTCGACTCAAATGTAGCTGGGGGACATACAGGATGCTATAGCACGGAAAATGACTGCTATAACGGTATTGTGTATATGCCCTCTGATGCCTCAAATGGCTTCGTGGCCACTCCTCCAGAAGTTCATGCTGATCTTGTTTATCTCTGTTTTCCTAATAATCCAACAGGAGCGGCGGCAACAAAGGAGGAGCTAAGAGCTTTCGTCGATTATGCCCACAGGGAAAACGCAATCATAATCTTCGACAGTGCCTATTCCGATTATATAGAGACAAAAGGCATTCCACATTCAATCTATGAAATTGATGGAGCTGAAGAGGTAGCCATAGAAATTGGTTCATTCTCAAAGAATGCGGGATTCACAGGCATACGGCTTGGATGGACTATAGTTCCAGAAGCTCTTAAATCTGAAAATTCCGAAAAAGGAATAATTCATAAGCTATGGAATAGAAGGCAATGCACATTCTTCAACGGAGCCTCCAACATCGCACAGCAGGGAGGAATAGCTGCATTATCACCTCAGGGAAGGAAGGAGTGCCGCTCCCTTGTTGAGTACTACAAGGAAAATGCCAGAATAATACGGGAAGGACTAAGCACATCCGGACTTAATATCTATGGTGGTATTGATAGCCCATATATATGGGCAGAATGCCCTGACAGGATGACAAGCTGGGATTTCTTTGACTTTCTTCTGGAAAAAGCACATGTTGCGGTAACACCTGGCTCGGGATTCGGAAAAGCAGGTGAAGGTTATGTAAGGATTTCATCATATGGACATAGGGAAGATATAGAAAAAGCTGTTTCCTCAATAAAGGAGAATCTATGACGAAAAAGGAACTTCCAGCTGAAAGCCAGAGAATAGAAGAACTCGCAAGACGTGCAGGTACTCCTTTTCATATCTATGATGGCAGAGCAATCAGAAAGAATGCTGAAGATATGATGAAAGCCTTTTCCTGGTCAGATGGATTTATTAACTACTTTGCAGTTAAAGCCCTTCCGAACATAAACATACTCCGGCTTTTAAAGGAATGCGGCTTTGGAGCGGACTGTTCATCAGGCCCGGAGCTGAGACTTGCCTATGAAGCCGGAATACCTCCGGAGAAAATCATGTTCTCTTCAAACGACACAGCTGACGAGGAGTTTCTGCAAGCATTCAATATGGGAGTTATCATGAATCTTGATGACATCACGTATATAGATGATGTTATCAGGGTCTGCGGAAGGCTTCCTGAGACAATCTCATTCAGATACAACCCTGGAAACGAGAGAACGGGTAATACGATAATAGGTAACCCTGTCGAAGCAAAATACGGCGTAACGCATTCTCAGATACTGGATTGCTACAGAATTGCAAGAGACAATGGTGCTAAGCATTTCATGCTGCATACTATGGTAGCATCCAATACTCTCAATGAAGATTACATTGTGGAGACCGCAAGGATGCTCTTTAACCTTGTAAATGAAATCTGGGATAACACTGGAATACAGATTGAACAGATCGATCTTGGCGGAGGCATAGGTATTCCATACAGAGAAGGAGATGACAGAGTCTCCTTCACAAGCCTCAGCATGAGGATAAAGGAACTATACGGCAAGATGGTCAGAACACCGCTGAAGCTGTCATTTGAATGCGGGCGATGTATTACAGGGCCTTACGGATGGCTTATTTCCAGAGTCAGGCACGTCACTCACAAATACAAGGATTATGTCGGCCTTGATGCATGCATGTCGGACCTGATGCGTCCTGCATTATACGGTGCCTACCATCATATTACAGCAATCGGCAAGGAAGACGAGGAAAAGGACCATGTTTATGACGTGACGGGTTCTCTATGTGAGAACAATGACAAATTCGCGATAGACAGGGCTCTTCCAGAGATATGCAGAGGAGATCTCATTGCCATCCATGACACAGGAGCACATGGACACGCTATGGGATTCAACTACAATGCGAAACTGAGACATGCAGAATTCCTGATTAACCAGGATGACAGCATATCCTGCATCAGGAGGGCGGAAACTTATGAGGATTATGTCCGCACACAGCTCGGCGAACCTGAAAGGATTATGTAAATGACTCTCAAGCTATGCTATCATTTGGCTATGGAAGGGAAACATATCTGCCAGAGCTGCGGCATGGTCATCGATTCGCTGGAGCTGCTTGGTACACACGGAGACGGACACAGAAATGAGGACTACTGCATACACTGCTATAAGGACGGCCTCTTTATCTGCAGCCCGATTGCTGACCCTTCACTAAAACGCTGGATGAATGATGAGGATAAGGCTTCCTGGATTCTTGATCGATGTGGCTATGTCACCCTCTCAACCATCAATGATGAGGGATTTCCCCGCCCTGTCGCCATCGATGTCATCTCGCATGACGGGATAAGTGAAATATGGATGACTACATATCGCACATCTGCGAAGGCCGGGCACATCCTCTTGAATCCAAAGGCTGGAATCTCTTTCGTCAGGGAAGCCGACAGCGCAAGCCTTATAGGCTTTGCTGAAATCATTGCGGAAGAAGATATGCTCAGGCGGTACTGGAAGGACTTTTTCATCCACTACTATCCAGATGGAGTGCATGATGAAAACTACTGCCTAATCAGATTCACCACACTAAAGGCTAAACTATGGATTGATGGCAGGCATTCCGTCATCGCATTCTGAATCTGCTTTCATCCCATCGGCAGGTAAATGGGTTTTTCGCAACAATTCTATAACAGCACGTTTTCAATGGAGAGTGTTTTTGCTGGACGGTTCTGGACATTTTCATTATATTTGAGTTAGCAATAGCTAACTCAAGGAGATACACTATGGAAGAAAGAATACAGATGCCGCTTATCGGTGACAAAGCTCCGGCTTTCAAAGCAGTGACAACCCAGGAAGAAATAAGCTTTCCTGAAGACTACAGAGGGAAATGGGTAATCCTCTTCTCCCACCCCGCGATATCACTATAAAGATTTCTGTGTAAATATATATTGTTCTATATACCGATATCTTACTCATTCATTCAGGATGGATGGTTGGCAAATGACCTTCTCTATCCTGTTTTCTTTTACACATGGATCTCAACGATTGCATCCGACGGCCCGCCTATCAGGCTGAACTCCATCCGGCCATTCTCCTTGGCGATGATCGAGAATGTCACAGAAGGGACGAAGATATCAGCAGCGGATCCGGTTATGGCCTTGA
>CALXLD010000038.1 GCA_944389105.1 uncultured Spirochaetaceae bacterium | reverse complement strand
TGGCTGGTACAACAACAAGAGGATTCAGAAGAAACTGGGATATATGTCACCTGTTGAATTCAGGAATCTAAAGCTAGAGGAACTTGAAGATGCAAAGCTTATAATATAGCTTAAAAGAAGGTCTGGTGGTGTCTACCTTCAGGGGGTTAGTTCATAATCCGTATGCTCTGCGATATGCAATCCAGTGAACAGGTCGCGTCTGCCGTCGAAGATCGCATGCAGCGTGGAGCAGAACAGCGATTTCCCATACCTCCGCGGACGCGAAAGGAAGAAGAAGCGCCGCGCTTCCGACCTGATCAGCTCATAAGCGTACATCGTCTTGTCGACATACAGCAGATTGTGCTTCCTGATATGCTCGAAATCCGCCGAATCCGTGGTTATCTCCCTCATATCGTCGACTATAGTATCATATGCTTCCATACCTGCTATACGCCGCAGGCCACGGATCATGCCAACTTATCAGACATGGAATACAAGAGCATAGTGCTGTGGAAGGAAGTAGAGCTTGCATCTGGCGATGCTGCCATTGCTGTCGGAGAGGATCAGCTCGAAGAGAAGGAGGTCCGTATCCTCATCCACGCGGAGGAACTTAGCTTCGGTGCTGTTCGCCTTCACAAGTCGGATCATATAGTCCCAGTGCTCGGATATGGAGAAGATATCGGAGGAGACCAAGGCTTCGACCGCACCTGACTCCCTTATGTTCTTACCGATGCGCTCGAGTATGTTCACAGGCACCTGCACGAAAGAATAGCCTACGGCGCCGGAAGAGGTGAAGTATACGCTGTCCACAGCCAGCACGACCGCGCTATCCGTAAGATGGAGCTTCTCCTTAGCTATATCCGTAGGAAGACCGAAATTGTAGACGCTCTCGATCCTCTCGATCTTCTCCTTCGCTTGTGTAACAAGAGGATTGGCCTTGCGGGAGACCACACAGCTGGAACGGCGTGGGACTATTTCGGTCTCCCTGCCCTGACTGCGCCTTATAAGGCCATCCTCCATCAATATGGCCAAGGCCTGGCGAAGCGTGTTGCGGCTCACACCATACTTCTGCGCAAGCACATTCTCGCCGGGAAGTATTCTGGCTTCATCATAAAGCCCGCTGATGATATCCGTATATAACCTGTTGTATATGCCCAAATAAGCTGGGATCCTTCCTTCTTCTACCTTGCCTGCCATCTCGTTTCTTCCCTAAGGATAGCACCAAGGCATCGAATCTCCAAGAAAATCAATTTGACAGATCGGAGAACCTCCCATAGAATCTTACTTGTTGAACAAGTTGATATCTTGTACACCTTTTCAAGGAGAGCTTAGATGAGGAGAGCATCAGGGAAAGATGAGGAGCTGATCAGGTCGTTCTTGGCATCGCGTGGAGGAACCGACCCTTTCATGCTGGCGGATCTTGAGCATTACGGCGTCGAATCCGACAATCATTTTTTCCTGATATCCGATGGCGGGCTGCTCCTCAGATTCCACGGGACCCTCATAGCCGCCGGAAAGGTCGGAATCCAAGGCCAAGATCTGACAAGGCTCGTATCCGACTGCGGAATCACCGCGATAATGGGTCTGCCTGAAGACATCGAGACGCTGGAGATCGGCTCAGGATGGAAGAGGACCACGAAGCGGCTGATGATAGCTGAAGGCGTAATCGCACCTGCACAAATCTCATATACCGTGGCAAAAGCTGAGGATGCTGGGAGGATATACGGATTCCTTTCGATGGAGGAAGGGCTCAAGGACCTCTATTCAGAAGAGATGATCAGGGAGCGTATCGAGACGGATGATGGAATCCATCTCTTCACTGAGGACTCAGAAGGTATCTTCGCGCATATAAACAGCGCCGGAGACAATGGCATGACCGCAATGGTCGGAGGGCTTTGCGTCCGGCCAGACCACAGGCATCAGGGCGTCGCCCATGCATTGGTATCTGCACTTTCGAGCATCTATGCGGCTGCGGGCAAGAAGCTGGAGGTATTCACCTCCGGCGATGAGAACCTATTCGCCGATTCAGGCTTTGTGGATATAGGTACCTGGTGCATCATGGCACCGGAAAAGGAGGATCAATGAGCAAGGATACGGGATCGCTTCCGCTCGGGAAGCTGATTGGCTACTCGATTGGAGCCTGCGGCGATTACACGGCATATGGCTTCATCTACAGCTTTCTTTCGTTCTATCTCACGACGATCGCAGGAATATCCCCGGCGATGAGCGGCGTGATCATCTCCATCGCGATCGCATGGGATGCCGTCACCGACCCCATCTGCGGAATCACGGTGGACATCTCGCGCTGCAAGTATGGCAGGAGGCGCCCGATGATACTGGCATCTTCCATACCGCTTGGAGTATCGATCGTACTGCTCTTCACCAAGATCGATGCCTCGGTTACCGTGAAGAACATCTACTACCTCGTGCTTGTACTCGTCTTCTGGACCGCGTACACATGGTTCAACATCCCCTACTACTCCCTTGGATCGATCATCTGCCGCACCGATGACGACCGCACCAAGCTTGCAGGCATCAGACAGGTGTTCTCATTCATCGGCAACTTCTTCTGCGGCACCGTCGTCACTTTCATGGTCGGCAAGCTCGTTGCAGCAGGCATCTCGGAGGCGAGTGCATGGAACACGGCGGCAATCTTCCTCTGCGTGATCGTAATCGCGACGATACTGCTGTCGTGGAGGATCACAAGAGGCTGCGAACCCATGGACACAGCTCCTGAATCGGAATCATTCCGCACGCTGTTCTCCCAGATCGGCCAGGTGATGAAGAACAAGCCATACATCCTCCTCATCTGCGCGGCGCTCTGCTTCAATGTCTACACTGCATTCTACAATGCCAATCTGATGTACTATGTAATCTACAGGATGGGCCTTACCGAAACATCTGCAAGCGCTCTCTTCCTATCAAACACAGTCGTATCAATCGTCACCATCCCGCTCTTCGTCAAGCTCGGCCTTTCGTGGGACAAGAAGAAGCTCTATGTGGCATGTCTGGGACTCTCTGGTGCTGTTATGGTCGCAACCCGCTTCATAGGACTTGGAAGTCTCACAGCAGCTATCTTATACGCTGTGCTCGTCGCCATCGGAACGGCATGCTACTGGATGTTCATCTTCAATCTCGTCTACGACTGCATCGACTACGATGAGGCGAAGACTGGTGTGAGGAAGGATGGAGTGCATATGTCATTCTATTCATTCCTGCTCAAGCTCGGCGGAGCCGTGGCCTCCCTTGTAATGGGGCTCATGCTCCAGCACAGCGGGTTCGATGCGGAGGCTGCCGTTCAAACGCAGAGTGCGCTGTCATCGATCGACAACATGTTCACGCTTCTTCCTGGCATATTCATGATCATCTCAGCCATAGCGATGTCCTTATCACCACTCAGCAAGGAGAAGATGGCTGAGATATGTACCATTCTCGAGGAAAGGAGGAAATGAGAAATGGAGAAAAGGAAGCCATTCATAGTCATCCAAACGGATTTTGGAAAAGGAATAGCAGTAGCGACGATGGAAGGAGTGATCCATGATGTAGATCCGGATCTTACGACATTCGAGCTCAATCATGACGTGACTCCATTCGATACCTATGAAGCTTCGTTCTGCCTCTATTACACGGTGCCGTTCTGGCCTGCAGGCACTATCTTCATCTCGGTGGTGGATCCAGGCGTCGGCACGGATAGAAGGGCCTCGGTCGCGAAGCTCAGCAACGGCAGCTACGTCGTGACACCAGACAACGGCACATTGACCCATCTAGCAAAATACATCGGAATCGATGAGGTCAGGACGATCGACGAGGAGCGCAACAGGCTCGTTCAGACGAAGGCGTGCTCGATCTTCCATGGCCGCGATCTCTTCGCCTACTGCGCTGCGAAGTTCGCCTCAGGGAAGATCACGTACGAAGAGGTTGGTCCTGCATATGATCCTGCAGAGATCATCGTCCACGAGATGATCGAACCGAAGGTCGTCGATGGAACGGTGACCGGCATGCTTGAATCGGCCGACAGGCACTTCGGCCTCATCTGCAGCAATATCCCCCATGAGATGATCGGTGAGATCGGCGTCAGGTATGGGGATTGGGTCAGATGCGTCGTGAAGCACGGCGAAGACACGGTATTCGATCAGGCGATCAGATACGAGAAGAGCTTCGGCTATGTGGAGCGCAATGAGATCTTCGCCATGATCAGCGAGACGCTGACGCTGCAGATTGCGAGGAACTTCAACAACATCTGCGATGCATACACATTCGGCTCAGGTCCGGAATGGACTATAAGCTTCACGAAGAAAGGAGAATGATATGAAGAAGCCATCGATCGTAATGCAATCGGATTTCGGCATCGACTCCGCACTCGTAAGCTGCATGCATGGAGTAGTGAAGAAGGTCGACAGCGATCTCGAGATCTACGACATCAGCCACATCATCACGCCTTTCTGCATAACGCAGGCATCGGACTGCCTGTCGCTGGCGCTTCCATGCTGGCCGGATGGGACGGTGTTCGTCTCCGTCGTGGATCCAGGCGTTGGAACGAAGAGGAAAGGCTCTGTTGCGCTGACGGAAAACGGATCATACATCGTGACCCCGGACAACGGTACGCTCACGAAGGTAGCGATGCTCTATGGCATCAAGGCCATCAGGGAGATAGACATGTCGTTCAATCGCTACCCGGACAGCGAGGATGTCGATGTCTTCCATGGCCGCGACGTATTCTCATACACCGCAGCCCGCCTCGCTTCCGGAATCATCTCCTTCGAGGAGGTCGGGCCGGAATACAGCACCGATGAGATCGTGAAGTACGATATCCCTCCCTACACAGTCGAGGATGGATTCGTCCAGGGCTACGCATCTGGAAGCAAGGACAACGACTTCGGCATCCTGACGACGAACATCCCGAACAAGGAGTTCTCGAAGGCAGGATTCGAGCTCTATTCGATGCTGGACACGACCTTGGAGGACGATGAAGGCAATGTCGTGTTCTCCGCTCCCGTCAAGTTCTGCAGGACATATGGGGATGTAGGCTACGGCGAGCCTCTGCTCTACCGCGAAGTGGCGCTGTTTCTGGGACTTGCCCTGAATATGACGAACTTCGCACGCACCTACTCCATCCAGCAGGGAAAGCTCTACAAGCTCACGATAAGAAGGAAATGAAGACCCACGCCATGGACTGCGGGATGATCCTACAGTCCATGGCTTCTTCCAAGCGTCAACGCACCGATGATCGCGACGATGCCCTCCGATGCAGGATAGACGCACCACACACCTGCCATTCCGAAGAGGAATGAGAGGATGAATGCAGTGGGAATCAGCACAATGAAGCCCCAGAAAAGCGATATGCACTGCGCCTTTCCAGTCGCAGTCCTTGCCGCAGCGTTGGGAACAAGCAGCGAGAAGCTGCTGGAGAATGGCTTCAGTGGAGGAACCAGAAAAGACTGAACTTTCAGAAATGCATATCAGAGAAAAATGGGGAGGGTGATTACGGTCTTCAGATATGTTTCTTGACTATCTTTCGATAGTAGTTCTGTAAGAACTTCTGCCTAGAGAGGAAGAACACCTGCTCTGACTTGGTTGGATTATCATTATCCCATCTGACTTTGGATTGCTCCAAAGTGCAGATATAATCAGCAACTTGCAGGAGTCTGTAGTCTTTCTGATAAGCTGTACGGAAATCCATTCTGCTGCCTAATATCTTTCCTAATGTACCTCTTAGAATACGGCTTATGAAGGACTGACCGCAGTCATAATACACGACAATCTTCTCGAATCCCTGAAAGTATTCAAGCCTTTCCTCTATGAAATTCCTTATCTGATGTTCAAAAGTTACTTCTATTTGTTTGTTGTTCTGATAGATAGTTTTGGTTACTTGGAAAGTCGTATAGGTAATTGGAAGTAGTTCTACGAATCTGGCAAATGCTCTGAATATCTTCTTCCTTTCATACCCGGATAAATGTGCAAAAGGTTCATCCTGCCTTATAAGGGGCGATGTATGAATGAAAGGAACATCACAGTTTATACACAAACTCCTCGTGAATTACGCCGATAGGAACGGCGGCTAAATCGCCATCATTCATCATCGAATGCCCGTCCTCTGGTTCCGATGGGCCTTTTCGCTTGTCTTCAAACACCCCCAGATTGGGCAAGATCTCTGCCAGAATGCTTCAGATAACGGATTTAGCCGATAGAAAAGGCTTGCAAAATCCTCGATATTAACGTGATATTACGGTAATAGAAGAGGTGTTCCATGGCTATTCCAGAAGAGATAAGGAAGATGAGGCCAACATGGCTTGGCAAAGCAACAGAAGTAAGGTTCATCGGAGGGCATTACTACGTATATGAGATCTCGTCCAGATGGGACGAGAACAAGAGGAGGCCCCAGAAGACGACCGGCAGGTGCATAGGCAAGATCGTTCCAGAAGAAGGATTCATCGCCAACCAGTACTACATCGACACATATCATCAACCGGGAACCGAGAGCCATGTAAGGCATTACGGGGCGGTCGAGACGCTGCGCCAGCTGGGTGCTGACATAGGAGAGGCTCTGAGGTATTCGTTTCCAGACATCTGGCGGCAGATAGAGGTCTATGCCCTTCTGCGCCTCGTGTTCTCCAGCACGGGCAAGACCATGAAGTACGACTATGAACATTCCTGGCTGAGCAACGTGTATCCGGACATAGGGGTGTGTGACAGCTCCGTGAAGCGTATGCTGGAGAAGCTATCCATGAGACAGGATGCCATGGAGGACTTCATGAGGGGTTTCTGTCGCAAGGGGCACAAGCTCATATTCGACGGGACGTCCATCATGTGCAGCACATCGGACAGCCATGTGACAAAGGGGTACAACAGCAGGGCGCAGTACCATGACCAGTACAGGCTGCTGTATGTCTTCGACAGGACATCGCGGGCACCCGTGTTCTACCGTGTGCTTCCAGGAAGGATGGTTGACAAGGCGGCATTCGTGGAGACGATAAGGCGCTGCAGCTGCCTGGATGCGATCATCATCGCGGACAAGGGCTTCTATTCCAAGGCGAACCTGTCCTACCTGATGGAAAAGAAGCTGCGCTTCATACTTCCATTGCAGGAGAACACGACCATGATTCCTCCCTCGTTCGACGAGCATGATGGAGACGGACGTTATGACGGGCGTTTCACCTACAAGGGAAGGAACATCTGGTACAAGGTCATCCCCACGGGAGACAGGGGCAACAGGATCTTCATCTACCAGGACGACTTCAGGAAGGCCGAATACAACTCGCTTTTCACCGAGAGGCAGGAGAAGGAGTACGGTGAGGTTCCACTCACCGACAAGGACATCCTCTCCAACAGGAGAAGAGGAGTGTTCTCGTTCGTGAGCAACCTCGAGGGGAATGCGAAGGAAGTCTATCTGGACTACAAGGAGCGATGGGAGATAGAGAACTGCTTCGACTACATGAAGAACAGTGTCGTGAAGAAGCCGCTGTATGCCCATGACAACGAGACCATCGATGCACAGTGCTTCATAAACCATGTGGCTCTTCTGTATTTCTACCGGCTCATCCGTGCGATGGATGATGCAGGGATGAAGGACGAGTATTCTCCAGATGAGGTCATCAGGAGAGGCAACAACATCTACAGGATTTCAGAGTACACCGGGCACAAGCAGCTGACCGAGATGACGAAGGAGGATGCCGAGATCTTCAGACGTCTTGGTGTAACCCTATTGGCCTAAAAGACGAGGAGTTTGTGTCACAAGTGTATTCAATCCCATATGCCAGAAATCATCCCTTTCTTCATCACGATAGAGAATGAACTCATCTCCGACATTGTAGCATGGGCATGCTCCTGATTCCGGATTAATGCAATACTGCTGCTGCAGTTCAGGATAAAGTTTCTTATCGATTACTGTTACTTTGACTTTGTGCTTCATGAACTTAATGATAAATGATTTGTGGTGATTTTCAAATGCAGATGATTGATGCTGTCTTTTCATACAACTGGGAAAAACTCTGAATGGTGTGGTTAAAATTTTGATGGAAATATAGAGATTGCGGAGATAATCCATAAAAATGGTGGCTTTGTGCATGTTTTCATGGTTCTATAGTTAGGCTGTGATATTAATTCTTTGTAAGCAATAAAATAAGGAGCGGATACTTTGAATACCGCTCCTTGCATTTTGGAAAAGGATCCGTATCACCTTTTATGTCTTAAGATGATCCTGAGCAGATTCGAACTGCTGACCTTCCGCTTAGGAGGCGTACGCTCTATCCAGCTGAGCTACAGGATCAGGATATTTATATTAAGACTTGGTCAAAATACCTTATTTAGGCAATTGTGGCAAGACTTATAATCACTATGCACATTTTAACTTACTAGTCCATATCAGTTATGTTTAGCTTTTTCTGTATCTGCACATGGATTTTAATATGCAACTGACCCCAGTATTGTAAGGCTCTTCAGATATTCTGGAGAGTATTTCCTTTCTATATAGTGAAAAGTATGATTTTTATTAAAACATCATTAATCAAGCATGTTTGAGTATTGTATGATTATGCAATTTGCTGTATAAGGTATGTAAACTTTTTCCTTGTAAATATCCAGGAGGTGGATTATGAGAAAGGTGATTGCTCTTCTGCTTGTTGCTTTTGTCTGCCTTGCAGGCGTAGTAGCTGGTGGTTCTGGTGAGAGCTCAGGGGATACATACAAGATCGGTTTCATCGGACCTCTCACAGGCGATAATGCAAATTATGGAATCAGATGCTCTAATGCAGCTCGTCTCGCAATAAATGAAATCAATGCCGATGGTGGTGTTGATGGAAAGATGCTTGAGCTTATTGCAGAAGACAGCGAAGGTACTGTTGATAAAGCTCTCGCAGCTTATGAGAAGCTTGCATACATGGATGAAGTATGCGCTATTATCGGACCTGTTTTCACTTCTCCTGCCCTTGCTGTTGCACAGCGCTGCCAGGAAGATGGAATAGTAATGATTTCTCCTTCTGCAACTCATAAGGATGTCACAGCACAGCCTGCAACAAATCCTGATGGACTTAACTATGTTTTCAGGACGGTTCCATCCGATGCTCTGCAGTCAGAGGTAGCTGGTCATTATTTTTATGAGGTACTTGGATACAGAAAGCTTGCATCTCTTTATGCTATGAATGATTACAGCCAGGGTCTTGCTCTTGGAATGAAGGAGACATTTGAAGCTCTTGGCGGACAGGTTGTAGCAGAAGAGACCTGTATGGTCGGTGACAAGGATTTCAGAACACAGCTTACTGAAATCAGAGCAGCTGCTCCTGAGGCTGTATATATTCCTAACTATACAGTAGAGGATGCTCTTATTCTTGAGCAGGCAGCACAGCTTGGAGTGAATGTTCCATTCCTTTCAAGCGATGGATTCTCAGATCCTGAAATCTACAACCTTGCTCCGGATTTCACAGATGGTGTTATCTATGTTGGACCTGCACAGGCTGAGGCTTCCTCAATTCTTGCAGATTTCCAGGTTGCATATTCAGAAGCTTATAACGGAGATTCCCCTGATTCATTTGCTACAAACAGCTATGATGCTACATACATCCTTGCTGCAGCTATCGACAGGGCAGATTCCGCAGATACAACAGCTATCCGCAATGAAGTAGCAGCTACAGATGATTTCCAGGGAGCCAATGGAACAATGAACTTTGCTGCAAATGGTGATCTTGTAGCAAGCCAGGGTGTCTATGAAGTTGAAGGAACTACACCTGTATATGTTGGTGCATTCCAGGTAGTTGATGGACACATCGTGCAGGTTGACTGATTCAATTGAATAAAGAACAATTGCTGTCGGAAGGCTGGTGCTTTCCGGCAGTTTCTTGTTTAAGCATAATCCGGAGGAGGAAGTGGGTACATTAACACTCTACATGCAGTACATTGTGAACGGTCTGACGCTTGGAGCAATCTATTCGCTGATTGCCCTTGGCTATACGATGGTGTACGGCATCCTCAAGTTCATTAATTTTGCTCATGGTGATATCCTGATGGTAGGGGCGTTCATCGGTCTTATTATCTATAATGCCCTGACAGGTGGAGAAGCCGCAGACCCAAGTGCCTGGACGCTGATTGCATTCTTCATTTCAATGCTTATAAGCATGGCTTCATGCGCAGTTCTCGGAATGGTTATTGAGAGAATTGCTTATAAGCCGCTTAGAAACGCAAACAGGCTTGCACCGCTTCTCTCTGCTATCGGTGTTTCATTCATCCTTTCAAATGGAGCTGCCTGGATTTTCGGAACCCAGTCGCGCCGTTTCCCTTATCCATTTGAGAATACTCCGATCCATATTGGCGGAATCTCAATTACTCCGCATCAGATCGTAATGGTAGTTGTCTCTGTTGCGATGATGCTTCTTCTCACATTCTTTGTTAACAAGACGAGAATGGGTAAGGCTATGAGAGCCTGCTCTCTCGATCAGTCAACAAGTATGCTGATGGGAATAAATGTAAACAGGGTTATTTCCCTTACGTTTGCAATTGGAAGCGCTCTTGCTGCTGTTGGAGGCATGCTTGCTGCCTTTGATTTCCGTGTATATCCATCAATGGGAACAATGACTGGTCTCAAAGCATTTGTTGCAGCTGTTATTGGAGGAATTGGAAATATCCAGGGTGCCATGATAGGGGGGATTCTTCTTGGAATCCTTGAAGCTGTAGGTGCTCCTCTGCTGCATATCCCGAACGGTATGCGTGATACAGTCGCATTTGCCGTTCTTATCATTGTCCTTCTGGTAAAGCCAGATGGAATCCTCGGCAAGAACGAGAGGGAGAAGGTCTGATATGCTTAATTTCTTTCAGCTAATCCTCATTTATGCAGGTATATATGCAGTGATGGCAATCGGGCAGAATTGTATTACAGGCTATACAGGAATGCTCTCACTCTGCCATGCTGGTTTCTTCTGTATCGGAAGCTATGCTACTGCCATTATTTGCAAGACATTCGGTCTTTCTTTCTGGATTTCGCTTCCTGTTGCAGCTATAGCTGCAGGGCTCGTTGGGCTTTTAATCGGTATTCCTACGCTCCGTCTCAAGGGTGACTATCTTTGTATTGCCACATTAGGACTCGGGGAAATCATCAGAAATATTGCCACAAACATAAATCCTGTAGGATACAACAGCATTCCAAGAGCTACGCTTTTTGGCTATCAGTTTGCATCCAGGAATAAACTTGCATTCATCATTCTCATCTGGGCTTTTGTTCTTGTTTTCTACATTCTTTTCCAGCAGCTCGCACATAGTCGTCTAGGCCGTGCGATGATAGCTGTCAGAGAAGATGAGGTTGCTGCTCAGTCCAATGGAATCAATGTGACTAAATATAAGATAAGCTCATTCGTGCTAGGTGCAGCTGTCGGTGGGATTGCCGGATGTCTGCAGACAGCTTATACGCTTACAGTACAGCCTGGTTCCTATACATTCATGGTATCAGTAATGGTGCTTTGTACTGTTGTTCTGGGCGGTATGGGAAATGCAAAAGCTGTAATTCTTGGTGCGTTTATCATCCAGTTCATATCCTATTTGCCACAGCTTACGGGGCTTACTAATGTAATTCCTGCACAGGCTAAGCAGCTGATCTATGGACTTCTTCTTGTTGTCATGATGCTCTGCCGTCCGCAGGGAATCCTTGGCCGTGATAAATACCGCTATGGGGATCCCCGGACCAGGATGGAAAAATTCCGTGACTTCTTTGCTCGTCCTAAAAAGAAGGCAAAAGGGGGTGAGGTATGAGGATTCTTGAGACTGAACATCTCACAAGGGAATTCGGAGGAGTCATTGCTGTAAATGATGTTGATTTCCATGTTGAGAAAGGTCTTGTCACTGGTCTGATTGGTCCAAATGGAGCAGGAAAGACCACGCTTTTCAACCAGATCACGGGAATTGATAAACCAACCAGCGGAAAGATTATCTTTGATGGTAATGATATTACTGGCCTTCCGGCATGGAAGATAAGCAGAATGGGAATTGCCCGTACATTCCAGAATATAAGGCTTTATAAAGAGCTTACAGTTGTTGAGAATGTAATGATGGGACTTCATTTCAAAGTCGGGGAGAGTCCTTTCCACCATCGTTTTTCCCAGGCATTGAAGAGCTATGTCTTTGCTGCTAAGGAGAACAGGGAAGTTTACCGCAGGGCAATGGATTGGCTTAGATTCTTTGAAATGGAGGCTCATGCCCAGGATTTTGCAGGAAGTCTTCCATATGGAAAGCAGAGAGAGCTTGAGATTGCCCGTGCACTTGCCGCAGAACCTAAGCTTCTCTTCCTCGATGAGCCTGCTGCTGGCATGAATCCTGCAGAAACAGCCCATCTGATGGCTGTCGTGGATAAGATACGCTCTCTTGGAGTGACTGTAGTGCTTATTGAACATGATATGAAGCTTGTCATGAATATCTGCGACAATATCACAGTTCTGAATTTCGGAATGAAGATCGCAGAGGGCACTCCTAATGATATCAAGCACGACAAAGGTGTTATCGAGGCTTATCTTGGAAAAGAGGAGGAAGAGTAATGGCAGAGATTCTTAAGATCAATGATATCTCGGTATCCTATGGAAGCATCAGAGCTCTTTCCAATGTCTCAATGAGCGTCGATGAAGGTGCAGTTGTGTCTCTTATCGGAGCAAATGGTGCAGGAAAATCTACTTTGCTCAAAGCTATTGTAGGACTTGAGCCGCTGAAGAACGGCAGTATCTCTTTCGATGGAGAGGTTATTGCCCAGACAAAGCATCATGGCAGCCTTTCTACAGACCTTATTGCCCGTCGCGGTATAGCGCTCGTTCCTGAGGGGCGGCATGTCTTTGCTGATATGACAGTTGAGGAAAATCTTGATATGGGAGCTTTTATGGTCCGTGATCAGGAGCTCATCAATAAGAGAAAGGAAGAGATGTATGAATTCTTCCCGATTCTCGGAGCCAGAAAGAAGCAGAAGACCAGATCTCTTTCAGGAGGAGAGCAGCAGATGATGGCAATTGCCAGAGCTCTTATGTCTTCCCCGAGACTTCTGCTTCTTGATGAGCCTGGACTTGGTCTTGCTCCTCTTGTTGTTCAGGATATCTTCAATAAAATCAGGATAATAAATCAGGAGAACAAGGTAACAGTATTCCTTGTTGAGCAGAATGCACGTCTTGCTCTCCGTTCTTCGAGCTATGGCTATGTGCTTGAAAACGGAAAGATCGTTCTTGAGGATAAGGGCGAGGCGCTCCTGATGAATGAGAGAGTTCAGAAAGCATACCTTGGAGCATGAGTGGGGAAGTCCCCACTCAATGCATTGCCGTATAAAGGTCCATTACCTTGAGCGATGATGTAAATTCATTAAGCGAGACATCTTCTTCAGCTCTGAAGAAGATTGTTTTTTCTGCAGAAGGACGCACTGAGATGACATTATCGGAGAATAACCCCTTTACAGGACTGTCCAGTGCAACGAAGAATGCAGGCTTATGTACAGTAAGCTTTACTGAGAACGTCCTCGGATTGTTCTGATATGTAGATACCTCAAGTCCCGGATCTTCGAGCTTCACGCATTTGGGCTTGGCAAAGAGTGCTGTCCTTTCTCTCAGGATATCCTTTGTCGACATTTTCACATACATGAAAGAATTCAGCTTATCAATCCTATTGAGCGGATACTCTGCAACTTTTACCGCACTTCCCGCCGGCGCAGATGCCGAGTATTCCCTTGTCTCCTTCTTTGTTCCTGAGAAAGTCCGTATCTTGATTGAGAATTCAGCTTCAGCATTCTCCGGTGTGTCGTTGACAAAGTAAACAGATACTGTTTTGTCACCGATAAGTATCATAGGGGAAAGAGGAGAGAAGAATCTTCTTGCAGCATACTGCAGAAGCTTCCATTTCCCGCCATATTCAATGGCAGAATCAGAGATTGCCGGCCAAGGATCAGTAAGCTTGGAGATTATCATTCCATGATTACCCCTTAATCGCTGCTCACTTGCTTTTCTTGCTGCAAGTTCCGCGGCTTTCACTTCTGACAGGTAAACAAGCTTTTCCTCTTCTGCCGGGAATAGGAAAGAGTCCGCGATTTCTCCCAGAATCCTTCCTGCACCTTCTCCATGGAGGTCTGCCGCAGCAGATGAGATATTCCTTTCATCATTTTTCCAGATTCTCTCAAGCGTTGCCTTTGATGGGAAGGAGGGGGCACTGAGTGCTTTTGGTATTGAAATTGCTGATTCCTCCGGGATGGCAAGGAGTCCGCTTCTTGCTGCTGCATCCCTGAATGTTTTTCCATGATAAGTACGCATCAGAAGGGTGTTCATGTTCGCCTCTGCCGCGCTTCTTGTAATTCTTTCAATATAGCTCTGGTCCGTTCTGGAGGGGATGAGGTTCTCTTTTTCAATGACTGCACCTTTTAGGTATACTCTGCGTTCATTGATGAAAAGCCCTTCCGGGATGAGCGATACAGTCCTGAATACTGCATATCTCGTTGTCTTGTACCCATTACTGTCAATAAAAACAGGGTAGACAGGCTGTCCTCCCATTCCTGTCGGCCACCATCGGCTTACTTCGCCAGGATCAATTGTTACTGTATGTTCTTTTTCTCCTTGCGGAATACTGATTCTTCCGATTGCGGTTCTTCCATTGATGGTGACTGAGTATCCTGTCTCAGTCTCCTTTTTGGCAATGCATGAAAGCACGATGTTCAGATTCCATCTTCCGTCCTTCCTCTCTGTCTCGACTTCGGCGCCAGCTATAATCAGAACAGGGTCGGAGATGAGTTTTATGCTTCTCCATATTCCGGGAAAGGCCATTGTTTTCTTCTCGTCCTGATTTCCCGGGAAGATTATCTCAAGGCAGTTTTCTCCATCGGAGAGATAGTCCGTTGCCTCCATGAGCAGAGGGGAGTCATCATCTTTTCTGGCAGCTTCCTTTCCATTTATCATTATTACTGCAGCGGAAAGACTGCCGCATTTGATAAAGAAGTTATCCTGTCCTTTCTCTATAGTGAAATTCTTTCTAAGACTCCATGTGGATTCACCGATCCAGGAAATATGCGTTATTTCGTTTCCGTCATATGGTTCATTGATGATTCCGTTCTCAAGCAGAGTATCATGCAGACTGCCAGGAACTGTCATATTCCATTCACTTCCCTGGGCTATCCCGCTGCTTTTCATAGGTGAGACAGCCCGCAGTGTCCAGCTTCCATCTAATGTAGTGCTTTTCATTCCGCTTTTCCCTTTTGTTCAATTATAGCATGCAAAATGGCGGACCCGGAATTTTCTATATACTGATTTCTATTGCCATTATTAATAAGGAAGATTTCTTCCATCCTTTGGCGATAATGGCTAGAATAAAACTATGTTTGGAACAGGAAAAGGATTCTTTGGTGGGCTTATCGGGCTCTTTGTTTTTTCAATAATCGTATTTTTCGTTATTTATTTCCTCGTGCCGGATGTTTCAATTAAATTCTTTGGGATATCTGTCAATTCTGATGAATATATAGAGGCAACGATAAGTCAGTCGGTT
The DNA here is from genome assembly GCA_944389105.1 of uncultured Spirochaetaceae bacterium. Taxonomy (GTDB): domain Bacteria; phylum Spirochaetota; class Spirochaetia; order Sphaerochaetales; family Sphaerochaetaceae; genus Ornithospirochaeta. The sequence continues at coordinate 26,554 of CALXLD010000038.1, read as the reverse complement.
TCTGAGCTTGATTTGCCAGAAGGTGTTCTTTCTGATATTCAGTCATACCTCTCATCTCCGGAAGGAAAGGAATATCTTGATAAAGCACAGTCTGCAGTCGGGAACAGTGCCGATAAAGCAATTTCCTATTTCACTTCTGATGCTTTCAGAAACCTTCTTTCAAATGCTGGTGAAGCAGTGGCCTCAGGAGCTGAGAGTGTTGCTGAATACTTCTCTTCCCATCCAGTCGAGGCTCAATGATACGCATTGAGTTTCTGGGTACTGGTACCAGTCATGGTGTCCCTGTAATCGGCTGTCATTGTCCTGTCTGCTCATCATCCGATCCTCATGATAAGAGATGGAGATCTTCTATCTGGATCAGCAAAGGCGATACATCTGTTGTAATAGATACCGGCTATGAATTCAGATTGCAGGCACTTCGTTCTGGACTGGATAGACTTGATGCTGTCCTTTATACGCATCAGCATTCAGACCATCTGATGGGACTTGATGATCTTCGGGTGTTTACAGATGAGAATAAGCTTCCTGTCTATGGCTTTGCCTCAGTCCTGTCATCGATAGAGAATATATTTCCTTATGCATTTAAGGAGATGCCGTACAAAGGTGTGCCACGCCTTGAGAAAAGAGTGGTGGAAGAACATAGCCGCTTCAGAATAGGTGAGCTGGAATTCCAGGCAGTTCCTCTGATGCATGGCTGTATGAGAATAGCTGGATATAAATTTGGAAGCGCCGCCTATTTTACGGATGTTTCCGATATTCTCTATGAAGAGAACAAGGAATATCTTTCCGGAATCAGGACACTTATAATAGGGGGCCTCAGGGATAAGCCTCATTGGAGTCATTTTTCATTTCAGCAGGCTGTGGATAATGCGAAACGGATAGGAGCTGAGAAGGTTTATTTTACCCATATAAATCATTCTGCATTTCATCATGATATAGATACACGCTTTTCTCCATATGCACATCCTGCCTATGATAAACTTGTACTGGAGGTTGATGATGAGTGATGAACTCTTTTCCGCATCTGATCTTGATCCTGAGAACATCATGAGAGAAAGAGCAGAGAAAGCTAAGCAGAACAAGAAGGAGATAATCAGGGAGACAAAGACTGATATCACAGGTTCTTTTGATAAAAGTCTCTACATAATTGATGGCTATTCAGTCATATACAGAAATTATTTTGCCCATCTGTCAAATCCTCTTACCGATAAAAACGGGGCTAATATAAGTGCATATTTCGGATTCTTCTCCACGCTTTTCTCGCTGATGTCAGGCTACAGAATGGATTATCTTGCAGTAGTTATGGATGAAAGGGCTCCTACATTCAGAAAGGAGATGTATCCCGAGTATAAGGCAAATAGGGACAAAGCTCCTGAAGACCTTCATGCGCAGGTCCCGATGATCAAGGCAACGCTTGAGAAAATGAATATAGCCTGTCTTTCTAATCCGGGATTTGAAGCCGATGATATCATTGCGACACTTGCAGATATGGCATACAGATCGGGAGTGGAGACTGTGATGGTCACCGGGGATAAGGACCTGCTGCAGCTTGTCCGTGATCATGTTTTCGCGCTCCGTCCTCCAAGAAAGGGTGAATCCCATTACAGGCTATTCCGTGCAGAGGAAGTCAGGGAAGAGTTCGGAGTGGGACCCGAGCAGATTGTTGATTTCCTGTCGATTATCGGCGACAAGGCTGATAATGTCCCAGGCATAAAAGGTCTTGGAGAGAAAGGGGCTGTCAAGCTTCTCTCAGAGTACATTTCCCTCGATGGTATTTACAGGCATATAGATATGCTTCAGAAGGGAGTAAGAAAAAAGCTGGAGGAAGGAAAAGCAGATGCGGAGCTTTCCCGGCAGCTTATCATACTTCGCAAAGATGCCCTCCCTTCGGATTTTTCAATCCAGACCCTTGGGATAAATGGCATAGATGCAGCCGCCGCCGCTCCTGATTTCGAGGAAAAGGGATGCAGGTCGCTTCTAAGGCGGGTAGGAGTACAGGCTTCTCCGAAAGAAGAGATCAGTCATGATGTGACTGAAGAGGTACGTGGAGAATATGCAGCAATCACGGAGCTGGATTCGGTAAGGAGGCATTTTGATAGAGCTATTGCCGAGTTCGGGGGAGTCATTGCTATTGATACAGAGACTACAGGGCTGGAAGAAGATGCGGACATAGTCGGATTCTCTTTTTCATATGAGCGCGGCAAAGCTTATTATGTTCCTTTAATTGCAGAAGGACGGGAATATAATTCAAAGGCAAGTGTAAAGGCTTTATTTGATGAATACCTTGCTTCTGGTAAGCTGAATGTTGTCAATCAGAATATCAAGTATGATCTTAAGGCAATCTGGAGGCTGGGTTCTGATATCAGGTCCATAGTGTTTGACACTATGATTGCAGCCTGGCTTATTGATTCCAATTCCAATGTCTATAACCTCGATGATTTGTCAAATAGATATCTTGGTATGACAACCACTCATTATGAAGATGTTGTCGGGAAGGATGAGGTATTCTCAGATATCCCTCTGGAGAGAGCGACACCTTACAGTTCTGAAGACAGCGATATGGCGTACAGGCTATATCTCATATTCTCCGAAGAACTTGCAAAGAGGGGCCTTGAAGAGGTTTTCACGACGTTTGAGCTTCCTCTCATAAGAATACTTGCAGAAATGGAGGTCAATGGAATCCATCTGTCCTCTGAAAGAATAGGAAGACTTAAGGAAGATATAGATGGTAAGGTTTCGGCTCTTGTTGAGAAGATTTTTGCCGAGGCAGGACATGAGTTCAATCTTAACAGCACGATGCAGCTTTCAAAGGTTCTGTTTGAGGAAAAGGGGCTGAAGGCAGGAAAGAAAACACATAAGGGATATTCTACTGATACCGCGACACTGGAAGGGCTCAGAAGCGAGGGAGGAGAGATTATCTCTGATATCCTTGATTACAGGCAGCTTTCAAAACTCAAAAGCACATACATTGATGTGCTCCCTGCGCTTGCAGATGAAGAAGGCAGAATCCATACATCTTTCCTTCAGACTGGAACAGCAACGGGCAGGTTGTCTTCAAGAAATCCCAATCTTCAGAATATACCGGTACGTACTGATGAAGGCCGGCTGATAAGAAGTGCTTTCACTCCTACGGATGGAACGCTTTTCCTTTCTGCTGATTACTCTCAGATAGAGCTGGTAGTACTTTCGGATGCAAGCCAGGATCCTGGGCTTATGGAGGCTTTCAACACAGGAGTTGATGTTCATAGATATACTGCTTCGATGATATTCGGTCATCCAGTAGATGAAGTCTCGGATCATGAAAGGCGTATTGCCAAGACTATCAATTTCGGCATTATGTACGGCATGTCTGCATTCAGGCTTTCAAATGAGCTTGGGATATCAAGAAAAGAGGCTGCGGCATTCATTGAGATGTATTTCCAGCGGTATTCCGGGGTAAAGGCGTTTGTTGAGAGAATGGAAGAGAGCGCGAGAACCAATGGATACGTGAAAACGCGTTTCGGTCATGTACGTGAAGTTCTCGGAATAAACAGTTCCAACAAAGTCGAGAGAGCGGGGGCAGAACGAGTTGCTGTTAATACCGTGATTCAGGGTACTGCCGCTGAGATAATGAAGATCGCCATGATTTCTATAGATAAGGCTCTTTCTGAAAGGAAACTCAGGACCCGGATTCTTCTGCAGGTTCATGATGAACTTATCTTCGAGGTTCCTTTTGCAGAGAAAGATGAAGTTGAGGAGCTTGTCAGGGCCTGCATGGAGAATGCAGTGAAGCTTTCCGTTCCATTGCGGGCTTCTCTTGAATTCGGAGAATCCTGGGGAGATATGCACTGATGATAATAGGACTGACTGGTAAAAGCTGTGCGGGAAAGGATACGGTAGCTGCACTGCTTCCTGATGAGCGGTTTACCATAATTGATGTTGACAGTCTGGGCCATATAGCTCTTGAGGCAAATCATGAAAGGCTCCGGGAGGCTTTCGGATCTGGGGTTTTCCGGGAGGATGGTACTGTTGACAGGAAGATTCTTGGCCCTATTGTCTTTGCCGATCCGGAAAAGCTCTCTGCGCTGAATTCCATAACGCATCCATGGATGTTCGAAGAAGCGATGAGAAGAGCCAGAATGGAAGAAGAGAAAGGTAAAATCCCTGTTATAAACGCAGCTCTTCTTGAAAGCATGGGGTTTGTGCAGTATTGCAGCATTATCATTCTTGTTGTTGCGCCATATGAAACCAGAGAGAAGCGCGCGCTTATTCGTGATGGCATTACGAAGGAGAAATTCCGATCCCGTTCAGAAGCTCAGAAGGATATAGGTCTGTCCTTGTTCAGTTCTGGGCGCCAGGTGATAACTATTGTTAATAATAATGATCAGGATAGTATTTCTCGACAAGTGTCATTTCTATGTGCTAAAATTTAATGGAAGAGGCTTTTTATGGGAAAAAAGACTAGAATCGTCTTACTGTCAATTACAGTAGCTTTAGCGGTATTCACGTTCTCTTTGATGTGGATTGTAAGACCGGATTCTCAGAACTCGGTTCTTGATTCAGCTAGAGAAAGGCAGGCTGAGCCTCTCCTGCATGTTTCTGAGCCATTGGAAACTGATGCTGCAACTCTGAGTGCAGAGGAGGAAATGGCAGATCGTGTCTCCCAGATCCTCGCCTCCGATGAAGAGTTCTTATCTGCTGTCGCGGCTGCAGTAGCGGAGAATATTTCTCTAGATGATTACATCCCGGATATGGTAGAGAAAGTCTACAGCAGGATTTCCGAGGACTATGACGCAATTGCTGCAGATATTGCTTCAAGGCTTGATGAGAACTTTGAGGAGAATGTTCTTTCACTCTATGAAAAGTACAAGAATGAACTTGTATCCGATATAATTCTTTCAATACTCAGCGAGTATGATGCGCTGACCCCTGAAGAGAAAGCCGAGCTGCTTGGCATTCCTCGCGAAGATATAGAGTCAGAGGTTATTGCACTCTATAATGAATACAGAGATGCCATTGCTGCGGATCTCTCTCTTGAGACATCTTCTGATATCGATCTTGGAGCAGCTATACTCAGCTTCTACGATGGCAGAAAGGATGAGATTGCAGACAATGTAATCGAAGCGCTTCTTGCTGAATACAATGCTCTTTCAGCAGAGGAGAAAGCCGGCCTGCTTGGTCTTCCTGGAATTTACTCATACTACCGCGATGCAATCGTGAACGATATCATTTCAGACATTCCTGAAGGGCTCTCTGCAGAAGATGTAACCCAGCTTGTCCTCGATATGTATGAGAATTACAGAGAGGATATCATTGCGGATATCGAGAATGCTCTTATCAATGATTATTCTTCGCTTACAGAAGAAGAGAGAGCAGCGCTTCTTGGTCTTCCTGAGGCTGATATAGAGGAGCAGGCAGTCGCACTTTATGATGAATACAGAGATGTGATTGTCGCAGATATCGAGAATGCTCTTATCAATGATTATTCTTCGCTTACAGAAGAAGAGAAAGCAGCGCTTCTTGGTCTTCCTGAGGCTGATATAGAGGAGCAGGCAGTTGCGCTTTATGATGAATACAGAGATGTAATTGCTGCTGATATAGCTTCAGAACTGGTTTCTGAGCCATCTCCAGCTGAGACCGGGGAAGAGGTTGTCCCTGTAGAAACTGAAATGGCAGAAACAGAGCCTGTGGAAACGACAGAGCCGGAGACTGTAGAGCCTGAAACAGCTGCACCGGAACAAACTGAGATTTCAGAACCAGAGATTGTCGTTTCTGTTCCGGTAAAAACACAGATAATCGCACCAGCATTTGATGGTTCCGGTGTTATAAATCCAGATGCTCCCGCTGAAGAATATCAGGCTGCTCGAGACGAGATAAGGAGAGCAGAGATCGAGAAGGCACTTCAGTTCATAGCTGAATAACCAGAAAGAGCTTCGGAAGAAGCTCTTTTTCATTCTGGGTAATATCTGATTTCTCCCTCAGGGGTTTCAAAGATGTATCGTTCTTTGCCGTTTTCAATAACGGATCCTTTGTAGTAAGAGTAAGTAAGAATTACTTTTCCTCCTCCATCTGGAAGATCTGCGGTGTACTGTGGCATCCCAAGTCCTGAAAGGGCAGTTCTTATATTTTTCTCGATTTCAAGACCTCTTTCGATTCCGACTCTCAGATGCGCAGTACCTTTTATAGGATCGTCCTGGAAAAGATAGTATGGCTTGATTCTTGCCATCAGCAGTCTGTCTGATAGCTCGATAAGCGTTTTTTCATTATCATTGACGCCCTTAAGCAATACGCTTTGGTTGAATGTTGGTATACCATTGTCAATGAACATTGATACAGCATTAATAGCTTTTTCCGTCAGCTCTGCGGGATGATTGAACTGAGTCATAAGAAAGAATGGGGCATGGTGGTTGTGTTTTTTTATTATTTCAATCAGTGCGGGGGTGAAGCGTCCGGGATTTACGGCAACAGCTCTTGTGCAGAGCCGCAGGATTACATCAGGACAGTTTTCCTTGAAGATTGATAAGAGCATATCAAGATGGCTGTCGGAGAGTGTGAAAAGGTCTCCTCCGGTAAGAAGAACTTCTCTTATTTCGCTTCTTGAGGCAATGTACTCTGCGGCCTTTCTTATCTCATCTTCTGTTGCAGGACCGACTAAATGTCCTGCAAGCCTGCGTCTGAAGCAATGTCTGCAATAGGCAAAGCATCTGTCGGTCGTGAAGAAAGCTGCCCGGTTTCTGTATCTGTGTATGAGTCTGTCCGTCTGCTTGTATTCTCCTTCCTTCTGTGGATCAAGAGAACCGACAGTGTCATTGTTTTCTTCTTCGGTCGGCACGAACTGCCTTCTTATTTCCTCTTTTGAGAGCAGTGCAGCGATGTCATCGGAGATGAGGAGAGGAAGTGTATTGGCTCCATCTTCCTTCCATCTCCTTTCATTGTCCCTGAGTTCTATTATTCCTGATAGTTCTTCCAGATTGGTAATTGCCATGCGGATTTTATATCATTCCAAAGGCAATAGGGCAATGGAACAATGGAGCAATATGGGCCGATGCTGTATTGTATAGAAAGGAGGAGTTATGGCTGAAAAGAAAAGCCTTTCAGGTTATTGGAGAACTACGTTCCTCATAGGTCTGGGGTTCTTCACAATGGGACTTATGGATCCCCTTTATGATAATTATATCCCGATGTTCCTAGGATATTATATTGATTCATCATCGCTGGTCGGTGCTGTGATGACTCTAGATAATATCCTTGCGATTTTTCTGATTCCTGTATTCTCGGCTTTATCGGATAGGACAAGAACAAGAATCGGACGGAGAATGCCTTATATCATAACGCTTCTTCCTCTTTCCGCTATCTTCTTTGCTCTTGTTCCATTCTCAGCTCTGGAATCGTTCTTATTTCTTTTTGTCACGATTTTCTTCCTTAATATTTTTAAGCAGGCCGTGAGAGGCCCTGTTGTTGCATTGATGCCCGATATGGTTCCTGCAGATCTCCGGAGTGAGGCAAATGGCGTAATAAATACGATGGGAGGTCTTGCGACAATACTGGGAACGATTCTTCTTGCAAGGCTGATGGATGTAAAGATCAATCTTCCGGGTATTGGTACTGTGGATAAGATCCTGGCTTTTCCTGTAGCTTCTGTCTTCGTGCTTCTGGCAGTTGTACTTCTCTTTGTATTCGTCAAGGAAAATAAAAGCACTGTTTCAACGGAGGAGGAGAGGGAAGAGAAAGCAAAGGAACCTCTTCTTAAGAGTCTGAAGGAGATTTTCTCAGAAAAGGAGAAGAGTGCTCTTTTTATCCTGCTTTCACTTCTTTGCTGGTTTATTGCATATCAGGGAATACTTCCATTCGTGGGTGTCTATACAATGGAGGAACTTGGTACCAGTGCCGGTACTGCAGCGCTCTCATCTGGAATGGTAGGAGTTGCATATGCAGCATTTGCTGTTCCATCAGGGAAATTCGCACATAGATTCGGCAGGAAAAGAACCATCAGAGGTGCTCTTCTGGGAATAGTGATAGTCCTCCTCCTTGTTTTCCTTCATGGTACGCTGACGACAGGTATGAATGCGACATTCCGTCTTATCTCATTCTGGCTTCTTCTTTTCCTTTTTGGCGTTTTCTGGGTAACTGTAGTGACAAACTCATTTCCGATGCTCTGGCAGATGGCTGATTACCAGACAATTGGAATATATACAGGTGCATATTATTTCTTCTCTCAGCTCGCTTCGATCGTGGCTCCTCCGATAGCAGGCGGGGCGATAGATCTTTTCGGTTATCCTGCGCTTTTTATTTTTGGTCTTATATTCATGTTTATTGCGCTTGTGCTGATGAGGAATGTGCATAGAGGTGAGCCTGAGGATGATTGAAAAATTACTGGCCTGCTGAAGGCTGGAGGGAAAGAAAAACCGCCTTTCGGCGGTTTTATTTATTTATCAGGTACTCAGCTGTTTACTCTTTCGAGATATTCCTTAGTCTCTGTGTTTACTCTGATCTTCTCACCCTGCTTGATGAAGATAGGAACACGGACGCGAAGTCCTGTCTCTGTTGTGACATACTTTGTCGCACCCTGGACTGTATCTCCCTTTACAGCTTCTTCAGCTTCTGCAACTGTAAAGACAATCTTTGAAGGAATTGTGATATCAAGAACCTGATCCTCCCAGAATGTTGCTCTGTAAGTCTCTCCTTCCTTCATGAAATACTCGTAATCTGGGAAAGACTTCATAGGGACATCGATCTGGTCGAATGTCTCTGTATTCTGGAAATAGAAATTCTCTCCATCATTGTAAAGATACTGGAGATCTCTATCCTCTACAGTGATATCCTCTGCATTGTCCTGGCTTTTCATTGTCTCGGAAAGCACCTGACCTGTCGAAGGGCTCTTGAGCTTAAGACGAACAAATGCCGATCCTTTGCCAGGGTTTACGAATTCACGTTCGATGCAGACAAACGGCTGACCTTTGATGAGGAGAGCAGTTCCCTTGTCAATCTGACCTGCTTTAATCATATTTTTACCTCTGCTAGATTGGACTAATTCCGGTTTTTACTGCCGTAGCATATCAGAAAGAGAGAATAAAAGTAAAGGCTCAATCGAATTAAGTCCAAGATGGACAGCAAGAAGCCTGTCCAGTCCCATGGCTCCGCCGGAGGATTGCGGAATATCCAGAGAAGAAAATGATGGATCTGCTGGAGGTATTGCCTCTTCTGTGCCGCTTCTTTCCTCCCTTAGCTTCTCCCATTCTTCCGCAAAGTATTTTTCAGTCTCATTTTTATCGGTTTCTTCATCATAGCAGTTTGCAATCTCGATTCCGTTTATATACATTTCCCAGCGTTTCTTTGTCGGGCCCTTTTCTGAATGCTTTGCAAGGCATGCGATTCTGTCTGGGTAATCTGTCAGGTAGACTTCTCTGTCCTTCGGGAGAGATGGTTCTGTGTATGTAAGGAATATTCTATTGAAAGTATCATCCCAGCTTTCATTTTCTCCTGGATTAAGCCCGAGTCTCAGTGCTTCTGCCCTGAGATAATCAATGCTTTCAGCTTTGTCCATGTCCACGCCTGCGTATTTCATCATTGCTTCATGCATCGATATTATCAGCGGCTTGTTCCTTAGCCATTCAGGATCTATTCCCCTTAGCTTGGTTTTCTCGATCATCTCGATAGTTATGTCTATAGAATCCCTGTCATCTGCACCGACTGTATAGTATTCAAGCATCGTGAACTCCGGATTATGGACATCGCCCAGCTGCTCTGCATTTCTGAAACAGCTTGAAATCTGGAAGATCGATCCTGATCCGGCTGCTAAAAGCTTTTTCATGAAAATCTCCGGAGAGGGGATCAGATAGAGATCTCTTGAACCTTCGAATTCATTTATGAACCTTGTTCCGAATGCTTTTATAGTGGGTTCGGGAATAAGATACGGGGACAGTGACGGTGTAGATACCTCAAGGTATCCTTTGCCGATAAAATGCTCTCTTATGTTCATTAGAAGCTCTGAGCGCTTCCTGGCTGCTGCGAAATCGTACATGTCGCGATTGTATTGCCCTGAACAGGTAGTTTCAATACTATTTCAGTCATGGCACATTACGAAACAGACGAGCCTATTTATGCATTGGCAACACCATATTCTCCTTCAGCCCTGGCTGTTATAAGGGCATCAGGGGATGGTGTTATCTCCCTTCTGCAGCCTTATTTCTCTGGGAAGATTGAAAAAGCAGAATCCGGAAGGGTCCTGCATGGTTATATAAATGGAACTGATGGAAGGCATATTGATGAAGTTGTTGTCATCAAATATGGCAAAGGGCATGGCTATACCTCCGAAGAAGCCTTTGAGATCATGTGCCATGGCTCCCTTCCGGTAATACGGCAGATTTCTGCTCTCTTTGAGGAAATTGGCATAAGAGAAGCTTTGAGGGGAGAGTTCACATACAGGGCTTTCATGCATGGCCGTATGGATCTTACACAGGCCGAAGCTGTGGAAGAGATCGTAAAAGCCAGAACCGGGAAAGGTGCTGGAGAGGCACTTGAGCGTCTGTCCGGAACCATACTTGAGGAAGCTGACAAAGCAAAGAATGAGATTCTTGAAATACTTGCTTCTCTTGAGGTGCAGCTGGATTATGGAGAGGATGAGATTCCCGAGGATTGGGAATTTCCTTCAGAAAGAGTGCATGCAATAAGGGATAGGCTTGCTGCAATTGCTTCAACGTACCGTTCGTCAAAGCTATGGACGGAGGGAGCTGTTGTTGTTATTGCAGGAAGGACGAATGCAGGGAAGAGTTCTCTTTACAATGCACTTCTCAAAGAAAACAGGGCAATTGTCTCTCCTATAGAAGGTACGACAAGGGATTATATTGAAAGCGATGCCGAGATAGATGGCATTCCTGTCCGCCTTTTTGATACTGCAGGTTTCAGGGAGACTGAAGAAGCTGTAGAAGCAGAGGGGATAAAACGTACTGAATCCCTTATGGAAACAGCGGATCTGATAGTGTATGTGATCGATCCATCTTCAGATGATGCTGCTCCAGAGGATCCGAGGGTACTCACTGTTTATTCGCGGCTTGATATCGTTGATAAAGGCAAGGCGCTTTCTTTCTCTTCTGTAACGGGCGAGGGACTTGATAAAGTCATCTCAGCGATAACAGGAAAGCTGACAGCTGGCTTGTCAGAGGTGGCAGGAGTCCCTGTAATCGATTCGGAGAGACAGCGTGATAAGCTTCTGGAAGCTTCTGATTCCCTTGGAGAGGCAGAGAAAAGCATGGCTTTCGGTTTTGATGTTGTTGCAATGTATCTCCAGAGTGCGCTTGCATCTCTTGGAGAATTGACAGGATTGGTGACTGGAGAGGATGTGCTTGATAAGCTGTTCTCGTCATTCTGTCTGGGAAAATGATATGAGAGATTATGATGCAATAGTAATTGGAGGAGGGCATGCGGGCATTGAAGCTTGCCTTGCTCTCTCCAGAGAAGGTTTTTCCACACTTCTTATTACTCAGTCCCTGGATGCGATTGGACGCATGAGCTGCAATCCTTCAATAGGGGGACTGGCGAAAGGCAACCTTGTCAGGGAGATTGATGCCCTTGGCGGTGAAATGGGGCATCTAGCAGATAAGGCCATGATCCAGATGCGGATGCTTAACAAACGAAGAGGACCTGCTGTCCAGGCTCCACGTGCACAGGAAGATAAATTCACGTATTCCAGAATCGCGAAAGAGACGCTTGAAAGCGAGGAAAAACTCTCGCTTTTTATGGATACAGTTGTGGATTTCATCACAGAAAACGGAACTGTTGCAGGTGTTGTCACGGAACGTGGATGGAGAATTTCAGCAAAAGCCGTCGTCCTTACTACAGGGACATTCATGGATGGCAGGATCTTCATAGGGGAGTATGATGCCCCATGTGGCAGATTATCTGAAAGTGCAGCAATAGGGCTGGGCGACAGTCTGAGACGCCTAGGTTTCCATACTGGGAGGATGAAGACAGGAACTCCTGCAAGAGTCAGAAAAAGCACTCTTGATTTCGATGAGATGGAAATACAGGACGGGGATACGCCGATGCTTCCTTTCTCATTTGAGACAGATTGTATTGATAGAACATCCATACCTTGCTACGTAACATATACAAATGAAGAGACCCATCGGATTATAAGGGAGAATATCTCAAGATCCCCGCTCTATGGAGGGAAGATAGTAGGAAAAGGTCCTCGTTACTGTCCTTCCATTGAGGATAAGGTTGTGCGGTTCCCAGACAGGGAAAGGCATCAGATATTCGTGGAGCCAGAGGGAATCGGTACTGAAGAAATGTATCTGAATGGTCTTTCTTCCTCTCTCCCTGAGGATGTTCAGCATGCTTTTATCCATTCGATACCGGGATTAAGGCATGCAGAGATAATGCGTCCGGCCTATGCTGTAGAATATGATTATCTGAATCCTCTGGATCTTTATCCATCGCTTGAAAGCAAGATTCTTTCAAATCTTTTCATAGCAGGTCAGACTAATGGAACATCCGGATATGAAGAGGCCGCAGCACAGGGTCTTATTGCAGGAATCAATGCTGCAGAGAGGCTGAAGGGAGAAAAGCCTTTCATTCTTTCAAGGACCGAATCATATATAGGGGTTCTCATTGATGATCTGGTGACGAAAGGCACGAAAGAACCATATAGGATGTTTACATCCAGGGCAGAATACAGGCTTTCTCTTCGCCATGATACAGCGGATCAGCGCCTTACGAGGAAAGGCTACGAGGTGGGTCTTGCTGGAAAAGATAGACTTGACAGACTTGAAAGGAAGAGCGAGGAAATAAGAAGGGTCAAGGAGATTCTTCAGCATACCCGTATCGGGGCAAAGAGCGCTTATGATACGCTCAAGGAGCCCGAGAAGGATATCCATGAGCTTAAGATTTCCTCTCTTGCGTCATATCCTGAGGAAGTTTTAAGAGAAGCTGAACTGGATATAAGATATTCTGGCTATATTGATAGACAGGAAAGAGAGCTTGAAAAAGCAAGGAAAGCTGAGAATATGGAGATTCCATCGGATTTTGATTATGATTCAGTAGATGGCATCTCCGCTGAAGCTAGAGAGAAGCTCAAAGCTGTCAGACCTGTATCAATTGGCCAGGCAGGAAGAATTTCCGGAATAAGGGTTTCGGATACGGCGGTGCTTGCCGTTGCTGTAAGGAGTGTTAAGCGTGGATAAGGAACTGCTGGTTTCAGGACTGGAAAGAATAGGAATTGAATGTGATGGGGTTCTGGTTGACCGTCTTATTGCTTTCCTGAAAGAAATCATGCTCTTTAATCCTGCATTGAAACTTGTCGGGGACAAGGACCCTGATGAGATAATAATAAGGCATATACTGGATTCAGCTGCCGCTTATCCAGTATTCAGGGAAGAAACGGAGGAGAAAAGCATTATTGCAGATCTTGGTTCGGGAGCGGGGTTCCCGGGAGTTGTGCTTTCAGCTCTTTTCCCAGATAGGCATTTTGTGCTTGTTGAACGTATGCAGAGGCGTTCTCAGTTCCTTAAGGGAGTCCTTCTTAGGACGGGACTGAAGAATGCGGAGGTTGAAGAGAGAGATCTCAGGATGGTAAGAAGGGAATTTGATGCCGTCACCTGCAGAGCGTTTCATCCTATTTTCTCGATTGTGGAGAATGTCGTTAAGATCATGTCTCCGTCTGCACCGCTTCTTCTTTATAAGGGGCAGAGGAATAATGCTTCATCGGAGCTCAGCGTCCTCAGGGGAGAGGGGTATGGCTTTGATGAGCGGTTAGTGGACATTCGTGTTCCCTATCTCGATGAGTCTAGGACTTTGGTGGTCCTCAGGAATATTAGAAATGAAGATTAGAAAACACAGGCTTTCCCTGGCAATTGGTGTTCTTGCATTCGTTTTGGGTACTGCTCTCTCTCTTTTCATTGCTCTGGGCAGGAATATTATGTCATCTCTTCCAGAGATGCTTGCTGCTTTTTTTGAAACTGCGTCGGCATATGTCGGAATAGGAAGCGGCACTCTGGCCCTTCTTCCTTTTTCCATAGTTATTGCGGCAGGTGGACTGGCAATCCTTCTTTTCCGGAAGAAAAAAAGGTTTTCCATGTTCCTTACCATTCCGTTCCTTGCGGTTATTTATACGACGGTAATGGTGTTCGCCCATATATTGGATGGCAATGATCTTCCCCGTCTGATTATGTCCAATATAGATCCAAGTCAGTCATGGCTTGTGCTTGTCTGTGCGGTTCTTGAGATTCTGCTTTTCCTGATACTCCTATCTATCTCCGGCAAAGCTGATAGCCGTCTCTATGATAGGGAAATGAAGAAGAATAAGAGGATAATGCTTCAGAATGAGAGAAGAGAGGCGGAGATGGAGGAGTCTGGAGACGAAGAGGAAGAAAGTCCTGAACGTTCACCTGAGGAAGAGAAATCCGATAAACGCTATATGAAGATGAAGGAACGCATGGACAGAAAGACTGCGAAGAAGGAAGCGCGTCTTGCTGCCAAGGATGAGAAGAAGTTCCGTAAATATCAGGAGAAGGAAGAGGCTAAGGCAAAGAAGGCAGAAGAAGCTGCTGCTAAGGCAGCTGCAAAGGCCGAAGCAAAGGCTGCTAAGAAGAACAGCAAAGCTATTGAAGAAGACAGTGAGGATGTATTCCTCACGAAAGGAGCTCCTGCTGTAGCACCTCGTCAGGTTGACCCATCGCAGAGAGTTGATGTTCCTGAGGTGGGAGAGCTGCCCCATATGAGAAAGCTGAAAACCCCTGATGAGATTCCTCATAATAACCATAAAGCTGAAAGCAAGGCTCCTTCGTCTTTTGAGATGCCTCCTGAATCAGATGTTTTCTCCCAGATAAAGGAGGAGATAGAGAGGGAAGAGCCCAGAAAAGAAGAAAGAATTGACTATGATCTGAATAATCCTTCATCTTTCTCAAAGGGCGGGATGCTTGAAGCTACGCTTGAGACTCTGAAGGAAATCAATGATAGCAGCAGCGAAAGACCTAAAGCTGTAAATAACCGGCCTATCATAGGCTATGATGATACGAAAGCGGTGAAGAAAGAGAGAAAGAATAATTCATCATTTGCTCCTTCGACGCTTTCTCCAGAGCATCCGCGATACAAGCTGTTTGAATCACTGACACATCAGAAGAATGTCTCATCATTCCCTTCGAAGAGTTTTGAGGCAGAGGTTCCAGATGCTCCCTCTGAGTATCCAAGTACATTTGTGAAAGAAGAAAAGCCTGCAGTGAAGACTGCTGAAGAGCAGCCGCTGGAGAGAAAGATACCAGGACTTTCTGATTTCATGAAGAAAAGCAGGGAGGAAACAAAGAAGGAAACCGTTTCTGCTGAGCCTTTTGTAGAAGAGGATGAGGCTTCTGATCCATTTGAGGAGATCCAGAGGCAGGAAGCTGAAAGCAAGGCCCGTCGTCAGGCAGCTTTGAAACAGCAGCAGCATAACGAGGAAGCTGTTGCGATTGATGAAGAGGAAAGGGAAGTTCCGCAGCAGGAGAATGAACTGATGCTTTCTGTTGGCATTGGAGGACTTCAAAGCAACGATTTAGGTTATGCAGGTATATCCCAGCGTACAAGAAAGAAGTACAGCCCGCCTCCTGTGAATATTCTTGTCGATTATCCGAAGACATCCAGCGAGATTGATGATTTCACCAGACGCCAGGGAGAAGTAATCATGGAGACTTTCAGCAATTTCCATGTGAATGTCACCCTTGATGATATTGTCAAAGGCCCAACCGTCACCATGTATCAGCTGAAGCTTGGCGAAGGTGTCATGGTCAATAAGGTAAAGCAGAGGGAAGATGAACTCTCATATAATCTTGGAGGTGTGAGAATAAGGATTCTTGCACCAGTTCCAGGACGTCAGGCAGTTGGTATTGAAGTTCCTAACAAGAAAAGAGCGATAATCGGATTCAAGGATATGCTCCATGAGTTCAGGAAAAGGGAAGATGCAGATAAGCTTCGTGTTCCTATGATTCTTGGAAGGACTATAACAGGCGAGCCTGTTACCATCGATGTGGCTAAAATGCCTCATATGCTTATTGCGGGTACGACAGGTTCTGGAAAATCCGTATGTATCAACTCCTTCATCTGTACTCTTATCTATGCAAGAAGCCCTCAGGAAGTAAGGCTGATTATGGTTGATCCGAAAGTAGTCGAGCTTACTGTCTATAATGACATTCCACACCTTCTTACTCCTGTCATCACCGAGCCAAAGAAAGTCGTAAAGGCACTAGGATGGCTTTGCGATGAGATGGAAAGACGTTATCAGATGATATCCAAGTTCGGTGTAAGGAATATCGAAGGGCTCAATGCGAAGATCAGAAATGAGAATATCCCGGCGGAGAAGATGCCTTACATCGTCCTCATTATGGATGAGTTTGCTGATCTTATGACTACAGTTGGAAAGGATATTGAATCCTATGTGGCCCGGCTTGCTGCGAAGGCAAGAGCTGCTGGAATCCATCTTATTCTTGCAACACAGAGGCCGTCTGCTGACGTTATTACAGGCACGATCAAGAACAATTTCCCTGCACGTATTGCTTTTGCGGTATCATCTGGAACGAACTCAAGGATTATCCTTGATGAGGGAGGAGCAGAAAACCTTCTTGGACGAGGAGATATGCTTCTTATGGAACCATCTACGATGGGCTTCCAGAGAATTCAGGGTGCATTCCTTTCCGATGATGAAGTATATTCAATCGTTGACTATGCAAAGAAGCACGGTTCTCCGGATTATCTTTCAGATGATATCTTTGAAGAACCAGAGGTCTCTTCAGAAGGCAGTGATGATGAGCCTGTATCCGAAGAAGACAGCGATGAGATCCTTTATGAAAGAGCTAAGCAGATTGTCTATGAGCGTAAATGTGCCTCAGCCTCTTTCTTGCAGCGTAGAATGAAGATTGGATACAACAGAGCTGCCAGGCTTATTGAAATGATGGAGGAAAACGGCATCATCGGTCCTCAGAATGGTTCAAAGCCTAGGGAAATTCTTAAATACGAATAAGAGGCATTAAGTGAGAAGTGCGATAAAAAATGGTGTTCTGATCAGAGAAGAAGAAGCTGTGCTTCCGGTAACTTACCGCGAAGTGCAGTATTCGTTCTCTGTCTATGAGGCTCTTAGGATTACTTCAGGCCATATCGTCCACATGGACGATCATCTGAAGCGCCTTAAGGAATCCTGTCATGATATAAACCTGAAGCATCCATTCACTGATGAGGAGATAGAGACTGCTGTCAATGCTCTGATAGAAAAGGATGGCATCAAGGATGCGACAGCCAGGATACTTCTTGTCGGAGGAACTTCTCCTATGTTCTTCGTGACATATTCAGATCTCCTTACATATCCTGAAAGCTATTATAAAGAGGGTGTTGCCGTAACACTATATTACGGAGAACGTTTCCTCCCTCGCGCGAAAACCTCCAATCTTCTGATGCAGTACATTGCTCTGGAGGAGGCTAAGGCAAAGGGGGCCTTTGAGGCACTTCTTGTGAACAGGAAGGGACAGGTCCTTGAAGGGACCAGGAGCAATTTCTATGGAATTGCTGGGAATAGGATATATACAGCTCCTGATGAACTTGTTTTGTCTGGAATAACAAGGATAAGCGTATTGCGGGCAGCGGAGAAGCTAGGGCTTGAGATAGTTTATACACCTCCCACGGACGTGAATCTCCATATGTTTGATTCTCTTTTCATTTCGTCTACATCCATGGGGGCCATGCCAGTTTCTGCTGTTAATGGGAATCCTATGAAACGTGGCAGATGGGATATGATTGCTTCAATCTGTTCACTTGAACGTGAGTGGGAATGAGACTTTGTAGACAAAAGGCTTCATTGCATATATTGTCATCACTGTTGAGTTAGCTGAAATACTACCATTGAGGTTAATATAGATGAAATTCACAGAACTTCCTCTTTCAGAAGAGGTGCTTGCCGGAATAGATAAAGCAGGCTATGCAGACTGTACCCTTGTTCAGGAAACAGTACTTCCTATATCGCTGACGGGAAAGGACGTTATGGTGCAGTCTAAGACAGGAAGCGGTAAGACTGCGGTCTATCTACTGACAATACTTGAGAAATACAGCAGAAACAGCTCCAGTGCTGCATTGATAGTATCACCTACAAGGGAACTTGCTGTGCAGATTGAGGAGGATGCGAAAATCCTATCTGCGGGATTCCCTGATTACCGTATCGGATGTTTTTATGGTGGAGTTGGCTACAAGGAACAGAGTGCGGAACTTTCATCTGGGCTGAATCTTTATGTAGGAACTCCAGGCAGACTCCTCGATTTCGCTAAGTCAAATAAGCTTGATTTCCGCTGTTTTGATACAGTAGTGCTTGATGAAGCTGACCGTATGTTTGATATGGGATTCTATCCCGATGTGCAGTCAATGTTTGCACAGATGAGAAAGAGCGAGGAAAGGCAGACGATGCTTTTTTCCGCAACGCTTTCTACAAAGGTCAGGAATCTTGCATGGAAATATATGTCAGAGCCTGAGGAAATAGCGGTTCAGCCTGAGGAAATAACTGTAAAGAAGATTACCCAGGAGCTTTTCCATGTGACGAAAGCCGAGAAATTCCAGCTTCTTCTTTCGATTCTGAAAAAGCAGAATCCGGCTTCATGTCTGATTTTCACGAATACAAAGGATATGGCTGTGGAGGTTGCCAAGCGTCTTGTTATGAACGGCTATAAGGCTGAGTACCTTATGGGTGATATGCCGCAGACAAAGAGGCTGAAGACAATCGACAGGATGAAAGAAGGCAAGCTTCCGATTCTCGTTGCTACGGATGTTGCTGCAAGAGGTCTTCAGATTGATGATCTGGAACTCGTTGTCAATTACGATATTCCTGAGGATTTTGAAAGCTACGTGCACAGAATAGGAAGAACTGCCAGAGCTGGAAAGTCAGGAAAGGCAATTACCCTTGCCTGTGAAGAGTATATCTATGGGCTTGAGCCTATAGAAAACTATATTCAGATGAAGATTCCTGTAGTATGGCCGGATGAAGTGGGGCTTGAGAAGGTTGATGATAAGAGCGCGGGTTTCCACTATCATTCAAGAAGACCTCAGCAGAAGCGTGCAGAGAGAAGCGGCGAAAGACGCAGGAATAGCAGCAGAAAGCCAGGAAAGCCTGCCCCGAGGAAGAATTCAGGATATGAAAAGCCTGCTCAGGAAAATGAGAAGGAATATGCGAAGCTGTCCAGAATGTCTCTTGAGGAGAGAATGGAGTATTACAGGAGCGAATTCGGCGGCGATGATGCAAAGAAGCCTGCGAAGTCCCCGATACAGAGAAATGCCCAGAGGACTCAGCAGAAGAAAGCCGCGGATAATAAGAAAAAGCCACAGCCTTCAAAACCTCAGAGCGAGGCAGTGAAGAGACCACAGCCAGCAAAACCGATGGAAGGCCACACTGCGGAAGTTAAGAGTGCTCGTAAAGGGATTTTTGCACGTATAAAAGCAAAG
The DNA here is from genome assembly GCA_944389105.1 of uncultured Spirochaetaceae bacterium. Lineage (GTDB taxonomy): Bacteria > Spirochaetota > Spirochaetia > Sphaerochaetales > Sphaerochaetaceae > Ornithospirochaeta. The sequence continues at coordinate 7,132 of CALXLD010000038.1, read as the reverse complement.
TTCTTCGGGGAATGATATGCTCAGGCGCTTCTGTTCTTATTACAGATACTATAAAGGGCTTTTCGCTCTTGATATGGCAGCGGCGCTTATATCGTCGCTGCTCTCGCTTCTTTCCCCTGCAATCGTCAGATATATATTATCCTCAGCTCTTCCTGCCCGGCTATTCTCAGAGATTATCTGGCTGCTTATAGCTGTTGTGGTGATATATATGATCCAGGCTGGTGCGACCTTCATAAGGATAAAATGGGGGCATTATCTTGGTGTGTGGATGGAGAACCGGATGCGTGATGAGCTTTTTTCTCATCTGCAGTGCCTCTCTTTTTCTTATTTTGACAGGACAAAGACCGGCACGATAATGAGCCGCATCACAAATGATCTTTTCAACATAGCGGAAGTCGCTCATCATTGTCCCGAGGATTTTCTCATATCAATCGCTACGATCATAGGTGCATATGCTTTCATGTTCTCTTTCTCATGGCCGCTTGCGCTTATCTCGATAATTCCTCTGCCGATAATGCTCTGTTATGGTATTGTCTTCAATCACCGTCTTAAAGAAAGGAACAGGGCAATAAGGCGTACAATCGCAGAGGTCAATGTTGAAGCAGAGAACTCTATACAGGGAATAAGGGAAGTAAAAAGCTACTCTAAGGAAAAATTCCAGGAAAAACGATTCAGTGAGACTAATGTACGTCTGAAGACTTCAAGGGAAAAGATGTACCAGACAATGGCTCAGTATCAGACGGGAATAGGTTTCATGCGTGATTTTTATTACTTTATGACCATTGCTGGTGGAATAATACTGATTGCATTCTCAAAAGCTGAAGTATATGACCTCGTGACATTCCTTCTCTATGTCTCCGTTGTACTTCCTCCTATCGACAGGCTGATAAATTTTACGGAGCAGTTCACTCAGGGCATGGCTTCTTTTGAGAGGTTTGTGGAAATCCTTGATATAAAGCCGCAGATTGAGGACAGGGAAGATGCTGTTCCTCTTGCGGTGAGCAAAGGGACAATTGATTTCAAAGATGTCTCTTTCTCTTATGAGACAGAGGATGGAAGTGTTGTCATAGATAAGCTGAACCTCCACATTCCAGGAGGAGCTAAGGCTGCGCTTGTCGGAGAATCCGGAGCAGGGAAATCAACGATAGTTTCCCTTCTTGGCCGTTTTTATGAGCGTGGCAGCGGCAGTATCACCATCGATGGCATGGATATTGATGATGTGACACAGAAATCATTGCACGAGACCATTGGCTTTGTTCAGCAGAGCGTATTTCTTTTCGATGCATCCATAAGGGAAAACCTCAGGTATGGCAAAGCTGATGCTAATGATGAGGAGATGTGGGAGGCTCTCAGAAATGCAAATCTTTCTGATTTCGTTTCTTCTCTTCCAGATGGTCTCGATACAGAAGTGGGCGAGCGGGGAACAAGACTTTCTGGCGGGCAGAAGCAGAGGCTTTCAATTGCGCGTGTTTTCCTGAAGAATCCAAGAATCCTTGTATTTGATGAGGCTACCAGTTCGCTTGATACAGAGAGCGAAAAGCTCATTCAGGAGGCTTTTGATAGACTTGCCCGTGGCCGGACTTCTATTGTTATTGCCCACAGGTTATCAACAGTGAAGGATTCGGATATAATTTTCGTAATAGACAAAGGCAGAGTAAGAGAGGAAGGAACACATCAGGAGCTTCTTGGAAAGAAGGGGCTATATTACCGTCTCTATTCTCTGAAGGATTGAAGATGAAGAAAAGAATAAGGGTTACTTTTGCTATTATCCTAATCGCACCTCTGTTCGTTGTATTGTCGGTTCTTGCTATGGTTCTGGGGCATATTCTTTCTGCTCTGCATCTGGAAAGAGCAAGCGAGAAGACAGTTCATTTCCTGCTGGATATTCTTATTGTATGGATATTCTTCTGGCTTGGAGTACGTCTTCATGTTGATGGAAAGGAGAATATTCCGGAGTGGGGAAAGAAGGTCTGCTATATTGCAAATCATCAGTCCATGATGGATATTCCTGTACTCTATGGTGCTGGGATGTGGTGCGGCCTTGTTGCAAAGAAGGAGCTTTTCCGCATTCCTCTTCTTCATGGTCTTCTTTCTATTCTGAAGTGTGTTGCAATTGATCGTTCTTCTCTTCGTGCAAGCCTTAAATCAATCATGAAAGGCGTCGAGCAGATTGAAGCTGGATATCCAATGGGAATTTTCCCGGAGGGTACAAGAAGCAAGACTGGAGAGATTGCCGAGATGAAGGCTGGTGCTTTCAAGATGGCAACGAAGCCAAAGGCAATCGTAGTGCCTGTGGCTATGAAGAATACCCGCCATACACTTGAGGCTGTTGATAGTTTCCGTATCGTTCATGTCTATGTGGAGATAATGAAGCCGATTGATACTGCATCTCTTTCGGAAGAGGAGATGAAGACTCTGCATTCTAATGTGGAGAATGAGATAAGGGAGGCTTATAAGGCTCTTCCTGGTCCTTATGCTAAACGCTGACATCACATTTTCTTATAGCAATGGAGAAAATGTCTTTTCTCATTTCTGCTTCTCGATACCTGATGGGGGAAAGCTTAAGATAATTTCAGATCCAGGCAGCGGGAAGACTACGCTTTCAAAGATTCTCACAGGGGCTGTGCCTTCTTACAGTGGAGGCAGTCTTGAAGGTTCAGCTGTTATTGATGGGGAGAATATCTTTGATCTTGATATTCCTTCCCGTCTGTCTTTAGTAGGGAGAGTCAGTCAGAATACCGATGAGATGCTGCTGTTTTCCTCTGTTGAGGAGGAGATTGCATTTCCTCTTTGCAACCTTGGGCTGTCAGATGAGGAGATTGAAAAAAGGATTGACAGTGTCCTTTCCTTGTTTGGACTGGAGGGATACAGGAAGGTAGCTTCTTCTGAGCTGTCAGGAGGAGAGAAGCGGCGGCTGATGCTTGCGGTTCTCTTCGCGATTAATCCAGAGCTTTATATTCTTGATGAATCTTTCGATGAGCTTTCTCCTGAATGGAGAAGCAGGCTCGTGGAATTGATAAAAGCTTCGGATAGGATGTTCCTGATTCTTGGTTCACATGAGACGGAGGAGTATGGAAGTCTATCCTGCAGGACTATTTCGGTTGATCAGGGAAGGGCTTCTGAATACAGGAAGAAGCCGCTGCCTCTTTTTTCGTATATTCCTCAGATGTTTTCCTCTGAGTTATCTGCATCTGGTATTTCCGTCAGCAGAATGCACAGAAGTCTTGGCAATGATAATAGCTTCAGGTTGTCCGTTCCGTCTTTTTCCCTGAAGCGTGGAGAATGCTTGGTTATTACAGGGGGAAATGGTGCAGGCAAGAGTTCCTTCTCAAGGGTATTGAGCGGCCTTTTGGAAGAGAGCGGCGGTTCTGTGATGATTGATAGCAAGCCTGTTCTTCCGAAGGAAAGGCGTAGAAGAATTGCTTATCTTATGCAGAATCCCTATGAGGAGCTTTTCCTTCCTACTGTAAAGGAAGAGGCTGAAAGCACAGGTGCTGATTCTTCGATGATTGACAGGGCATATAATCTGTTCAATCTTGTTCCAGAATGGTATACAGCTGAGATTTCATATGGACGGGCAAAGATGCTTCAGGCTATGCTTTTTTATCTGCTTGAAAGACCTTTTGCCATATTTGATGAGTTTGATAGCGCGCTTCCGTATGAAGAGAGTCTTAGTGTCATAAGAATGTATCTGGAAGCGGGGTGCGGAGTTGCTGTGATAACGCATGATATGGCTTTTGCTTCCATCCTTCCTGGGCGGCATATGAATATTGCTGATGGGGTTCTGCTATGAATACGAGCAGCTATATTTATGGGGAATCTTTTTATCATAAATATGATATAAGGGCGAAGCTTTTCTTCACGTTTCTGTATTCAATCCTTGTCTTCTTTGTCCGCTCCTGGTATGGGCTTATTGCTTTTCCTTTGATTCCTTTTGCTGTTTTTCTGGTTTCCCTGGGGGGCATAGAGACCTGGAGGGCAATAAAAAGGATCCTTCCTGTAATTATTCTGCTTTTTCTATTTCTTCCTCTGCAGGACAGAGGTGGAAATCCTATTGTAGAAATAAATGGGTTTGTCTTTGTAACTGGAGAAGGTCTTTATAGGGTATGCCGGCTCGCTTCCAGATTCATAGCTCTGTCATTGATTCTGATGCTTTTGATTGAGACGGAAAGGAGCGAGAATATCATAAGGGGACTTAGGTTCTATCGTATGCCATATAATGTGGCGCTCCTGTTTTCGATGATTCTCCGTTTCATTCCTTATCTTGGTTCTATGTTCGATGAAATCAGGGCTTCAATGTCGCTTAGGCTTACAGAAGGGAAGCGGGGGTTCCCTATCATGCCATCGATTACAGCATTTGCAGTTGCTTCTGTCCGTATGATTCCAGATACTGCTGCGGCTCTGGAAGAGAGAGGATTCGGAAGAAAGGAAAGAAGGGATTATAAAGGGCTGAAAACATCTCCGAAACTGTTCACAGAGCTCTTCTTTAGTGCTATTCTCCCCATCATATTTTTCATTGTAATGAGGTAAATATGAAAGAGAAGAAAACTGCACTTCACATCAGTCTTATTGCTTTATCATCCGCGCTTGTTGCTGTTTTTACAATTGCAGTCCGTATTCCAGTCCCCGCTACGGCTGGATATATTTCGCTCTGTGATGCAGCAGTTGTTTTTGTTTCGTATGCATTCGGGCCTTTTACCGGGTTGATTGCTGGCGGACTTGGATCTGCTTTCGCTGATCTTCTTGGAGGATATCCTCAGTTTGCGGTGATATCTTTTGCTGTTCATGGTCTTGAGGCATTGCTTGCCGGTCTTATAGTTAAGAAGAACAGCCAGAATATTCTTACAATGATTATAGGAGCTCTCGTCTCTATTGTTGTTGTGTGTGGAGGATATCTTCTTCTGGAAGTGCTTTTCATAACGACATTCAGTTCTGCTTTGGTGGAGGTCCCGATGAATGCCCTGCAGAGCGGTGTAGGTTCTGTTATAGGACTTCTTCTTTATGCTGCTGTCGTAAAAGGTTATAGGAATTTTGATTCTATTAAATGGTAGTCAACCAGCTTTCTTCTCTGATATAGTTTTCCCAGGAGGCATCAATGGCCACAGAGCATGACATTGTAATCGTTCTTGATTTCGGGGCGCAGTACAGCCAGCTCATAGCGAGAAGGGTAAGGGAATGCGGTGTTTATAGCCAGATTTATCCTTTTACTGTTTCCGCAGAGGAAATAAGGAGAATCAAGCCGAAAGGAATCATCTTTTCAGGTGGTCCTTCAAGTGTGAAGATGCCAGGTTCCCCACGGCCGGACAAGGAAATTTTCTCCCTTGGCATTCCAATTCTTGGAATCTGTTATGGCCTTCAGGTCATGTCAGAAATGCTTGGTGGTAATGTCATATGCCCGGAGAAAAAGGAATATGGTCTTCAGAATATTGATATCGTTGATGACTCTACAGAGCTTCTGAGAGATGTTTCCGCAAAAAGCCAGGTATGGATGAGCCACGGTGATTCTGTTGATAGGATTCCAGAGGGATTCCGTGTGACAGCTACAACTCCTACTTGTCCTTTTACGGCTATAGAGGATAGGGAGAGAAAGTTCTACGGTGTTCAGTTCCATCCAGAGGTTGTTCATTCTGTAGAGGGTGAGAAGATGATCCGTTCTTTCGTCCTTGATATCTGTAAGGCCAATGCTGATTGGAATATGGGTTCTTTTGTAAAAGAGTCTATAGAATCTATCAGAAAGACAGTAGGGAACAGAAGAGTTCTTTGTGGTCTTTCAGGTGGTGTTGATTCCTCTGTCGCAGCTGTTCTGATTCATAAGGCTATCGGTAATCAGCTTATCTGTGTTTTTGTGAACAATGGTATGCTGAGAAAGAATGAGTCTGAATCTGTTCTGGATCTTTTCGGAAAGCATTTCAATATGAATCTGCAGTATGCAGATGCTACTGATGATTTTCTTTCTGCCCTGAAAGGCGTGACTGAGCCTGAGGCGAAGAGGAAGATAATCGGAAAGGTTTTTGTCGATACTTTCTATAGAGAAGCAAGAAAGTGCGGAGATATTTCATTCCTTGCCCAGGGCACGCTTTATCCTGATGTTATTGAATCAAGGTCTCCGTCAGGTGGTCCTTCCGCTACTATTAAGTCTCATCATAATGTAGGCGGTCTTCCTGAAGATCTTAAATGGGATCTTCTGGAACCTCTGAAAGAGCTGTTCAAGGATGAGGTAAGGGCTCTTGGCAAAGAACTTGGTCTTCCTGATGAGCTTGTTTATCGTCATCCATTCCCAGGCCCCGGTCTTGGTGTAAGGTGCATTGGAGAGGTCACCAAAGAGCGTCTTGATACTCTCCGTGATGTGGATGCAATTTTTATAGAGGAGATTAGGAAAGCTGGTCTTTATAACAAGATCTGGCAGGCTCTTGCGGATCTTCTGCCTGTAAAGAGTGTTGGTGTGCAGGGGGATGAGAGGACTTATAGGGAAGTCTGTACGCTTCGTGCTGTAACTAGTGAGGATGCGATGACTGCGGATTGGTATCGTATGCCATATGAAGTTCTGCAGAGAGCTGCTTCCAGAATCTGCAATGAAGTATCGGGAGTAAACAGAGTACTTTATGATATAACTTCAAAACCACCAGGAACGATTGAGTGGGAATAGTGAGGGGGGGGTAATATACTCCCGTAAGAACCATTTAATAATTTATTTTATTATAACGAATTAGCCTTGTCAAAACGACAAGGTTTTAATTTTAAATAATAGGTATTTGACGAGTATTTGACGAGGAATCGCTAAAAAAGTACGATTATGCTATATAGGTTTTATTGGTAGTATAATTACTTTTAATTGTACTTCTGGGGTACCTTGAATGTTTCTTACGAGATTTGGTCGGGAAATTGCCATTCGCCTGAAATCAGGTTTATCTACTTCTGAGAGCTTGGATATCTGGAAGCTCCTTGAGTCTGCTGTTTCTATCAATCGCAATTTATATATGCTGGATAACTCTGAACTGGGTAAGCTATGTCGATGTCGTATTCAGGAATACGAAGCTTGTGCTGATTCTCTCTGGTTCATCGCGCAGGTTCATTGAGGAAGATATCCTAAGCAGGCAGAGCCCGCTTTATGGACGAAGGACAGAGCAGATGA
>CALXLD010000037.1 GCA_944389105.1 uncultured Spirochaetaceae bacterium | reverse complement strand
CAGTGGTAGAGAAGATCAGGAATCCGGAGCTCCGAGAAGGGCTTGAGAGGGTAAAAGGGAGTGCGGACATGAGCAGAAGACAGAATAACATAGTCAATGAGATGATACAGGAATGGGTGAACGAGGGAATTGCCGAAGGTGAAGCTAAAAGCATTAACCATGTTGCAGAGAAGATGCTCAAGGCAAACTATCCAATAAAAGATATAGCCTCAATTACAGATTTGTCTGTAGATGAAGTGAATGATATTGCGGCAAAGCTGCAATTGTAGAATCCAATATTAACTTAGCTGTCAGACCTTGCAGTGAAGCTTCCTGCAAGGTTTTTTTATCAAATACCCTCCCAATCTCCATCACATTTGAAGAATTTTACCCTCCCTTGTTTACCCTCCCAAAATTTTGACAGAAATGTTGAACTTTCGCTTGACAAGGGGGGTGTTAAGGGGGGGCATAATACAGCTAGAAAATCTTAGGAGGAGATGAATACGATGAAAAAGAGAGTATTCATAGGAGTGCTCGCTGCACTTATGCTTTTTGCTTTTGTTGCATGCGATAACAGTGTCGACCCATCTCAGTCAGGGGTTGCAGTAAAACTTTATTCAGAGGATTGCCCCGTTTATTTTGTAGGACAGGAAATAAATCTTTCTGATTGGACAGTTAATGGTATTAATGCTTATGGAAATGTTGTTTCTGTAGATACTTCCGACTTGGTTCTTGCTGGTGACAAGAAGGTTGTTGAAGACCAGACGGAAGTAAAGGTTGAAACTGCATGGGGTGCAAGTGGAACACTTTCAATTAAAACAATCAAGGTTGATTCAATAAGTGTTGATGCAACAAATGCACCTGAAGTTACATATTACGCAACTTCTGATAAGGATTATCAGAAAGCAATTGATTCAACAGGTGTTGTCGTAAAAGCAACTTATACTGATACGGATGGTGTAAAGCATACAGATGAAACAATTGATAATTCACTTGTTTCATTTACACTTGCAAACTGGGCAACACCAAGTGAGACTGCAGCGGTTACAGTAGCTTTTGGTGGAGCAAGTGATGCAAATACATTTAAAGTAAAACTTAGCAAAAATCTTGTAGAGTCAATTGAGATTTCAGCTGCTGAGTATGAGCCAATTGTACCAAATGCTGCAAAGACTGTTGCACTTGATACAGCAAAGTTCAAAGTTTATGGTAATTACATTAATGGTGAAAAACTTGTTCTTACCTCTAATACTGATGTTCAGTATAGTCTTGATAGCACAAATACAAATGACAAGAAGACATATGTAAATTCTTCAAGTATTGCTTTCACAGAGGCTAAGAATTACACCGTATATGTAAAATATGTTGGAGATGATAGAGCGGAAAATATTAACAAATATGCGTTTGCTAATGTAACAGCTAAGGCTGATTCTCTTGTTGATATATCTGTTGCCTTCAATAATTTCACAGTAGCGGCAGACTTTGATTATTCAACAGAAGAAAAGTACGCTGATATTGATAGTAAGATTACAGTAAAGGGTGTCTATGCTAGCAAAGAAGAAACATCTGCTCTTACTGCATGGGAAGATTATAGAATTACTCCAGAAAAACCGGTTTCTTCACTTGAAAAAGGAGATTTAGTAACACTTACAATCGTTCCAAGAGGAGATTATTCTTCCCTTCCATCTTACAAATTCGTTGCAACAATTGGCGAAGCACTTGGTGCCACAGACTAAATACGGATCTCGGAATCCTATTGCAGGATTTTGAGAATCCATAGGTCCGAGCTTCGGACACTGGAGGATGCTCATGGATGATAAAATCTCGTCCCTTCCTCACAGGATTCCAAATGTGAAGCGTCAGGAATGCTTGAAGCTCTTTGAGCAGGGATACGGATATAAACTAACTGCTAAGGTTGTTGGATTGAACAAGTATACAGTCCGTGACTATAAACGCAGATACGGTTCAGGGGATATTTCCTGGGTCGATAAAGGCGGTAATACCGTCAGTTAAGTATTGGGGCTATGGGTTTTCCATAGCCTCAGTCTATGATGTGCCTGGCAATATTTAAATGTATTCACGTTTATTTGTTTCTACTTGATTAAAGTTTTTTCCTTTTACCTCAATCTGTTACATCTTGTTCGCCATTGGACATCGCGCTTTTGTGATGGAATCTTCAAGATATGGGTATTTTCGCATGTGAACTCAGTGTGCTATATGAGTGTGTATGTCCCCAACAATGAATCGTTTCCCCATCAACTGTCTCTTTTATCGCATATAATTAGGCTTTCGCCGCAATCCAGTATATGAATTTATTCCTATGATATAGATTGGCACCATATAGGGGATTGGGATGATTACTGTTGCCATATGCGATGACCAGAATGCCTTTCTTAAATTGATGAAAGTGGAGGTCATCGCATGTTTGGATGAACTGGGAGTAAATGATACCGAGATCCTCTGCTTCGATAATCCCCATCTCTTTCTTGACTCGATAAACAGCAGGGGAGGTGTTGATATCGCTATTCTTGATATCCTGATGCCCGGGATCAATGGTACGGAGCTGGCAAAGGAAATACGGACCCGCCACGACGGAACTGCCATTATCTTCATTTCATCTTCCAAGGATTATGCGGTAGAGGCATTTGCTCTGAATGCTATTCATTATATTACGAAACCATTCAGCAGAGATGAACTGAAAGGAGCCCTGGAAAGGGCAGTTTATCCGCTTCTTGCAGTTAAGCCGAAGAAGATCCATCTGAATCTTGGCAACGGAATATACAGGAATATCGATATCAGCAGCATCGATTATATAGAAAGCGTTGGTTACAGAAGGGTAGTCCATGCTGGCCACGAACGGCTGGAGGAAATGAGAAGGGCTCTTGCGGATTTCCAGGAAGAGCTTCAGCTTCTGTCCCCAGGGCAGTTCTTCCGGCTTCATAGATGGTGCCTTCTGAACCTGGATGCCGTAAAGGCTATTTCAGTCGAGAAGGTTCTGCTGCGCTATGGCGAGGAGATCCCGATGCGGAATGGTACATTCAGGATACTCCGCGAGAAATTCTTTGACTGGTCCTTTAAGGAAAAGGAGGCCAGATGATCTGGTCACTGGTTCAGGTTACGGTGATTTTCTTCTCCCATCTTCTGACACTTCCTCTTATGGATGAGTCTAAGCCGGAGATAAGGCACCCAGGCTTAGTATGGATTGGCTCCTTTTCAGTGCTTGAGTTCATATCATTGGTAGTCCTGCTCATCGTCGGGGATTTTAATCTTATTTCCGGATCAATACTTCTTGTCCTTTCTTCACTCCTGTACGGCACTGTGTTTGTTAAGATTTCTGCAGGTCCTGTAATGAAAGATATCTTTCTTTTCACTTCGTACTGTACATACTATATGTTCGCAGCTGATTTAGCGCTTCTTATCTCGATGGAGCTTTCTCCTAGATACAGTACGCTTGCCGGATTGATTATCATTGCCCTGACTGTGATCAGCTACTCGCTGCTGCTGAAATATAAGATAGCCCTTTTGATAAAGAAGTCCACGGCCGGAATTCAGAAGGGCTGGAAAGGTATGATGGCATTTGCACTGGTCACATTCATTGCCGTTTCATTCACAATACTTCTTTCCCTTTTCCATGCAATGTCATTTTTTGCAAGCCTTCTTGTCTTTATCTCCATGTTCACCCTTGTAACAACGGCTTTTGCCGTTGTCCTTATGATGATAAGGCTCCTTAATGAACGTAATGAGATGTATCTTCTGCGGTCACAGCAGCGTTTGATGAGGAGTGAACTTGAAGCCGAGGAGGAGTTCATTGATAATGCCAGGCGCTATCGCCACGATATGAAGCATCACTCAAGACTTATACTTCAGTATGCAGAGGAGGGAGACCTCGATGGAATAAAAGCCTATCTGAAGGAATTTGATATTGAGCTGGAAGATTCCTCGATGAATGTCTGGTGCGCTAACAAAGTTGTCAATGCAATGATGAGAATCACAGCAAGAAGATGTGCTGTTGCTTCGATAGAGCTGAATGTAAAGATGAATTTCCCCGACGAGCTTCCGCTTTCCGGGCCTGAGCTTGGGACTGTTTTCGGAAATCTTCTGGACAATGCAATAGAGGCAGCTTCGAAAAGCAGTAATCCATTTATATCGGTTTTTGCAAGAACAGGCAGAAAGATGGTCTATGTTGAGATCAGAAACAGCATGACGGGCAGACTTGGATTCGATGGGGTTTTCCCACGGTCCTCAAAACCGCATGGAGGCATCGGGCTGAGAAGTGTAAGCACCATCCTTGAGCGATATGGCGGGATGCTGAATTGTTCTCAGGATGAAAATATATTCATAACACAGTTTGTTATTCCCCTATGACTTCTTTTTTGGTGTAGAATCCATGGTTATGGAAAGAGAAACACTTGCCTCCAGGCTTGGCTTCATCCTTCTTTCAGCAGGATGTGCAGTTGGACTTGGGAATGTCTGGAGATTCCCGTATATTACAGGGCAGTATGGCGGGGCTGTCTTCGTACTGATCTATCTTCTATGCCTTGTATTTATAGGGCTTCCTGTGATGGTTATGGAGTTTTCGATCGGCAGGGCTTCCAGAAGGAATATCTCGGATGCTCTGAGAATTCTTGAGCCGAGCGGAAAGAAGTGGCATCTCTATGGTCCTGTCGCAATAGCCGGGAACTACCTTCTGATGATGTTCTATACGGTTATTACAGGCTGGCTGCTCTATTATTTCGTTTCATCGCTTTCTGGCCGTCTTGAAGGACTTGATTCAGTTGCATCTGCAGAGTTCTTCTCTGTATTGCAGTCGGATATCCCGCTTCAGACAGTCTTTATGATTGTTTCAGTTGCAATAGGCTTTCTTATTTGTATGGGAGGTCTGCAGAATGGAGTGGAAAAGGCTTCTAAGATCATGATGCTGGGACTTCTTGCCATCATGATAATACTTGTGATCAATTCGATGCTGCTTCCTGGAGCAGGGGAAGGATTGAGCTTCTATCTTGTTCCCGATGCTGCCAGAGCCTCTGAGGCAGGGCTTTCTGAGATAGTTTTCGCAGCCATGAGCCAGGCTTTCTTTACTCTTTCGATTGGTATGGGCGGAATGGAGATTTTCGGATCATATATTGATAAGAAGCAATCGCTTACGGGTGAGGCTATCAGAATAATAGCTCTGGATACATCTGTGGCATTGATGGCTGGCCTCATCATTTTCCCAGCCTGTTTTTCATTTGGTGTCAATCCCGGTTCCGGTCCAGGGCTTCTTTTCGTTACACTTCCCAATATCTTTTCCCAGATGAGCGGAGGAAGGTTCTGGGGAGCTCTCTTTTTCCTGTTTATGTCGTTTGCTGCCATGACAACGCTTATTGCGGTATTCGAGAACATTATCGCGTACTGGATGGATACTCATGGATGGCCGCGGAAGAAAGCTGCGCTTGTGAATATGGCTGTAATAATGGTTCTTTCAGTTCCATGCATCCTTGGTTTCAATGCCCTTTCGTCATTCAGCCCGCTGGGAGAGGGGACAACGATACTGGATCTGGAGGATTTCCTGATTTCTTCCACTATCATGCCGCTTGGTTCTCTTCTCTTTGTTATCTTCTGTTCTCACAGAAGCGGCTGGGGATGGAAGAACTTCGTTGCTGAAGCTGATACAGGGGAGGGAATCAGATTCCCTTCATGGCTGAGATTCTATGTCAGATGGATTCTTCCTGTGATAGTAGTCTGCATTTTCGCAAAGGGATATTGGGATATATTCTCAGCGGCATAGAAGCCCTGCTGCCCTTTCCATGTCTTTTTTAACCTGATCCCTGACTTCCTCCAGATTGTCCATCTTCCTGATTGTCCGGAGGAAGTACATGATGCTCAGTGTCATTGTCTCTCCGTAGATATCTGCTGAAAAATCCTTGATGTTGGTCTCAATTGTCCATCTTGAGTCTGAATCTACAGTCGGACGCTCTCCGATATTCGTAACACCGATATATTCGCCGCTTCGCAGATGGACAATTGAGGCATAGACACCTTTTGGTGGTACTTCCATGCCCCTGGACAGACTGAGATTGGCAGTTGGCATTCCTACGGTTCGCCCGAGTCCTTTGCCGTGGATTACCGTGCCGGTTAATACCGCAATCGGCTGCATCAGAATGTTATTGATTCCTCTGGCTCTGTAAAAGATGAGAATACAGCAGTTGCATTTTCAAGGAAGAACACCTCAGTGTTGCCATCATCTTCGTCGTACATATCCCTGAGCTCCGGATAGGCATCAAGCATGCTTTTCCTTGCCTCTCTTCTGTCATCTTCCTTTGCATCGGCTGCGATTCTCAGCCATCTTCCGTCTTTGAATGCGCAGATTTCGATTCTTGGATTCTTATGCATCTGCATCGAGACAGATTTCTTTTTCCCTGTCTGTATATAAAGTCTTCCTTCGAATTCATTTATTGTTCCGAACGGTCTGACTCTTGGCTGAACACCGTCTTCTGTTGCCAGAAAGTAGGTTCCCGCTGCTTTGAGGAACTCGAGTACATCGTTTTCTGTCTTCATAAATTTACCTCTGGAATGATATTACTCCTGAATTGATGTTTTGGGTATGGAACAACAGAGACAGTTTCACACATAATATGCAGGTCTATGGATGAGAGATTCACACTTGAAGAACTGAAAAAGGAAAAGCCCTGGCTTAAGCGGGGTACTCTTGTATTCATGAGTGACTTCGGCCTCGTTGATGGAGCTGTAAGCGCTATGCATGGAGTTGCTGATGAAGTGTCACAGAAGCTTAGACTTGAGGATCTTACCCATGATATTCCTCAATTCTCGATATGGGAGGCTTCATATCGTCTGATTCAGGCAATGACTTACTGGGCACCTGGTACTGTATTTATCTCAGTAGTTGATCCAGGGGTCGGGTCTGACAGGAAAAGCGTTGCTGTGCTTACAGCATCCGGCCATATTGTGGTCACTCCTGATAACGGAACACTTACGCATGTTGCCAAGGAAATCGGGATTCTTGAGCGGAGGGAGATTTCTGAGGCTGTCAACAGACTGAAGAACAGCCAGAGAAGCTATACTTTCCATGGCCGTGATGTATATGCCTATACTGGTGCAAGAATTGCCTCAGGCAGAATCACCTTCGAGGAAGTCGGGCCTGTTCTTGAAGGAGAGCCTGTCAAGCTATATGTGGAAGAGCCAAGAATCGAGGGAGATTCGATAATCGGAGCCATCGATATTCTCGATACCCGTTATGGAAGTCTCTGGACCAATATCCCGGATACGCTCTTTGCCTCGTTCGGTGCAAAGCATGGGGATACTTTCTATATCGAGATAAAGCATGATGATATGACGGTCTTCGGCTATGATCTTCTCTATTGCCGTAACTTTACGGAAGTGGAGAAGGGGGATCCGCTTATCTATATAAACAGCCTTCTTAATGTCGGTATTGCTATCAATCAGGGAAATTTCTCTGAGAAATTCAGGATCGGTACCGGAGAGGGATGGAGAATTGCTATTAGAAAGCCCAAGAGGGCTGAGGAGGATTTATGTCGGAATCAACAGCTATGAAAGGTGTCAAGCTTGTCGTTGTTACGGCTATAGCAGCTGCACTTTATGGTTTTGGTGGTCTTATCGGTATTCCTGTATTTGCAAATACAACACTTAAGCCAGCTATGGCTATTCTTGCTCTTTTTGCAGGTATCTACGGTCCTGTTGTAGGATTCATTTCAGGTTTTCTCGGACATCTTCTCACAGATGCGTTCTCCGGCTGGGGAGTATGGGTTTCATGGGCATTCGGAAGCGGCCTTGTCGGCGCTATGATCGGAGCTTTCCCATACATTACCAAGAAGAGAATACAGAAGGGAATCTTCGGCGGAGCTGACGTCAGTCTGCTTGTTGTCATCTCTTTCGTAGCTAATTTCATCGGTTATCTTATCTCTGCAATCATCGATTACTTTGCATATGGTGAACCATTTGACAAGGTTATCACACAGCAGCTTATCACAGCTGTATCAAATACGGTGATGATTGCTATTATCGGTTCTGCTCTCATGTATCTTGTCGCAAGGAATTACAAAGGCAAGCAGAATCTTACACTCGACGAATCAAAGTAAGAAAGATGATAGAATTCAGCGATTTCTCATTTACCTATGCTTCACAGTCAAAACCGACTATCAAGCATATCAACCTTGAGATAAAGGATGGGGAAAAGGTTCTGATAATAGGGCCTTCCGGTTCTGGCAAGTCTACGCTTGGCAATGCAATCAATGGGCTCATTCCCCATTCCATGGAAGGTAAGACAGAGGGGTCGCTGACTGTATCCGGTCTAGAGACGAAGGATAGCGATATATTCTCGATTTCCCAGAAGGTCGGAACTGTATTGCAGGATACGGATGCGCAGTTTGTAGGGCTTTCTGTTGCGGAGGATATAGCATTTTCTCTTGAGAACCAGATGGTTCAGCCAGAGAGAATGAAGAAGATTGTTCTCGATACCGCTGCTATAGTGGATATGGAAGCTTTCCTTAGACAGTCTCCGGGCGCTTTATCAGGGGGACAGAAGCAGAGGGTTTCCATAGCCGGTGTCCTTGTGGATGAGGTTGATGTATTGCTGTTTGATGAGCCCCTTGCAAACCTTGATCCTGCTGCCGGACTGGCAGCAATGCGCCTTATCGATGAAATCCACCGAAAGACAGGAAAGATCGTGGTTATCATCGAACATAGGCTCGAGGATGTCCTTTCATATCCCGTTGATAGAATCATTCTTATCGAAAACGGTGAGGTCACGCTGAATACAGATACCGAAGCTCTTCTTAGGAGCGGGGTACTGAAAGAGGCAGGGATAAGGGAGCCTCTTTATATAAGTGCGCTCAAGGCAGCTGGATGCGATATCTCTTCATACAGCGGAAAGCTTTCTCCTGTGGAGGAGCTTGACATATCCCCATTCCGGGAATCCCTTCTTTCCTTCATGAAGGAACATGAAAGAAAACCCATTGAAATACCTGATGAGACCGTTGCCGTGCTTGATGATGTTTCCTTCTCCTATGATGGTGAGAAGGATGTGCTCAGCCATGTCTCTTTTTCAGTAAAAAGGGGAGAAATGGTTGCACTTCTCGGAAAGAACGGTGCAGGAAAGTCGACGATAGCTTCCCTTCTGATGGGGATAATCAGGCCGGATTCTGGAAGAATACTCATAAATGGCAGGGATGCTGCAGGCGATACGATAGCCACAAGAAGCAAAAGCGTAGGCTTTGTCATGCAGAATCCCAATCACATGATTTCCCATCCGATGATTTATGATGAAGTTGCTTTTGCTCTCAGGCAAAGAGGAATGGATGAGAAGGAAGTAGAGAAGAGGGTAATGGATGCGCTTGAGCTCTGCGGGCTTGAGAAACACTGGAAATGGCCTATAAGCGCATTAAGCTATGGACAGAAAAAGAGGGTCACTATAGCTTCCATACTGGTTCTTCAGCCTGAGATCCTTATCCTTGATGAACCTACAGCCGGACAGGACTGGCGGCACTATACGCAGCTTATGAAGTTCATAGAGCGGCTTAATAAGGAACTGGGACTTACTATAATCTTTGTCACGCACGATATGCATCTTGCTCTTGAATATACGGACAGGGCGATTGTCATGTGCTCAGGAAAGCTTCTCAAGGACGGGGAGATAGGAAGCATCTTTGCTGATAAGGAACTTCTCGAGGATGCGAATCTCCGTGTTACAAGTCTGTATGAGCTGGGAAGCAAGCTCGGCCTTGGGGAAAAGGATATCGCTTCGTTCATACGTACATTCATCTCTGTCGAGGATGATGTGAAGAAGGAGGAGAAAGCACTTCTTTCTGCACCTCCTGAGCTTGAGCGCAAGGATGTGAAGAAGAAGAGGAAGAAAGAGAAGGAAGAGAAGCGGTTCGGCTTCGGCCTTTCATATATTGATATAGATTCTCCGATACATTCACTCAATGGCGTTACGAAGTTCCTGGTGTTCGTGATGTGGCTCATGATAACGCTTATAACCTTCGATCTGAGAATACTGCTGCTTCTTCTTGTTATATCGATAGGTGTAATGAAGCTTTCGGCTATTCCGCTTAAGAGGTTTGTTCCGCTGATGTTCGTGATGCTGGGCTTCATGGTTATGAATGCGTTTTTCATCTATCTTTTCTCTCCTCAGCAGGGACCGATATCAATGGGGCACAGAACGGTGATCCTAGGACCTGAGAACATGGATTATTCCCTGACACTTGAGACGGTTATGTACCTTATTACTGTATCAATGAAGTATCTGGCTATTTTCCCGATGGCTCTGATGTTTGTCTTCGCAACTCATCCATCTGAGTTCGCCTCCAGCCTGAACAGACTTCATTTTTCATACAGGATAAGCTATTCGGTTTCGCTGACTCTCAGGTATATTCCAGAGATTACAGATGACTATATGCATATAATGCATGCTCAGATGGCAAGGGGCGTGGACATTTCGAAAGGTGTTTCTCTCCTCGATAGAATCAAGAGCGTATCAAAAGTTCTTGCTCCTCTGGTCCTGTCATCCCTCGAGAGGATAGATACCATATCAAATGCCATGGTGCTGAGAGGGTTTGGGAAAAACAGGAAGAGGACCTGGTATATGACCAGAAAGATGAAGGGTGCTGATTACATCTCGCTTCTGGTTGTGTTTGCCATTCTTGCTGCGGCGATACTATCACGTTTTGTTTTTGGTATCAAATTCTTCTATCCGTTCCGGATTGCCTGAGCTGACTGTCCTGTAAAGTGCTTCGACGCTCCTGGCGAATGATGATATGGAAAAAGCCTGTGACATCCTTTTTGATTCCAGCGCCATTTTTTCCCTTAGCGCCCTGTTCTCTGCAATGAGTGAGATTGCTTTTTCCATTTCCTCTGTGCTGCCGCAGATAAGGCCATTCTTCCCATCCTCGGCTACTCCATCGAGGACCGTGTCTCTGAATACGATCATCGGCAGTGATGATGATATTGCTTCTATGAATGTAAGGCCCTGGGTTTCGCTTCTTGAAGCTGATACGAAAACATCGGATGCCCTGTAGCACATGCTTACTTCTTTCTTATCGAGCATTCCGGCAAAAACAGCATCTGTTCCGATTTCCTTAGACAGCAGCTCAAGCGTTTTCCTCATTGGTCCGTCGCCGATGATCAGGAGTCTTCTTCCTTCTTTTCTTTTACCGAATGCTCTGATCACAACCTCGATGTTCTTTTCAGCAGCAAGTCTTCCGCAATACGTAAAAAGCACATCGTTTTGTGAAATGCCGTATTTTTCTCTTACAGCTTTGGCATCAGCTGCGGATAATGGATCGGAATATAGCGAGATGTCGATTCCTGTTGGGATGACGCTTATGGGGCAGGGGACTCCATAGTTTTCAAGAAGGACCTTTACCTTTTCTGTTGGTGCTATCATATGGTCAATCTTCTCTGAAACGAATTTCGTATAGAATCTTATCGCTGCAGCTCCGACTCTTTTCGATGGGGGAAAGAAGTACTGGGTATAGTCCTCATACATCGTGTGATAAGTATGCACAATCGGAATGCGGAAGAGCTTACGCAGTGATAACGCGATGAAGAATGTACTGAACTCACAATTGGTATGAAGCACATCAGGTTTCCAGTATTCAACTTCATCTGAGAAAGTCATTGCAGTCGGAGACCTTAGCCTTGCTCCGGGATAGATCAGCCCGGCATCGTGGGAACCAATATAATAAATGCCATTCTCGTAATATGATTTCCTGTCCTGGGATAAAGTCATAATCCTGACTTCATGCCCCAGTTCCCTCAGTCCTGTGGCAAGGTTCTCTACGGAGACAACAACGCCATTCACGGCTGGTATATAGAAATCAGAAAGCAGCAATATTCTCATAAGTTCTTTTTATGAATTCTATCATTAATCAGATATATCGGGCAAATGTGTATCATAAAAGACAAAAATGTAATAAAAAGAACATCTTTATTTAATATTGCTTATAAAGCTGTTTGTTTCTCTTCACATTATATTAACCTCTGTTATACTGAGCCTAAAGATTAACGATAAGGAGAAAACAAATGAAAAAGCTTCTCGTGCTCGCTTTTGTTCTCATCCTTCCTTTTGCAGTATTTGCTCAGGGAAGCGGGGAATCCTCCAGTGCAGATGATGATACAATCCGTATTGCGCTTATTATTGAGAACACAATAGACGACAAGGGCTGGTGCCAGTCCATGCATGACGGTATCACTCAGGCAATTGCTGAGATGCCGGACAAGAACATCGAGTATTCATATGCTGAGAAGATGCTTCCTGTCGATGCAGGTTCAATTGCACGCCAGTATGTAGCTCAGGGCTATGACCTGATCATAGCACATGGTGCTCAGTACAAGAACCTTGTTCTTGAGATGGCTGAAGAATATCCGGATGTGTCTTTCGCTTTCGGAACATCATCGGAAATCGGGCCTGAGAATGTCTTTACATATATGCCTGAATCCGAAGAGACTGGATATATCAACGGTATAATCGCAGGAACGGATACAACGGATAACATCGTTGGCCTTGTCGGACCTGTAGACTCAGGCGATTCAGCACGCTATAACCGCGGTTTTGTTCTTGGTGTGAAGTCAGTCAACCCTGAGGCAAAGATCCTTGTTGCACATACAGGATCCTTTTCCGATTACGTAAAGGCTTCAGAGGTCGCTACATCCCAGCTTGGAAATGGTGCTGATATCCTTACCGGTTCTTCACAGCAGGCTATTGGCGCTCTTCGTGCGACAGCTGAATCTCCTACTGCAATGTGGGTTGGACAGGATCTTGCACAGCTTACAACGGAAGAGGGTATGGCTAAGTGCATCGCTGCTTCTGCTTATAACTATGCAGCAGTCGTAAAGGAACTTGTCTCGAAGATTGAGAGCGGAACACGTGGCGGGGAATGCATCCCGATGAATTTTGCCAATGGCGGCTTCCTGTTCGATTACAATGAGAGCCTTAAGGCTGACTGGGTATCTCCAGAGCTTGAGGCTTTGATAAACGAGACAATCGCTTCCTTCCAGGCTGATCCTGATGGAACTTTAGCAGATTGGGCAGATGTGGATTATTCCACCCTCTGATAGACTTTTTATCTGAAGCAGGGCTTTTGCCCTGCTTTGCAGTTTCATGCTATGGACAACAGAATAAAATCACTGTCGATGGAGCACATCACGAAACGATTTCCCGGAGTGCTCGCATCCGATGATATATCCATAAACGTAGGAGAAGGGGAGGTTCTCGCCCTTGTCGGTGAGAATGGGGCCGGAAAGACAACGCTTATGAATATATTGATGGGACTTTATCAGCCAGATGAGGGCCGTATCCTGATAAATGGCCAGAGCGTAAAGTTCCGAGGGCCGGAAGATGCTTTCCGTGCAGGTCTTGGTATGGTCCACCAGACATATATGCTGGTTCCGAATATGACGGTAACGGAAAATGTGGCGCTGGGCTATAGGAATACCGGTAAAAAACGGTTTGATATGAAAGCTGTCAGGCAGCATATAGAGGAGATTTCCGGAAAATATGGCCTGAGCGTAAATCCGGATGCATATATCTGGCAGTTATCTGTCGGAGAGCAGCAGAAGGTTGAGCTAGTCAAGACGCTCTGTCTTGGGGCCAGATTCCTGATTCTTGATGAGCCTACATCAGCTCTTACTCCGCAGGAAGTCGATGAGCTCATAACCCTCCTTCATAAAATGACGGATGAGCTTTCAATCATCTTCATATCCCATAAGCTTCAGGAAGTTAAGGCACTGTCGAATAAGGTGACGATACTGCGCCATGGCAAAGTGGTCTTTTCCGGTAATACGAATGATTACTCATCCCAGGAAATTGCCGCAAAGATGACAGGCCATGAGATTATCCTCCCAAAGAATGCAGGGAGAAGGGAAAAGGGCAGATGTGTTCTCTCTGTAGAGAATGCAATCGTGATGTCCGACAGAAGAATCCCCGCTCTCAATGGCCTCAGCCTTGATGTGAGAGAAGGGGAGATAGTCGGATTAGCAGGTGTCTCCGGAAATGGGCAGAGAGAACTTGCAGAGGCGATAAATGGCCTGAGAAGAGTCGAAAGCGGGAGAATAGTCTTCTTCGGTAAGGAGATATCGAATCTTTCTCCACGGGAGATAATCGATGAGGGGATGGGATATATTCCAGAGGAAAGGAATACTGAGGGAATTGTTCCTCCTTTCTCAATAAAAGAGAATTTCATACTAAAGGATGTCTCTTCTTCCACGTTTTCCTCGAAAGGGTTTGTCAATGGCGGCAGAATTGACAGTGCGGCAGAACGCCTTGTCAAACGCTTCGATATAAGATGCCCTGGTATCGAGACCGCTGCAGGATCTCTTTCAGGAGGGAATATCCAGAAGGTTATCCTTGCCCGTGAGATAGAACGCAAGCCGAAGTTCCTTGTTGCTGTTTATCCTACCAGAGGACTTGATATGGGGGCTGTGGAATTCATTCACTCCGAGCTTCTGAAAATAAGGGAGAGCGGAATAGGCATACTTCTGATTTCAGAGGAACTGGATGAGATCATGAATCTTTCTGACAGGATTGCCGTAATCTACAAAGGTGTTATCCAGAAGATTCTTGATAAGAACGAGGCTACAAGGGAACGTCTCGGTATACTCATGGCGGGGGTGAAGGAAGAATGACAAAGAGTTTCCGTATTGCTTTCAAGGTATCAATAATCGCAGTGGCGGCTATTGCGGCGATTCTCATTGCATCGATTATCCTCTGGATGATAGGTGCCGATGTATCGGATACCTTCTATGTCATCATCTTTGAGCCGCTTACGAATATGCTTCATATCTCCGAAGTCCTGATCAGGGCTATACCGCTATGCATCATTGCTCTCGGCATATCTGTCGCATACCGCTCCGGAATAATAAATATCGGAGCAGAAGGGCAGATGGCCATGGGGCTTCTTGCATTTACAGGAGTTGCTCTTGCATTCCCTGATGTTCCTCGTCCTCTCCTTTTACCTCTTGCGATGATTGCTGCGATGATAGGCGGGGGTATATGGGGATTCATTCCCGGAATACTCAAGGCAAAGCTGAATGTATCAGAGCTTCTTTCCACTGTTATGCTCAATTACATTGCGGCACAGTTCTACTCGCTCTGTCTGCGGACGATTTATCTCGATCCGGCTGAGCAGGTATATGGTACCGGAACACCTCAGTCCATGAGACTGACTGAGAATGTATGGCTTGGCCGTATAACCGGAAGACTTCATTATGGAATCATAATAGCGATAGTCCTTGCTGTCCTTATCTTTATTCTCATGTGGAAGACTACAATGGGGTATAAGATGCGGGCTTCAGGATCAGGTGCTAGAGCTGCCCGCTATGGCGGTATAAGCGTAGGATTCTATCTGGCGCTGTCCATGGCTATATCCGGTGCGTTTGCAGGGCTTGCAGGCGGTGTTGAGCTTGCAGGAGTCCATAGAAGGGCAATAGAAGGTATAACCAACAACTATGGATTCTCCGGTGTCGTCGTTGCTCTTTTCGGAGGACTTCATCCCTTTGGCATAATTCCGGCTTCATTCCTGTTTGGTCTTCTTATCTATGGATCAACGCTTGCTCCGACAATGGTCGGAGTCCCGGCAAATATAGTCCAGGTGATGCAGGGAATAATAATCATAGTCATAGTAACGGCACAGATGGTGCTCTCGAATGCATATTTCCAGGATAGAGTCTGGCGCAGATACCAGGCTTTGAGAAAGAAGGAGGTGTGAGATGGTCGCAATCATTACAAATATGCTTTCAATGTGTATTCCGTTCTCTGTTGCGCTTCTTCTGGCTTCTCTTGGCGAGATGTTCAATCAGAGGGCAGGTGTCTTCAACCTGGGATGTGAAGGTGTTATGGCAATGGGAGCATTTGTAGGAATGCTCATTCCATTCCTTGCAGGAAAAGGGGGCGCGGTCTCTCAATGGTATAATGTGCTGGGATTTGGAGCAGCTGCGCTTCTTGGTGCCCTCTTTGGGCTTTTCTTCGGAGTGATAACAGTTACATTCCGTGCACCTCAGGGGATTGCGGGAATAGGTCTTCAGATGTTCGGTGTAGGAACTGCCGGAACTCTCTTCAGGCATTTTGTAGGTGGAACGCAGTCAATTCCAGGCATTCCTGATGTTGATATCCCGCTTCTTTCAGAAATTCCGTTAATCGGTGATATCTTCTTCTCTCATAACGTGATGGCGTATCTTGCATATCTTTTTGTCCCTGCTGCATGGTACATACTCTTCAAGACTTACTGGGGATTGAAGATCAGGGCAGTGGGAACTAATCCAAGGGCTGCTGATTCCATGGGAATAAATGTAAGCCTTACTCGTTACGAGGCCCTGGTAGTAGGAGGGGCTCTGGCAGGACTTGCAGGTGCTTACCTTTCGATTGCTCAGGCCAAGATGTTCTCCGATACGCTTATTTCCGGAAGAGGCTTTATTGCTGTTGCCCTTGTATATTTCGGTCATTGGCATCCTCTTCAGATTATGGGCGGCGCGCTTCTCTTTACCCTTGCACAGACTTTCCAGACGATAGTCCAGAGTATGGGAATATCATTCCCGTATGAGCTTGCGGTTATGCTCCCATATGTGCTTGTTATCGTTGTTCTGTCCTTCACTTCAAGAAACCAGATTACAGCACCATCTGCACTCGGAAAGCCTTTCAACAGAGAAATCAGAACCTGAGTCTGAATGCAGTGAAAAAAACGGTCTGTCATCTGGCAGACCGTTTTGTACTGATGAAGTACTTATGCTGTTGCTTTCTCTGCATTTCTGCTGATTCTTGTATATGGTCCGATGAGGAGTGTAGCTCCAGCAATACCAAGAACTGCGAAAATGATGAACATTATAAGACGTGCAGTTGTGCTTGGAAGGACTCCCATGAGAAGAACAGCTACTACGCCACCTGCATTTGCACTTGCAAGTACTGTTGAGCTGAATTTTCCTCCTGCTTTCTTCGGAGATACAAGCGCACAGTCACTCTGTACATGCATTGATATGAATCCGATTACAGCAGCCATAAGACCTCTTGCTACTGAGATGACTGCAAGGTTTGTAGAGAGCAGGATTCCGAAGATTGATACGATTAAGAGAGCACATGCATATGGTGTGATCTTGATTGATTTAAGAAGCTTTGCTGCAATCGTAGGCAGAAGAAGATAAGCTGCAAGCTGGACAAAACGCCCGACTGTATTTGGAATACTTACCTCAACTCCTGTGAATCCCTTGCCCTGAAGATATGCCGGCATCCAGTTTCCAAGAGCAATTCCAACTCCCATATAGCCTATATAGAGGAGGCAGAGCGCAATACAGGCCATTCTTTCATCTGGAGTGTATTTATATGCTTTCTCTTCTTCCTTCTTTGCCTTTGCGGATTTCGCATCAAATACTGTTACTGAAGAATAATCATATTTGAGGCTGAACATGAATACAAAGCCAATTGCAAGAACGACTGCGCTTATTCCTGCGAAAACGAGGAATGTCTGTCTCCAGGACAAGCCGGCTTTCTCAATAAAAGCTGCTGCTGTAGAGGATGCAACAAGACCTGAAACCATGTTTCCGACAAGGTTGATTCTGAGAAGCTTTGATGGGTTTTCCACATTGTAGACCTTCAGAGCCTGCGTACTGCATGGAACGGAGGCAGCTGTTACAAGGCTGTAAAGCGAGAACCATACCATACACATGATTCCATTTGTCGATGTTGCGAACATTGCCATGCTTATGAGAAGACCTGCAGCTATCACATAAAGGACCTTCTTTGATCCGAAGCGGTCAACGACCCTTCCCGGCAATGAGCAGACAACTGCAGTCATAAGTCCTCCCATAGAGAGGAATAGGCCCTGCATTCCCGATGTCATTGCTGTATCTGCGGCGAAATACGCCATGAGTACAGATGTGAGAGTACTCATGAATCCTGCGACTATGTAATTAGCGCAGCTGAAGATGAAGACCCTTATCTCCGGTCTGATTCTGTCAAGCATCTTCTTTCCCTCCTATATCCTCAGCAGAACAGGTTTGTGTTCCACTGGCCATTTGCTAGAATTGTGTCCCATTCACCATTGCTCTTCTCGGCTTCCAGCGTCATATCATCAGAACCGATCATGAAATCGACATGGATGGCTGATCTGTTGATGCCGAGTTCTTCATCTCTGTTCTGAGGCATCTGGCCTGCTGCTGTCCCAAGTGCAATATGGCAGGACGCGTTTTCATCATAAAGCGTTGTATAGAGAATCCTTCCCGATGAGGCGATTCTCGATTTCTGATCAACTATTGCGAATTCCCCAAGATATCTGGCTCCGTCATCAGTGCTGAGTATTTCAAGAAGCACATCTTCACCCTTTGAAGCGCTGGCTTTTACAACCTTTCCCTCGTGGAAGTCCAGCTTTATTCCTTCAATGATATGTCCGTCGTAGTTCAGCGGAAGCGTTGACTCAACATGGCCTTCGACAGAAAGCCTGTCAGGAACTGAGAATATCTCTTCTGTCGGGATGTTCGGGATAAACACCCTGTCAGGATATCTGTTGCAGCCTCCAAACCATTTTGCTTCTCCTGCCGGAGAGAGTGTAAGATCCGTTCTGCTGCTATGGTATCGGTATCTTATATATCCTTTTGAATCCAGAGCCTTCTTTCTTTTTTCCGTGTTCTCGATGTATTCCCGCCAGAGGGCAACAGGATTATCCTCATTGCATTTCATAAGATCGATTACCAGCTTCCAGAGTTCATCAAGTCTCTCTTCTGCGGGAAGATCGCTGAATACTTTATCCGCCCAGTCCTGTGTTGGGAGACATGTAAGAGTGAAGCCGCCGCCGGCTTCTCTGAATAGCCTTCTGCGGAGCATCTTCTCTGTCATCAGCTTATTTGCCATTGCAGGAGAAAGCTCTGTGCCTGAATCAAAAGCAGGGCACATTATCCTGATATAGCCTGCATGCTTTTCCGCATAATTCTTTGCAATCTGAAGATATGGATCCTCATCGATGCCGCTGTTTAGAGCTCTTTCGCGGTCTACTGCATCTGAAAGCCATAGAACCGATACGTCAGAAGCTCCATTAGCATAAGCCTGATGCACAAGAAGCGCGACAAACTCATATGACTCGACAGGAGCTTCAATAAAGACGCTTTGTCCTTTCTTTAATTCAATACCGACATTTATAAGTACATCGGCCATTTTTGTTGCTTCTGAAATATACGGTAACATAAACGTATTATATACAATGAAATAATGTTGTTGAAATTCTGATTTTATATTACCGTGAATCTGTTATGCGGAAAATGAATCATCAATTTGTCAGGTATTTTCATTTCTGGTGCTGCCGAATCCTGTGATGATGGATATCAGGATCAGAGCCGCCATAAGCATTGGATAGAAATTGTGGGCGACAACATCAATCGGTGCTATTTCAAGGCTGGGAAAGGCAGATATAGCCAGAGATGCCGGAAGGACTGCATGGACTGTCCATGGCGCCAGTGCTGTAAGGCTCAGACCGCCGCAATCCATCAGATTGGCACAGCGTGAATTCTTTATATTGAACCGTTCCCCGATGGCATGGACTATCGGGCCAAGCGCTATCATGCTGACTGTGCATACCCCTGTAAGCATTCCTCCGATTCCGATAGCTATCATGATAGATAGCTCCGCGCTCTTTCTTCCGAATGCTGTTTTTGACATGCCGGCAGCAATCCTCTCGATTGTATTTGTTGCATTGAGTATCCCAAGGAACATGAAAGCTCCTATCAGCATGAAGACGGTAGAGGCAGAACCTTCGATTGATTCTATTATTATTCCCTCCACGCTGAAGTTCCCTGGGTATCTGATCAGGTCGGAAGGTACGAAAACACCGCTTAGAAGGCCGATTGCAATGCCTATTATGATGCCAGCCGAGAGCGATGTGACCAAGCTGAAATGCTTTAAGCAGAGAACTATTACAGCAAAAGGAACGGCAAGCATGAGAAGGGGATATAATCCAGTGGCTGTATTTTCCAGAGTGATAGCATTGCTTCCTTTTCCCATTACCAGGAATAGGAAAAAGCAGATAACCGCAACCGGTATTGAATATCGGCTTCTTGTCCTGACGACTTCAGCCATATCCGCATGCTGTGTTGATGATGAGGCTATTGTTGTATCGGAAATAGGTGCAAGATTGTCGCCGAAAAGCCCTCCTGAGGCAATTGCTCCAATCATCACGGCGGGGTCCGTTCCCAGCTGTACTCCAATCGGAAAGAAGACAGGCGTAGTAATAATATATGTTCCGACAGAGGTTCCGGTACTCATTGATAGAACACAGCAGAGAAGAAAGCTCATGGCGGTGAATGTGGAAGCTGATACGTTAAGATTCAGAAGCATTCCTGAAAGTGTCTCTATCATCCCGCTTTTCGATACGAGACTCCCTGCAATTGAAGCAAGGATAATGGCCACGGAGACAGTTCCGAACATCTGGTCAGAAAGACCGTTCATAACAGCCGCGGCATAGCCTCTTCTATCATCAGTGGTTATAGCTCCTGCTATTATCGCTACGAAAAAGGCGAGGGTATAACCAGAAACATCTGAAGCATTGAATGCCGCTATCGCAATCATTATAGCTGCAGCTATGAGCGGAACGCTCCGTCTTATTTCCCTGATAATCATCTATCCTCCGTTGCCGCAACAGCTTTAACTGCATCTATGTATCTTGTCAATGATTTTGATTTGTTCCTTTCCATCCAGGCAAAGATGAAGTCTATTTCAGGGATATCTCCGATAAGAGGTATAGGGCGCAGCGTATCTATTGTATTTATATGTCCTTCCTCATTCAGTATCGGGATTCCTTCATCTCTGGAAGCCATCATCATCGCATCCTTTGCGCTTTCTGCGTCGATGATAAGGTCCCTGCTGATTCCGTTCTTTATAAGAAATGCCATTCTGCTTTCATATAGTTCATTGCATATCTCACGGCCGGAAAGAATTATCCTGTTTCCTTTCAGATCGGAAACAGTCAGATTATTCTTTTCTGAAAGTGGATTGCGGCAGTTCACAACAGCGTAAACTCTTGAGGGTTCTATCCTTGTGTGTGCCATTCCATCATTTTCTTTTAGAAAATCGATAGTTACCAGGCCATCGATATTGCCATCAGCAAGAGCTTTCACAGATTCTTCCAATGGGATGAAATCTATTGATGAGGCGATATTATCACCATTCTTTTTCAGGAATTCTTCGACTTTCATACAGAAGCTAAGACCATACGGGTACACTGAATAGCCGATTTTTAATGGTTTTTCCTTATCAAGACTATGGCAGTATCTGGAAAGCTCATCATATAAAGATACGATTCTCTGGATATCATCAATTACTTCTCTGCCTGCTTCTGTAAGCGAAACGGAGTGGGTGGACCGATTGAAGATCTTTATCCCAAGCTCTTCTTCGCACTGGACTATCTTCCTGCTTAGCGTAGGCTGTGTCATAAAACTCTCGCTTGAAGCTTTTGTAAAGTTAAGCGTTCTGGAAAGCAATATGATTAATCTAAGCGAATCGATATCCATAATGTTTCCTGATAATACTACAATTGAAAACCAGTGAATATACAGAGTGTTCGTTTCTCTTGTATTATTGCAGTCATGAAGCGTAGAAATTGTCCTCTTTTCGGCAAATGTGGCGGATGTGATTATGTCAGCATGAAGTATGAAGATGAACTCCTTGAGAAATTCCTTGAGGAGGAACAGTTCCTTTCAAGGTTCGGCCGCGTCTCTCCGATTCTTCCTTCACCTAAAACCACTCATTACAGATGCAAGGTACAGGCCGTGTGCCAGAGTATCGATGGCAAGCTTGCTACAGGCATCTACAGGAAGGGCAGCCATAAGCTGATTCCTGTAAAGTCCTGTCCTCTGGAGGATGAGAGAGCTTCCGAGATACTATCAACAATAAGGACGCTGGCAGGGCGTTATCACATAAAAGCATACGATGAAGATAAGGGAACGGGACATTTAAGACATGTGCTTATCAGATGCTCCGAATACTATGATGAGGCGCTTGTGGTCCTTGTTGCCTCATCTTTTGAGCTTCCATCTGCATCCGATCTCGCGGCTGCTATACATCAGAAGCATCCGTATGTGAAATCCGTATCAATCATTGTCAACACTGAAAAGACATCGATGGTGATTCCTGAAGATGCTAAAGAGAAGGTGATATACGGTAAAGGCTATATAATGGATAGGCTCTGCGGCCTCGATTTCCGTATCAGTGCAGTTTCTTTTTATCAGGTGAATCCAAGGCAGGCCGAGAATCTTTATAAGATTGCGATGAATATGGCTGATTTAAGAAGCTATGACACTGTTGTAGATGCATATAGCGGGACAGGCACAATAGCTCTTATTGCAGCATCTAATGGCGCAGGAGAGGTTATCGGGGTTGAATCAAATCCCCGGGCTGTGAAAGATGCTGAGGAGAATGCAAGGATCAATGGTATTGAAAATGCTTCATTTGTGGTCGCGGATGCTTCCAAATGGATGAAGGCGAAAGCAAAGGAAGGATTCAAGTGCTCAGTACTTTTCATGGATCCTCCTAGGGCAGGCGCGACAGAGGAATTCCTTGCAGCCGCTGGAAAGATGGAGCCGGAGAGGATTGTGTATGTTTCATGCAATCCTGAGACATTGGGCCGTGATCTCCGCTACATCCATCGTTTTCTTCCTTATCGGGTAATAGGAATACAGCCTGTCGATCTTTTCCCCGGCTCAGGCCATATAGAGACAGTTGTACTCCTTGCACGCAGAAACATGGTCTGCTGACTGCCATTGCACGGCTCTGGATCAGAGTATGATCCGTATAGGGAAGGAGAGAGGACGGGCAGTGAAATCATGACCCGTCCTCTTTTATTTCAGCTGGCAACTGATTCCTGGAATTTTGCCAATGCTTTGTTTGATCCAGAGAGAACCATCAGCTCATCCTGATGAAGTATTGTATCAGGGCCTACAGAACCATTTGCCTTGCCATCCTTTACGGTTGCAATGAGGGTTATTCCGTATTTTTCCCTTAGCTTTACGTCTTTTATCGATTCCCCATCGAGTTCCTTAGGTGTCCTGATCTGGATAATCGAGAACTCTTCGGAAAGAGGAAGGATATCTTCTGCAAGCTTTTCTGATAGCCTGATTGCTGTTCGCTTTCCGATCTCAACTTCTGGGAATATTACTTCAGCCCCTATTTTCCTCAGGATTTTCGCATGATCCTCGCTTATTACCTTGCAGATAACCTGCTTAACGCCTAGCTCAAGCGAATTCAGTGCAGCAAGAATCGATCCTTCGACATCCTTTCCGATTCCGACTATTACGATATCGGCATCCTGGATTCCTGCATCCTGAAGAGATTCCTTTGAAACATCGTTTACAACAAAGACTTCCGCATCTGTTTCATAAAGTGGCTTCAGTCTCTGCTGATCCTGATCAATTGCTATTACGTATTTACCTCTTGCAAGCAGCTCCTCCGCCACAGCAAGTCCGAATCTTCCGATTCCGATTATTCCGAAAACCTGATTTCCATCTTTCTTTTTCATATTCCTATCCTATAATTACCTTCTCTTCGAGATATCTTGCACCGGCAGATCTTCTCTGTGCGAATGCTGAGATGATTGTCATGAACCCGACTCTGCCGAGGAACATCATTATGATGAGCACGATTTTTCCTGGTATTGATATTGATGGTGTAATTCCCATCGTAAGTCCTACAGTTGCATATGCAGAGACAACTTCATAAAGAAGTCTGTCAGCATTGAACTGCGGGTCTGTTATTGTGAGTATCATTGTCGCTATAGAGACCAGCAGCAGCGAAATAATTATTACAAAGAAGGCTTTCATTACTGATTCCTGGTTTATCTCTCTCTTGAATGCAACAGGGTTCCTTCCAAGAAGAAGTGAGAAGGAGGCTTTCACTGCTGTGAAGAATGATGTGGTTTTGGTTCCTCCTCCGGTTGATCCAGGTGAGGCTCCTATGAACATCAGGATTATCGTAAGGGCGACCCCGGCAGGAGGCAGTGCGGTCTGGTCATAGGAAAAGTAACCAGCAGTTCTCGTTGTGACTGATTGGAAGAATGCATTTTTCCAGTCAACGTCCGGAAGGATGATCCTGAAGAGTACAGTTCCTGCCACAATCAGGAAAGCCGTTGTCGAAAGGACTATCTTTGTGTGTACAGTGATCTTCTTCCTGCTCTTTATGTGATCTGCGAGATCGCTGTAGAGAATGAATCCCAGACCTCCCAGTATGATAAGCATAGCGATTGTTATCAGAACAAGAGGATCTTCGTTCCATTTCATCATGCTGTCGGAAAAGAGATCAAAGCCGGCATTGTTGAATGCCGATATCGAATGGAACACTGACAGGTATATTGCTTTTCCGATCGGGAAATGGGAGGAAAAGGAAATGAATAGCGATATTGCTCCCAGCAGCTCTGCAGAGAATGTCACAATAAGCGCAGTCATAAGGATCTTCCTTGTTCCTATCTTATGGTCTGCACCAAGCGAATCCCGCAGAAGACTTCCGCTGAATGCATCGATTCTTCCGCTTGCTATTTTTATGATTATTCCTGCGATGACAGCATACCCAAGACCTCCCAGCTGTATCAGCAGCATCAGGACTACAGTACCGAATGCCGATAATGTAGCGGAGATATCCAAAGGGGTTAATCCTGTAACGCATATTGCAGATGTTGATATGAAAAGAGCATCCAAAAAGGATACATCAACACCTTCCTGGTGAGAAATCGGAACATAAAGCAATAGAGTGCCTATTGCTATCAGCAACATAAAACCCAGCGCTAGCTTCAATCCTGGCTGGATCTTCTTTCTGGTACTCATATGTCCCGATTATAACAGGTTTCTGAAATAGATTTAATCTATAGCATGGATTTTGCGCTTTTCCTTGCCTTGCGGGTTTTCGGGCATTAAAATTGTTGCATGGTATATCTTGTAGTAAATCTTGGAGCAGAGCGTTGTACTCTTGTTAAAGGCCGTCTGGCAGCAGGGGGCAGGGTCTCTATGGAAACTGTCCATTCATTCATAAATACCCCAGTCAAGAAAGGAGATGGCAGCGTAATCTGGGACATCGAGAGAATCTATAGCGAGATTGTTCTTGGCCTAAGAAAAGCCGGTAAGGTCGATTACCTTTCGATCAACGGATGGGGCTATGATTTTGTCCTTCTTGATGAAAGCGGCAGCATGATAGGGGATGCTGTTTCATTTTCAGATAGCCGTACAGCTCGCCTTGAGTCTAAACCTGACAGAGCTTCAGTTTTCAGGAGAACAGGCATACAGAGCTGTGATAAAAGCACAATATATCAGCTGCTCGCATTGAAGGAAGAACATCCGGAGCAGCTTGAGAAGGCTTCTTTTATGCTGTTTATTCCGGACTATATTGCATATAGGCTTACCGGAATCATCAAGCATGAATACACATATGCAGCTGTTACAGGGCTTGTTGATCCGAGAAAGAGGACCTGGGATCATGGCCTGATTGACGACCTTGGGCTTCCTGTGCATCTTTTCACGGAGCTTTCTGACCCTGGGTGTGAAGTCGGAAGGGTCAAGGATTATGTAGCTTCGGTTATAGGCTGTGTCCCGATGGTGATGCTTTCTGCATCTTATGCGGCAGCTTCTGAGGCTCTTGCATGCAAGCAGGATGCGCTCTTCCTGATTGCCGGTGATACTTTCACTCTGGGCTGTATGGACTCTGTAACGCACATGGATGAAGAGGCAATGTATTTTGATATATCCAATGAAGGGGACACCGATGGAAATGTCAGGATAACAAGCCAGTTCGGAGGACTTTCGGTTCTTCGCGGCATTGCCCGTGAGAAGAGTCTTGATAGCTTCGAGCTTTGCTATGAGGCGATCAAGAACAAAGCACCTGGGACATTCAGCACAGCTGATGATGATTTCTCCGCATGTGAGGCTATTGAGAATTTCATCGGAAAGGGAAATCTTTCAGCAGGAGAGCTGGCCTCAGCTGCGTACCATTCGATAGCCCTTACAGTGAAGAATACCGTTTCCGATCTGCAGAAGGTTACAGGAAGAAGCTTCTCAGAGATATTCGTTGTAGGTGAAGGGGGAGCCGATTCCTACCTAATGAAGCTGATTGCCATGTATACCGGGCTTATCATTTCTGTTGGAAGAAAGGATGGTGCGGCTCTTGGGAATATAATCGGACTGATGACTTCATCTGGGGAGATACAGCCATCTGAGCATGATGAAATTGTGGAAAAAGCATCATTTATAACTCGTTATAGGAGGATCTGAAGCAGGAATTCTGTTTGATTTTGTTAATATTTCCTTAACTGTGAGTTCACCAAGACTTGTATGGATGGATATCGCGGGGGTATGATTTATAGGATAAGGAGGATTGGATATGGTTATTACTTTAGGTCGTGAATTTGGAAGCGGTGGAAGAGAATTAGGACGCAGGCTTGCAGACCATCTGAAGATTGCTTACTACGACAAGGAAATTCTTACGGAGATTGCTAAACGCACGCAGCTTACAGAGGAGTATGTACACAATGTAGTTGAACACCATCCATATCCTCTGCTTCCGATAACCATTGGACACAGTCTCTATCCTGATATGACTTTTCAGATTCAGCAGTCAGTATATGCAGAACAGAGCAATATCATAAAGGAAATGGCTGCTGCTTCTGACTGCATTATCGTAGGGCGCTGTGCGGATTACATCCTTCGTGATATCAAGCCATTCAGGATTTTTGTTTATGCTGATATGGAAAGCAGGATCAGAAGATGCCATGAAAGAGCTCCGGAGGGAGAGCATCTTTCCGATAAGGAAATGAAGCAGATGATTCAGAAGGTTGATAAGGGCCGTATGAAATACTACGAGTTCTACACTGGAGAAAAGTGGGGTGATAAGGCTTCCTACGATCTGTGTATCAATACTTCAAATCTTGTGATAAAGGAACTTGTTCCTCATATTGCTGCATTCCTTTCATAGACTTGTTGCTGATAATCCTTCCTTCGTATATAGTTCTGCGGAGGAGATTATCATATGAATAATATAAGAAAAATTGCAGATGATGTCCTTTACGTAGGTGCTAGCGACAGGAGACTGGCGCTTTTTGAGAATATCTATCCGATTGAGCGTGGCGTAAGCTATAACTCATATGTCGTTCTTGATGATAAGACAGTTCTTCTGGATACAGCAGATCATTCCGTATCCAGAGAATTCCTTGAGAATGTCGAGGCAGCGCTTTCGGGCCGTACTCTTGACTATCTTGTAGTGAACCACATGGAACCCGACCACTGCTCGGTAATTGCTGAAATCGTACTCCGCTATCCGGATGTGAAGATTGTCGGAAATGCAAAGACAATCCAGATGATCAGGCAATTCTATACTTTTGATGTGGACTCCCATGCTCACATAGTCAAGGATGGCGATACTCTTACTACAGGAAAGCATACTTTTGCATTCGTGTTTGCACCTATGGTCCACTGGCCAGAGGTAATGGTCACTTTTGATACTTCCAATGGTTTCCTTTTCTCCGCTGATGCGTTCGGAACATTCGGTGCTCTTTCCGGAAATCTCTATGCTGATGAAGTTGATTTTGAAGGCGAATGGCTTGATGATGCCAGAAGATATTATATCAATATCGTCGGCAAGTATGGTGTTCAGGTTATGAATACCCTCAAGAAGGCAGCCACGCTTCCTATCAAGATGATTCTTCCTCTTCACGGTCCTATCTGGAGAGAGAACATCTCGTGGTTCATATCAAAGTATCAGACATGGGCTTCCTATCAGTGCGAAGAGAAAGGTGCTCTTATTGTTTATTCCTCAATCTACGGTAATACAGCAAATGCCGTGGATGTGCTTTCTTCTAGGATTGCAGATAAGGGTATCAGGAATATCCACACTTATGATGCTTCTAAGACAGATGTCTCGGTGCTTGTTTCAGAATGCTTCAGGTATAGCACGATCGTATTTGCATCTCCGACATACAACGCTGAGATCTTCCCGAAGATGGAAATGCTCCTTATTGAGCTCAAGGCACATGCATTCCAGAACAGGGATGTTGCAGTAATAGAGAATGGTTCATGGGCGCTTTCTGCAGGAAAGAAGATGTCAGAGCTTCTTTCTTCCATGAAGGATATAAGAATTATTTCTCCGGTGCTTTCAATTAAATCCTCTCTCAAGGAAGAGCAGCTTGGAGAAGTGGATGCAATGGCAGCGGCTATTGCCGAGAGCGTTAATAACTGATTACTGCGAGGCTCCGGCCTCGCTTTTTCTTGGAGAATGACATGGGAATAGGTGAACTTTTTGTGCTAGCCGTAGGGCTTAGCATGGATGCTTTTGCTGTTGCTATCTGCAAAGGGCTCGCTATAGGCCGGACTACGCTTAAAAGTTCCATGATAGTTGGGTTATGGTTTGGTTTTTTCCAGGCACTCATGCCGCTGGCCGGTTATTTTGTCGGCCTTCAGCTTTCCGATCTTATCGGTGCATTTGATCATTGGGTCGCATTCTGTCTGCTTGGTGCCATTGGTGTCTCCATGATTATCGAGTCAAGATCCAGAAAGGAAGAAGAGGAGAGCCCTCTGCTTTCCTGGCGGGCAATGCTTCCTCTTGCAATCGCGACTTCAATAGATGCGCTTGCTTCAGGCATTGCGCTTGCCGCTGTCGATGGAAACATCTACTGGGCGGTTTCCTTCATCGGTGTGATAACATTTATCCTTTCTTCGTTTGGAGTGAAGCTTGGTTCGATTGCTGGCAGCAAATACAAGTCTAAGGCGGAGCTTGCCGGTGGTCTGATCCTCATTGCCATAGGTCTGAAAATACTTATCCAGCACTGCGTTGAAGGTATTTAGGAAATGTGTATTTTTTCTGAAAACCTCAATTTCTGGTTTATAATGTAACCAGGAGGCTGGATATGGGTGAAAAAACTATATTTACAATAGGTCGGCAGTTCGGTTCTGGTGGGAGAATGGTTGGCAAGAAGCTTGCTGAGAGGTTAGGTATTCCATATTATGACAAGGAACTTCTGGCTATGGCAGCTAAGGATAGCGGTTTTTCGGAAGAGCTTTTCCGCAATGCAGATGAAAAGCCAGCTTCTTCTCTCCTTTATTCTCTGGTTATGGGGAATTATCCGATGTCTTCCGGAACGCTTGGCTTTAATGAGATGCCGCTCAATGATCAGCTTTTCCTGATTCAGTCCAATACAATCAGGAAAGTGGCAAAGAGGGAATCCTGCATTATAATCGGACGCTGCGGCGATTATATCCTTAAAGACAATCCTGATCTCATATCCATTTTCATACATGCTCCTCTGGATGCCAGAGTCAAGAGGGCTGTTGAGGTATATGGAGTCCCAGCTGACAGGGCAGAGGAAGTCTGCCTGAAGAATGATAAGAGCAGGGCCAATTTCTATAATTATTATTCAGACAGGAAATGGGGTATGTGCCGTACATATTCTCTGTCGCTGGATTCCTCGCTTTTAGGAATCGATGGCTGTGTGGAGGAGATTGTGCGTTTCAAAGAGCTTGTCGAGAAGAATAAGGCTTGAGTATGGTGGTTTTTGATACTCTTGCAGAACTTGAGAGCTATGAAGGAGTATTTCCCGAAATACGGACTATTATTGATGTAATGGATCGCTCCCTTCCTTATGATCAGGGGAAGGGAGAGTATGATACCCCTGAAAAAAGCAATGTCAGATATATAATCGACACCTTTCTTACCTCTGATAAAGGCTTTGATGGTTCCGGCACAGATGGAAAGAGAATAA
Organism: uncultured Spirochaetaceae bacterium; assembly: GCA_944389105.1. Classification (GTDB taxonomy): domain Bacteria; phylum Spirochaetota; class Spirochaetia; order Sphaerochaetales; family Sphaerochaetaceae; genus Ornithospirochaeta. The sequence continues at coordinate 30,128 of CALXLD010000037.1, read as the reverse complement.
TGGAGATAGTGCTCGAAGGAGATGAGATTCTTTCCATTGATGGTTCCGTATTCAGGATGCAGCCGGGCCGTTTCCTTATTTATAGTAGTGAAAGCACAGTGAAGCGGGGTGTTTCATATGCACTTCCTGAACACACAAAAGCGGTCAGGTTTGTTTTCTGAATCTATTAGAGATCTGATACAAGATTATTGTTTCCAATATGATGTCTTCACAAGGATAATAGCAAATAGCCTGGCAGCATAGCTTTTTCACAGAATGAATATGATGAGACAAAAAAAGGTTCACCCCGATATGAGGTGAACCAATGTGTTATGAATACTTTTCTCAGACTTCTGCTGAGTCTATGCTATCCAGTGTGATATCAAAGATGAGGAGAGAGTTTGGTTCGATTGTCTGGGTTCCTGCCTCTCCATATCCAAGCTCTGGCGGAATATATGCTCTGATGCTGTCTCCGACTGTCATAGCCTTCACCGCTTCAGTAAAGCCAGGAATAAGTGATGAAAGAGAGAATGATACATCAGTACCCTGATCCATAACTGTTCCATCCATCAATGTGAGCGTGTAGTCAACAGTGACTGTATCTGTATCGACAGGGCTGGCTCCTTCTGTTGTGTCATCATATGTGAATTCAATCTGAACTCCTGATGGCAGAACTGTGACGCCTTCTCTCTGGGCATTGTCTGCCAGGAATGTCTCTGCTGCACTGAGGTTCTCAGCTGAGAGCTGCTCAAGCCATGCTCTGTAATCATCAGCTAGCTTCTGGATGTATGCTTCAATAAAGCCATTCATCTCTTCTTCGGTAAATACAGGCTCTGCTCCATAAAGTGCTGTCAGGACTCCTGCTGCAAACTCATTTGCCTGAACCGTCACGCCACCATAGAGAAGGTTGATGATAGTGAAGTATCCATATGCATAACCGAATCTGTCTTCAAGGGATTCCGGTCTCGCAAGAGCCATGATGCTCTCTTCGTCAGCGATTACCTCACCGTAATCAGTAGGAAGTCCAGCGTTATAGACAGTAGTCATGAATTCATCAAGAACCGATGACATTTCTTCTGTTGTCAGAAGAGGTGTTACTTCTCCGATATTGGAGGCATCGATGACTCCACGTGCAAAATATCCTCCACGAGGATAAAGATTCTGTGATATCAGGCCCTCCATGGAAAGATATCCATAGGAGTAGGAGAATGCAGAATCCAGATTCTCTCTATCAACATTGCCGATTGCAATCTCGACGCCTGGGAGCACTGCAGGAGCTGATGAGGCGTAAGTGATAAGACCAGCAGCAACTGCATCTGTTACATTCCTTACATTCACAGCAGGCATCTGCGGAGGAAGCGACATTGTCATTATTCCGCTATCCTTCACAAGTATGAAATCCCCATCCTTCAGCTCTGAAAAAGGAGTATCCGTAGCTGTAGAAGCATCATTTGCTATGTAAATCACTCTTTGTCCATCCTGACGGAGTGAATCAATTCTGTAGTTCCCCTGGTCATCAACGGTTACGTCTGTGACCTTTACGAGTGTTTCATCGCTCTGTGGTTCCTGTACTCCCTGAGCAAAGAGCAGCATTCCCGAAAAGATGAGAAATGCCATAGCAGATAGTATTCTCTTCATTAAAACCTCCAATTAGTGAAGTCTTCTTCAAATTTAGCCATATGATAAGAAGCGGTCAACGAAGCGAAGTGAAGATTCTGTGGATATGGGGTACAATGGGCGTATGAATGAAAAGGATATCGAATTGCTGAGGAGAACAGCTGAAATAGCCCACAAGGCTATGGAGAGCGGTAATCATCCATTTGGAGCGCTTCTTGCTGACAAGGATGGCAATGTACTTCTTGAACAGGGAAATGAGTTCCAGGAGGGCGGAAGTGCTTATCATGCAGAGACCCTTCTGCTTTTGAAAGCTGCAAGGCTATATAGTCCAGAAAAGCTGAAGGAATGCACGCTTTACTCAAATTTTGAACCATGTTGCATGTGCACGGGAGCTCTTTACTGGACAAATGTCGGAAGACTTGTTTTCGGAGCTACGGAGAAGGATCTTCTGAAATTCACTGGTGATAACGATGAGAATCCTACATTCTCGCTTTCCTCTAGGGAAGTCGTGGCGAGAGGCCAGAAGGATATAGTGATTGAAGGTCCTGCTGAAGATGAGGAGCTTCTTGCCCTTATCTGCCGCGATCATGTGGATTTCTGGAATGATTGATCCGCTTCTTCCCAGATACCTTCAGCATGATAGAATCTCAAGAATAACGGATGAAGGTATTTATATAACAGATAGGCGCAGGCTTCCTTTTGAGGAGGTGGAAGTCTTCTGCCGCAATTATGCTGAGGCAGCAGGTGCTATAAAGGAAATGGTTACGCAGGGTGGAGGACCGCTTGAGGTTGCGCTCAATACCCTTCTTTTCACATACAGGACAGATGAGGCTTCACTTGAAGAAGCAGTGCTGTCGCTATCTGCAGCAAGGCCGACTAACACAACTATGAAAAGAGAACTTGCCTCATTGATGTCCCGCTATGAATCCGGTGAAGACATGGAGGCCCTCATTTCCTCTGCCTTTGGCTATTATGATGATTTATATGATCGGATTTCGGATATAGGTGAGCAGATGATAGCTGATGGGGATGGGATACTTACAACATGCTTTCCTGAGCATACTTTCATGCTTTCTGTCAGAAAAGCTGTTTCGAGAGGAAAGCATCTCTGTGTATTTGTCCCAGAGACGAGGCCATACCTGCAGGGGGCGCATCTTACAGAACCATGTCTGAGGATGATTGGGATAGAATGCTACCTGATAACTGATGGAATGGCTGCTCATTTCATGAGGGAAGGCAGGATAACAAAATATATGACAGCTTCTGACTTGGCGCTTGAGGACAGGACTGTTGTAAACAAGACAGGGACACTTGGAAATGCGATAGCCTCAAGATACTATAATATTCCATATTACGCGTTCTCCCTTGGACTTGATAAAGGAAAGAAACGTGATGATATTGAAATAGAGTACAGAGACGGTGAGTGCATCAAGAGTATTGCAGGTGTAAGGATCGCTGCTGACGAAGCATCTGCGATTTACCCATGTTTTGATATAATAGAGCCGGAACTGGTTACTGGGATAATCACTGATGGAGGTGTAATTTGAAGGCTATAATCGGCGGAACCGGAATAGATAAGGATTCGCGGTTCCTTGAGAAGATGGAGATGATTGTTACTAAGTATGGTGACGCATATTATTCGATAATCGATGGAATACTCTACCTTCCTCGCCATAAGCCGGGTCATACGTTGCCTCCCCATATGATAAATTATAAAGCGAATGTTCAGGCTCTGATGGATCTTGATGTCGATGAAGTGATTTCAATCTATGCCGTGGGTTCTATCACAAGGCGGCTTTCTCCTGGACGCTTCGGGCTGGTCCGTGACTTTATTGACCTTGCCTTCTCAAGAGCAAATACATTTTACGATGGCAGTACAAGGGAAGTACGGCATACTCCGTTTGTCGAACCTTTTGATCGGAAGCTTGGGGCAAGATTCGCCAGGAATGCAATAAACAGCGGCAGCTCCCTTGCGCTTGACTGTGTATATATTACGACGAATGGGCCAAGGCTTGAGACACCTGCAGAGATAATGGCATACAGGAATATGGGGGCGGATGTTGTCGGTATGACGCTTGGGACTGAAGCTGCATTGCTTAAGGAAGCAGGTATAAGAAATGCTGCAGTTGCCTACTCGATCAACTGGGCAGCAGGGCTAGATGCAGAAGGAATTTCATTTCTGGAAGATGAATCAATAGAGAGACTTGCACGGAATATTATTAATATTGCGGAAAAAACACTGACAGCTGCAGGTTAAAATATCCATTCCTGCCATCAGGGTGTTGTGCTTGAGCACTGATACAAATAAAATCTGTAGACTGTGGGACGGTGTAGTTTGACTCCAGCTTTCAGATTTCTGAAGCTGACATATGGAACTTTTTTAAAGAGAAAATACAGAATGAGCAGTACTGGTATGGAGGCTGTGCTTCCATTTACCGGTCCTGCTGTTGTTTTTGGGAATCATACACATACAAACGACCCTTTCTTCATTTCAGAGATGTATCCATACACCATTAGATGGGTTGCGGGAAGCTATCTGTTTAAGATGAAAGGCGTCGGTTTCCTCCTGAGGCATCTTGTCCATGCAATACCTAAAATCCAAGGCAGGAGTGATCTGGAGACTATAAGAAATATCTCTAAAGCTCTCAAGAACGGGGATATTGTAGGTCTTTTTCCGGAAGGCACGAGAAGCTGGGATGGGGAGATGATGGACATCACGGCAGCAACGGCCAAGCTTGTAAGGATTTTCAAGGTTCCGATTATTTTTGTTCATATTGAAGGTGGTTTCCTCAATAAACCCCGATGGTCGGATAAAGTCAGGAAAGGTCCTGTATCAATACGTGTTGTCAGAGTCCTGACTCCCGAGGAGATTGAAAGAATGACGCTTCCGGAAATTACGGCTCTTACGAAAGAGTGTCTTTCATTCTCTACGGATGAATGGGAAGATACAGCTCATATACCATATAAGTCCGATACGCTTGCAGAAGGGTCTGAACGTCTTTTCTATCTCTGCCCGAGATGCGGGAAGTTCTCTACAATGGAAAGCCATGGCAACACGGTACGGTGTTCATCCTGCGGTTTTTCTGCAGATTTCGATGAATATGGAAAAATCAGGACTAATGATGAGAAGATCCCATATACAAGGCTTTCTGAATGGCATGAGTGGGAGAAGGGCGAGCTGGAACATATTTATGCGGAAAGCGGAAAAGAGCAGATTTTCTCAGATCATGGGATCCTGTTTCAGATTCCGGGGAGGAAGAAGCTTGAGACTGTGTCTGATTCATTCACGGTCGGAGCTTGCCATGAGGGGTTTTTCTTTGTCTTTGAAGGTGAAGTCAGGCACGGGGAGAGCAGCTTTTCAGAGCTTTTCTTCCCATTCCAGTCAATTGAATCAATGGTTATAAATGCAAAGCAGACTGTAGAGTTCTATGCTGAAGGAAAGCAGTATAGATTCCGTACGGCACTTGATAGGTCTCCCTTGAAGTATCAGGAGCTGTATGCTGCATATAGAAAAGGGGTGGAGTAATGGATTTTAACGCAATCATTAATTTGGGGATTGTTGGTTTAGGACTTCTTGTAGGGGCATTGCTGAGAGCTAAGGTCAGGATTCTCCAGCGATTTCTTATTCCCTCTGCAATAATCGGTGGATTCTTTCTTCTTGTATTCTACAATTTCGTTGCTCCCCGTATAAACCTGGAGGCTACGTTCCTTGGAGATCTTGTATATCATCTTCTGAATATTTCATTCATTGCCATGGCATTGAGAAATCCGTCTGATGACAAACCCAGAGATGGCAGCGCAAGGCGTTCATTCTTTGAGAATGTCATTGCAATCTTCGGGCAGTACGGTCTGCAGTGCTTCTTTGGTCTTGTAGCAACATTGCTGATGATTGTTACTTTCATCCCGGATCTTTTCCCTGCTATAGGACTTTCGTTGCCGCTTGGTTTTGAGCTCGGCCCGGGACAGGCTTACTCGATATCACTCCCATGGGAGTCAATGGGGTTTGAAGGGGCTACTTCCGTTGGGCTTGCAATGGCCGCAGCTGGATTCATCACAGGAAGCATCGGTGGTGTTATTCTTATAAACCTGGGAGTAAAGAAAGGCTGGATACCGGAAAAAGATGCAAGGAAGCTTCAGGAAAGAAAGCTTTTTTCCGGATTCCTTAAGAAAGGGGAGAGCAGGGAGGGCTCAAGGCTTACTTCTGAAGGAGAATCTATTGATACACTTTCATACCATGTGGCTCTGATCATGGCATCGTATCTTGTATCATGGGCAATGCTTGCTATCATAGAGAAGCTTCTTGGTCTCCTGGGACCTATCGGGGCGGAGATTTCCTCCACTCTCTGGGGTGTGAACTTCATCTTCAGTATGTTCGCTGCAGCAATTGTCCGTGCCATCATACGTAAAACCGGCATCGATTATACAATCGATAATGGTACACTCAATAGGATCAATGGCCTTTCTGTGGATCTTACAGTTGCGGCATGTCTGGGAGCTATATCGCTTACAGCGCTTGCTTCTTATTATATTCCGGTAATTATCCTGATAGCTGTCGGAATACTCATAACATGCTTTGTGCTTCCATGGTATTCTTCAAGGATCTTCTCCGATCATCAGTTCTACAGGATGCTTGTGCTTTTCGGAACCGCGACAGGTACTCTCCCGACAGGGCTTTCTCTTCTCCGCGTCGTCGATCCTGATTTCGAGACACCTGCCGCCCGTGATTACGCATATGCATCTGGAATGGTATTCATCTTTGTCTTCCCTCTGATTCTGTTTGTAAATCTTCCTGCATACAGCTATGCGCAGAATGCTCCTGTTCTTTTTTATGCGATGCTTGGAATAACTTTCATCTACACTCTGATTTTCATAATTGCATATAGGATTGCGGCAGGGAAGAAAGCCTTCAGGAAGATCGGAAAGTTCTGGCTTGGGGAGAATGACTGATGCATCTTCTCGGAGAATGGATGACAGATAATGCCGAGCTCTTCAGATATGCTGGAGAGCTGCAGTGCATGCGGGAGGAAGCGAAGCGCATACTCCTGTCCGGAGATTCCTCGGTATTTCTTGCGCCGCTTTTCAGGACGCTTTATCCCCAGAGCACTATTATCGCAGCATCCGATGATGCCTCTGTCATTGATGAGGTGGCATCCGAGGTGCCTGATATCGTCAGGGGCATTATTCCGTTCAGCAAAGGTGTTTATGAAAATATAGATATTGCAGTATCGGTGCTTTCCATTGAGACTCTGGAAACCAGAGAGCTGACACAGTATCTCTATTCTCTTCATGACAGCCTTACTGAAGGCGGAAATCTTTACCTGTCGTTTCCTTCGACGGATACCTTTGTCTATTCTCCTATGAAAGAGGAAAAGGCATGGTGGGATGAAAGCAGAAGCATACTGATGAAGCGGTATCAGGGGGATGATGTTATAAGAGCATTGTCAATGATCGGCTTCGGTATAAAAGCTGCAGAACGTGACAATCTTCCTGATATCGGCACAGTGATTTCGATTCATGCAGAGAGAAAATAGTTTTGTTGTCATTTCTGTGAAGTCTGCCTTTTTCTTCTGATAAAGTGCTATCTTCTATAGCGGAGGTAGAGAAATGAAGAAAAGTTCGATAGTATCACTGGTTTTTGCTATCATTCTTATAGTTGTCGGTATTCTGCTCACATCAGCAGGGGCTTATATCGGTTCTCCTCACAGTGCTGTTTATAATTATGGTCATGGTCATTTCGCATACTCAATGAGATACGTGGTGGCTTCTCCGTATTCAGGTACAGCACTTTCGTCCTTCGGTCATCTTTCATTCGATGCAGGACTTGTGCTGATGGTTATTTTTGTTATCCTGCAGGTGAATAGCCATAAGGATGAAAAGAAGCTGGATGAAAAAGCTAGAAAGGCAGATGCGGAGGATATGAAGAGAGCAAAGGCAGAAGCTGTTGATGTCGAAGCTCATGAAACAGAGAAAGAGTAAGTGAAAGCCCGGTCCGCCGGGCTTTTCCGTTCCCCTGAATACGGCTATTATAGCGGGGGAGGAAATATGGCGGATATTCTGATCAGAGCATGTTTCTTTCTTCTTATGGTAGTCCTTGGCTATCTGATGAAGAAAATCGGAGTGCTGACAAAGGAAGATGGAGTTGCAATAGCGCGGGTTATCCTGAATATAACGCTGCCTTGTGCGATTCTGGTAAGTTTCCGTACATTTGAGTTTGAATGGAGCTATATGTCCATTCCCCTGATATCCTTTGCGGCAAACTGGCTGATGCTTCTTGCAGGTTATATGATATCCAGAAGAGGAAGCCGTGATGAGCGTATTTTCTACATGCTTGAGCTGCCTGCATATAATATAGGGAATTTTACTCTTCCTTTCGTTTCCGGAATCCTTGGAGCTACTGGCGTTGTTGCAACATGCCTTTTTGATATGGGCAATAGTCCTATGTGCCTCGGCCTTAATTTCATTGTCACGGCCCTGGTGCTTGGCGTGGATCCAGGACGCTCTGTGCTTCGTTCTGTTCTTACGATTTTCAGAAAACCATCATTCACCGTTTACTTCATTATGCTGGTTCTCAGCATCATCGGCATTAGCCTTCCTGATCGTGTTTTCGAGTTTGCTTCGATGATAAGCCCTGCAAATGGGCCGATGGCCATGATCATGATCGGGCTTATGCTTGAGTTCAGCTCCGACAGGTCGAAGCTGAAGGAGGTGCTGACGGTGAATGTTCTGCGCATTGTGCTTGCCTCTGTCATAGCATTCCTGTTCTTCACGATTGCGCCTTTTTCATATGAGGTGAGGAAAGCTGTTGCAATAACGGCATTTGCCCCGATAAGCTCGGCAAGTCCTGCCTTTGTTTCGGAATTGAAAGGCGATGTGGAACTTGTCGGTTTTGCAAGTACTGTTTCGATAATAATTTCCCTCATTCTCATGCCGATTCTTTTTGCCTTTCTTTAAGCTGTTGTTGACCCCGGACAAGAGGTTGGGGTATAGTCTATGGGAAACCGATACTGAATAAGGAGAAAAGTATGTCCAAAGCACATAGAGGAACAGGTATCCGCGATCAGTTCAACAATGGAAGAGCAACTTGCCCAGTCTGCAAGAGAACTTCCATCAAGTGCCTTTATGAGAGGGAGATTGACGGAAACAAGGTAAAAGTCTGCAAGGAATGCAACGCAAAGCTTTCTAAGTAAGATGATGCCATTCTGGAAGAAAAAGAATGAGAAAGTGAGGATACAGAGGACTGTACCCTCATTTTTCACACCGATCGGGAGTTCTGTTACTGTCAGTACTCCAAAAGAAGCAAGAAAGGTATGCGAGGATAATAAACCTTGCTGCATTGTGCTTTTGCCTGATGCCGGGGTCTTTGAGGATAGGCACAGCTGGGCTTCTGCTTTATCTTCAGCACAGTATCTTGTTGTTATTGCAGATCCTGATGCAAAGGATTCAGCGAAGCTCATGAAAGCTCTCGACAGCGTAATCTTCTCCCCGGTCCCTCGAAGGCTGTCCTCAGCCTTCATTGTGAAGACAAGGGAGGAAGCCTTGTCTCTGCTTGAGGGTGTGAAGGAAAGCTTTCCTTCTGTTTTTACTCTGTTTGTCAGAGACTGTGAGTGATACAATTTGGCTGGAGGTGCTGCATGAAGAGTATGACGGGTTATGGCCATGCTTCATATATTTCCCAGGATTACTCCATAGAGTGTGATATAAAAAGCTATAATAATCGCTATCTGGATATTGTCCACAATATATCACCTGGACTATCCCAGTATGAGAGCTGGGCTGATGAGAGAATCAAGGAAAAGGCAAGAAGGGGCCGTATAGAGTTTTCCCTGCGCCTGCATGTGATAAAAAGCAATATCAGGCTTTCAGTCGATGAAGGGCTTGTAGAAGCCTATAAAGCGGCATTTGGACGGATTGCTGATATTGCGGAGACGCCGCTTCCGATGGTTTCGGATTATGCTTCTGTAGATGGCGTTATCACCACAGTGAATACAGATGATGCTGCATTTTATAAGGAAGGGGTGGGGGCAGCTGTCGGAGAAGCTCTTAAGGCATTTGAGGAAGGAAAGCTCCGTGAAGGAGAAGGAACAAGATGCGATCTTGAAAGACTTGGAAACAGTTTTGCATCTTCCCTTGATAGCATCAGAGAGCGATCTGCAGAACTTGAAGGTCATTACAGAAAGCTTCTCGAAGAGAAGTATGAAGAGCTTTCTGGGAAGAAGGCTGGAGAAAGCGATTTCCTTTCAGAGCTTGGTGCAATTCTGGTCCGCTATTCAATAAACGAGGAAGTCTCCCGGCTTGGTGTGCATATAGATGAATACAGGAAGCTTATTTCATCGTCCGAGCCAGTTGGCAAAAAGCTGGATTTCCTATGTCAGGAGATGCAGAGGGAGTGCAATACCATAGCTTCAAAGAGCCAGCTTGTAGAGATAAATCTTCTTGTGGTGAACATGAAGGATGATGTTGAGAATATCAGGGAACAGATAAGGAACATAGAATGAGAATTGCTATTTCTTCAAGAAGCGGCTGCGGAAATACCACTGTTACAAGGCTTCTTTCAGAGAAGCTCGGGTATCCAATGATCAATTTCACTTTCCGTCAGATGGCTGATGAGCGCGGGGTTGATTTCTGGACTTTCTGCCGTATGGCTGAGAATGACTACGATATTGACAGGGAACTGGACAGAAGGCAGGTTGAGATGGCAATGGCTGTACCGGACTGCGTACTTGGTTCCCGGCTTGCGATATGGATGCTTAAAGATGCGGATCTGAAGGTCTACCTTACAGCTTCAGCTGAGACAAGGGCCTCTCGCATCCAGAAGAGGGAAGGGGGAACATTCGAGGAGAGATATAATCAGACGGTAACAAGGGACAGCAATGATACTCAGCGCTACATGAAGATATACGGTATAGATAATACATCTGCTGAGGAGGTTGCTGATCTCGTAATCGCAGCTGATGAAAAATCTCCGGAGGAAATCGTCGATATAATAATCGGGGCTGTAAGGAAGAAGGAGAGCGGGGTATTGGCATAAAGCCTTATCTTACGCTAGAATAAAAAGGCTTTTATAAGGAGATTCATGTGATTCCTCTAGATGAACTTATCGATAAAGAAGGCAATGTCTACGAGATGACCTGCGTAGCTATAAAGGAAGCTGCTATCTATTCAGCAACCGACAAGAAGAAGGAAATAGAGGATGAGGGCGAGAAAATCGTTTCCGTAGTCCTTACACGCGCCCTCAACGATGAGATTGAATATACAGAAGAGGACGGCAAGGAAGAATAAGGCCGTTGTGCTCATCGGTCCTACAGCTGTTGGAAAGACAGCCATGACCGAGGCTCTGTTCTCGCATTCTGCTGAGATAATCAATGCAGATTCGGTGCAGGTTTACAGAGGACTTGATATCGGGTCTGCAAAACCTGACCAGAAGCTCAGAGAGCTTATTCCTCATCATCTTGTTGATATCAGAGATCCCTGGGAGCAGTATACTGCCGGGGATTTTGCCCGTGATGCGGCAGCCCTTATTCCTGAAATAGAGTCAAGGGGAAAGATTCCGCTTATAACAGGTGGAACCGGATACTACATAAGACAGCTTGTCTATGGTCCTTCATCAGCCCCTCCTGCGGATGAAAGAATAAGAAATGAAGTCAGAGACGAAGTTGCCAGAAACGGTAAGGAGTGGGCTTATTCTTATCTTAAGGAGATTGATCCAGTCTCCTATGAACGCATCGAGGCGAATGATCTGTACAGAATAACGCGTGCAATTGAAGTCTATAGGGCATCTGGATGTCCTCTCTCTTCTTTTCCGGTTTCTTCAGAGCCTGATGACGCTTTTGTTCTCATATGCCTTGTCAGGGATAAAGAAGAGCTGAAAAAACGCATAAGGCTGCGTGTCGGGCAGATGTTTGAGGCTGGGTTCTATGAGGAAATCAGGAAGCTCTTCAGAATGGGGGCCGATTCATCCTGGCCAGCAATGCATGCTATCGGATACAGAGAGTTCATAGAAGCCTCTGAATCCGGAGAAGCATCCCTGGAAACTATAAAAGAGGAAATAATACGATCCACAGAGAAATACGCGAAGCGGCAGATGACATTCTTCCGTTCTTTCTCATCATGCCGCTTCTTCCATCCAGATGATACAGATGGTATTGCTTCTTACTTAGCGCTCAAGGGCGTATGTACTGACGATTTCCGTCCTTAGGAACTTGCTGTCTGTAATCTCTGTATCGGTTATATTCCACCATCCTCTGTCATTCCATGTGAAGGTAAAGCTCTGGTCTATGTCGTATACATAAACCGGAATCGAAGTAAGTGTTGCCTGTACAGTCTCGCTTTCATCATATGGATAAGGTGTATACCATGTGCTTTCCGCAGTGTAGGTATTTTCCCCAGTCTGCGTTATATTCTCAAGAACCACACCGTAGATTGCAGAGGATTCAGGAACAGGAGGCATTCCATCCTCAACCCATTCAGCTGCATTTATGAGAGGATCGAAGTTCTCATATGCCATTCTTGTCCTGGTTGAGACAAAAAGGTTTGTGACTTCCATCTCCTGCGGTGCTGAGCAGCCTTTGAGCGCAGTTGTGAGGCTTTCAGGCTCGCATTCGCTTTGGGATCTGTAAAATGCTTCTATGATTCCTTCTGGTTCAAGATCCCTCGTCAATGGAGGTTCCAGAAGATGGCTTATGTAGTTGAACAGGAAGCCGCCTATAGCTATTGCTGCCACAGAAACGACGATTATTATGGTTCCCTTGACTCGCCAGAAAGCATTCCTTTTATTTATCTTCTCTCTGACCTTGAAGAATTCTTCGTATTCTGGTGAGCTTTCGGTTCTCTCGATATTCCTGTCTCTCTCTTCTTCTGTTATATCCTCAAGTGGCCACTCAAGGTCCTCTGAACGCTTCAGGAACCATGAGAGATTCTCTCCGCCGTCCCTGTTCCCCATGATATCTCTCATTTCCCTGCTTTTCGCATGGAAGATGAAGTTCAGGAAGCCTTCTGTCTTTTCAGGAAGCTTTGCATAAAGAGAGATCGGCGCTTCTTTGTATCCGGAACCCCTCACTGTATCCGAAGCGAAAGGAAAGCGGCCGGAGGCTGCATAATACAGGAGCTCTGCCATCTCCGTTATCAGGAGAAACTGTTTCTCGGCCGTGCTCTGTATTATCCTGTTTACTTCTGCTTCCTTTCTTTCCTCTGTGCGCATTATTGCGAAGATATCCCCAAGATCAGGAGGAAGGAGAAGCACATCTGATTCTCCGTAGATCCATATCCTGAAAAGCGGGAACACTCCTGTAATAAGATCAAGGAAATCCTTTTTCATTCCTTCAAGCGCGAATGCGATATTCCTTACTATCTTCAGCGCGTTTGCCCTGCATGATGTGCTTAATGCATATATCGGACGGATCCTGCACGGTTCAAAATAGACATATCTTTCGCCATTTATGGCGCATAGTCCGTCCCAGTACCATTTCGTTATGCTTTTCCCATCGGATATGATTCCGTTCTGCTTCTCTCCCTGCATGAGATGCTTTGGGATTCCGAAATCATCGCTTCCGATCCATATTGCTGTCTTGTTCTTACCGTCCCGTACAATATCTATAATTTCTTCCATTAGTCCATGTACAAGGCAGCATGTCCTGCCTTTGTCTCCTTTTCAGAAATTCCAATAAGCTTCCATTTGCCGCTGCCTATGCGTGATAGGCTTTCAATAAGCGGTGTACCGCAGGCTGTGATCCTGCCTTTTCTCCAGCTATCCATCAGTTTAGCTCCATTGCAGAGAAGATTTATGATTTCATCCCTCTCTTTTTCTATAGCATCCTCTGGAAGCTTAGCAGTCATATTTGAAGATGCTATGAAGACCGTTTCACCATCATCGAGCTCTTTCAGTATTGATGAGAGCTTTTTCACATCATCAGAGTTCTCAGGATGTGCGAAAATGGGGCAGAGTACTGAGTCCGGATTATGGTATGCTGCAAAAGGGTATAGCAGTTCTGCTGCATATTCTTCTTCTTCATATGGTGTGGAATCATCAAATCCAAGAGAACCTATCCTGATGCGGCCCAGTGGTGTCTCTTCGTTTCTTGGGGATGGTGAGAACAGCTTTTTATCGCTATCCCTCAGAAGAAGCTCTCTATGTATCGGGATAAGGGCAACTATCCTTTTGCCGTTTCTTATTGATCCGAATGCTTTTCTGTATAGTGCAGCTATGCTCTGAAGCTCCATATGCGGCAGTATGAAAGCTTTATGCTCATCGCTTTCGATTATCGGGGCGACAAGCTCTTCAAGTTTTTCTTTGTCATCAGGGTAGAATATTCCGCCGTGGTACATCATCCTAGTATCTCCTTGACTCTCTTCTCATCAAGCGTGACAGAAAGATTTCTCTCCTGTGTTGGTAGGACAAGCCCCGTCTTCCCGTCCTTCGCTCGTCTGAGATACTTCACTTCAGTATAGTAGAGATCCGCTTTTCCATTCCGTTTTGCTTTGGAGTAGTGTATAGCAAGGGAAGCTGCATCGAGAAGTACCGGAAGAGGCACTGTTTTTCCTTTCTGTGCTTTGATTATTACATAACCGCCTGCAAAATCCCTTGTGTGGAGCCACAGATCAGAACCTCTTGTGTAGTGCCGGAGTATTTCATCGTTCTCCTTCGCATTGCGTCCGACGATGATATCAAAACCTTTGACGGAAACCCATACTCCGGGCTTTTTATCATCATCGCTTCTTCTGTCAGAAGGTTTTTCTGTTTCCTTTCGGAGTTTTTCTGGCGATGCTGATTCCAGCAGTGCTTTGTATCTTTCCTCCGTTGCCGAAATCTCTTTTCTTATTTCTTCTGCTTCTTCAGCTGCCATCTCCGAGGCTCTTCTGTCTTTTCTGTATCTTTGATAAAGCTTCTCAAGATTCTCATTGGGAGAAAGGGCTGGATCGAGGGATATTGAAACTTTTGCGTTTCTTTCCCAGTCATCAATTTCGACTGACTTCATTCCTTTCTTCACGCTCCAGATTGCCCCTGACAGGAGGTCTGCCATCCTCTTCGTTTCTTCAAATCCTTCAGTTTCCTTTACCCTGCGCTCCTGCCTTGATAACCGGTCTCTGAGGATTGAGAGTTCCTTGTCCCTTTTCTCCCGTATCTTCTCCTCAAGCTCAGCACGTCTTTCTGCTGAAGATTCGACGGAGGAGGTTCTGTCTATGAATTCGCTGAATGTCTCTGTGTCATATTCCCGTACTGAGAATTTTCTTTCTCCTTCAGAAGTTCTTTCTTCCGTTACGAGCTTCTTTCCTTTTTCCTCGCATCTTCCTGGACGTCGGTAAAGAAGCTCAAGGATTGTGTCTTCCTCATCTGTGATGATTATATTTGCACCTGGCCCTGAATAGAGCCTGATATGCATCTTTATTAAATTCTCACCGGACCGGAGATCCATGGAGAAAGCCCTGTCATACGGATATTGCCTGACTTTCTCTATCTTCCTGCCGACGACATGTGCATTCATGTACTGCGTGAAGCGCTGCATCCTTTTGTCTTTCTTCCTGATCCGGTCAGTACGGCAGACACGTGCATAAGGAGTTGAGACTTCTATGTACAGAAGGAATGCTTTCTCTGTTCTGGAGAACAGCGATAGCGTGAATGAGGAAACGGAGTGTTCCGTGATTTTCTGTATATAGCTTCCCTCGAGGGGCAGTTCTGACAGTATGAGTTCGAGTTCTTTCCAGTTAAGGCTCATTTTATTTCCTCAGCCTCTCCATCTCTCCAGCAAGATAGAAAGATCCTGTGATGAGTATAGCAGAGGAGACGGAAAGTGCGCTATTGAGAGCGTCGTCCGGATTATCCACCACTGAAATATCCAGTTCTGGAAATAGCACCTTTCCTTTTCTGAAAAGCCTTTCGGGGTCGCTTTTCCTGAAACTGCCTGTGTGCGTGATGATTACCCTGTCAAAATAAGGGAAGAGCGTTTTTATGATTTCGTCTTCTCTTTTTCCTTCTGCAAGGGCGAATATCAGGGTTTTTCTTTCACATCCCGGGATTTTCATGAATGCTTCCAGCGTGGATTTTGCAGAATGCGGGGTATGTGCAGTATCTATGACAACAAGGCTGTTATCTATTCTTCTTCTTTCAAACCTTCCTGGAAGCTGTGTTTTCCCAAGTTCTTCCAATCCCTTTTCTGTTAAGACGGAAAGCTTTTCTGCTGTAAGGATAGCAAGTGCTGCATTCATCGCCATCTGGTCAGTTGCCATTCTTAGCCGGAGCTTATAGGGTATTCCATCAAGACTGAATGATACTAAGAAGCCATCCTCCTGCATTTCTGATGAAAAATCCGATAAATATGAGGGGAGGTAATAAAATGGTGCGTTCATTTCCTCCGCTTTGCGTCTGAACACATCAAGTGCTTCTTTTTCCTGGCAATAAGAGAAAACAGGGGCCTCTGATCTGATTATCCCGGCTTTCTGCGCTGCGATTTCAGCTATCGTATTTCCAAGAAGTTCTGTATGTTCAAGCTCAACTGGTGTTAGGATGACTGCAGAGCTCCTGATAGTGTTTGTGGCATCGAGCCTTCCGCCAAGTCCTGTTTCGATTACGGCATCTGTGCATCCAGTTCTGCTGAATAGGAGATATGCAAAGGCAGTATACATCTCGAATTCTGCTGGTTTCTGGGATCCAAGTGATTGCGGGAAGCTGAAAGCCTCTGTTTTCTCAAGAAGATAGTTGCATGTGTCTATATAATCTTTATCTTCAAAGAAGATACCTGAGAGCGTAAAGCGTTCGCGGACTGAGAACAGATGCGGCGATGTGTATAGGCCGCATTTCCTTCCGCTTCCTTTCAGCAGCGATGAAAGGTATGCGGCTGTGGAGCCTTTTCCTTTTGATCCTGCAACATGGTAAGTCCTGAAATCCTTTTCCGGGGAGCCTAGGTATTCAAGGAACATCTCCATTCTTTCAATTCGTCTTTCTCTGTTAACCGGATTAGGAACTTTTGGATAGAATGTATCGAAAACAGTCTCCAGTTCTTCTATTTTATCAATCACGGGGCAGATTGTACTCCATATCGGCTTCTATGTCAGACAATACTCAGTAAAAATACATCAAAACAATATGCAGGAGGCAAGCCGAAGCTGAATATGAACCTTGATCCGGAAATATGTAGATTGACTCCATAATCCTAAAAAATAAAACACTTTCGTTACCATTGCTCTTCATTGCCTCCGTTTATATTTCGTTTAGAAATAATCAGGAGAAAATTATGAAGCATATAACAGCATTTTTGCTTCTTTCCTTGTGTCTGATGTTCCAGCTTGGTGCAGAAGATGTGCAGATTGTCTCACTTGATGAGGCAATTGCTTCTGCCGAGAAGAACAGTATCAGTCTTGAAGAGGCAAGAGTGTCTCTTAACCAGGCATTGAGGAATCAGAATGCGGTGATGACTACATTCATGCCGGAACTCTCTTTGAATGCAGGGCTTTCGACAGGGGTGGATTTCCCCGGAGCCGATGGGAGTTTATATGGAGAAGCCGGACCGCTATCAGATGCAGCCTTTTCTGGTTTGACTGTCTCTGCGGGAGCCTCTGCCTCTTTTTCTTTCTCAGGTTCCATGATAACAGACGGGGAGACAAGGAGACTTGCAAAGGAAAGTGCATCACTGGGGTACAGCAGTACCTGGCAGACTCTGCAGGATACGATAACTGAAGCTTATTGGAATATCTCTTCTGGGGAACTTTCGGTAAAGGCTGCAGAGCTTTCTGTCTCAGATGCCAGAGAGCAGTATGAATCAGCAAGCAAGATGTACGAAAGCGGTCTGGCTGATGAACTCTCGCTCATTCAGGCTGAACTTTCTCTCCGTCAGGCAGAGCTTCAGCTGGAAACCCTGGAGGATTCACTTGAGATAATGAAGTCCTCATTCAGGAATATGACGGGGATAGAGGGGGATTTCACAACTGAGGAGCTTCCTGCTCCTGTTTTCCTTTCGCTGCCGGATGCATCTTCTCTTTTTTCTGCATACTCAGCAGGTAATTTGAGCGTTAGAAGTGCTGAGAATGCGCTGAGAAGCGCTGAGAATGCAAGCGATACTGCTCGTCTTAGTACATATGTTCCAGTGCTTACGGCATCTGTGGGGTACAGCTATTCGGGTTCAGGATACAGAAGCTACAGCGGAACCAGCCTAGGATACTCGAGTGCCGGAAATGGCCTTACGGGCAGTGTAGCCATAACAGTTACGATCAGTTCAATGCTTCCCGGATCCTCTGCTGATATGGCAATAAAAGATGCCGATGACAGCGTTACCCTTGCATCCCTTGCACTGCAGGATGCCAAGAACACCCTGCTGGAGACTATAAGGGAGCGTGTTATTTCAATAGAACAGGCGGAAAGTAATATTGAACAGCAGAATCTCGTCGTGAAAGCCGCGGAGAGGAATTATGAGCTGTCCCAGGAAGCCTTTGAATCTGGACTTATGACTTCAGATGATCTTGCCTCAGCAAGAACTGACCTGTTAACGGAAAGGCTTAATCTTCTTTCGATGGAAACGGAACACCTTCTCAGCTGTCACGAGTTGTCGTCAGCACTTGGTATCGAACTGGATGAACTGCAGGAAGAGTATTCCTCAGAAGTAATGGAGAATTGAAATGAGCGATGAGAACAAGAAGGACCTTACCGAGCAGGTAGAGGATTCGAAAATATCATTTTCAGAACTGGCCGCAAAGAATCAGAAGAAATCGGCTATGGACCGTATTACCACAATAGTACTTCTCCTGATCTGTGTCGCACTTGCCATATATTTCATATTCGGAAGTGTCGGAAGCCGACAGCATGCTCTGCCTCCTTCAGCTGCTGAATCATCTTCGATAAACGTACAGGTAAGTTCTGCTGAGCTGGGAAGATTTGAAAGCTATACACGTCTTAACGGTGAAATAGGCAGCTATAACTCGGCTGTCAGCATCCTGCCGGATACTTCAGGTACTGTGACAAGCATCCTTGTAAAGCGCGGCAGCACGGTGAAGAAGGGCGATGTGATTGCCTATATTGATCCCTCGCGTCCTGGCCAGTCATATCAGGAGAATCCAGTCACCAGCCCTATTGATGGAGAGATAACCTCTGTTCCGGTCTCCGTAGGCGAGACTGTTTCCGCATCTACTGCCATTGCTGTTGTATCTGGAGAGAAATCTCTTTACATAGAGACATCTCTTCCTGAGAGATATGTCGGGAACATGAGCGTCGGAATGCCTGCGCTTGTTCATTCTGTTGCATTTCCTGATAAGACTTTCAATGCAGATGTTTCCTACATTTCACCATCGATAGATACTTCGACAAGGACTGCCGCTGTTGAACTTGAGCTGACAGGCGATTCTTCCGGTCTTATGGAAGGTATGTATGTCTCTGTAGATCTGGTTACGGAAGCTCATGACAACGTAGTGATGATTCCATCTTCTGCCGTATCGCAGTTTGGCGGCGAGACGGTTGTCTATGTAGCTGAAGATGGAAAAGCTTCAATGCGCCAGATCGTGACAGGAAGCGACAATGGAACGATGGTGATTGCCGAATCCGGAATCGAGGCAGGAGATCTTGTCATAACAGCTGGAACTGTTGCTGATGGAAGTGCCATCAATGTGCTTTGATAAGGGAGGCGAGGAATGAATTTGTCAGAACTGTCGGTAAGACGTCCTGTACTTATGACAATGATCTATCTCCTTATCGTTGTCATAGCTATTGTCTTCCTTCCTAGGATGGAAATTGCACTATATCCAGATATAGATCTTCCTGTAATTTCTGTTTATGTAGACTGCAATGATTCCGGTCCTGAGGAGATAGAACAGCAGGTTGCAAGAGAGCTTGAGGAGAATTTCTCATCGCTGGAGAATATAAAGGATATCACGACAATTTCCAGCAATGGAAGCTGTATGGCTATTCTTGAATATGAGTATGGCACTGATCTTGATGACAGCGAATCAGATCTTACATCTGCGATAACGCTGGTATCTGCAATGCTTCCTGACTGGGCTGAGACACCGCAGTATTTCCGTCTGGACACTTCTGGAACATCAAGTGTTGCACGTTTTTCTCTCACTGGAGAGAACATGACACTTGATGAGCTGAAGATGCTTGGAGAGAATACGGTTTCACCTCTGATTGAAAGAATCGAAGGAGTGGGGCAGGTTTCGGTAAGAGGTGGCAGTGATGTTGAGTACCATATCGATGCCGATCCGAACAGGCTTGCTGCTTATAATGTCTCGCTTGCCGAACTGGTTTCAGCTATTTCATCCGACAACATACAGGCAACTGGCGGTCATATTACCGATAACGGCGTGAATTATCAGGTTGCTGCGGATGAACGCTATGTGACAATGGAGGATATAGCGAATACTGTTATAAAGACAGTCAGCGGGGTCCCTATCAGGGTGTCTGATATAGCTACGGTCACCAGAAGCAACGATAGGGATAACAGAAGCGAGGTCTACCTTGACGGACAGCAGATAATCACGCTCAGTGTCACAAATGACTCAGATAGTGCAGCAACTACCGTATCAGAGGCTGTAATATCACAGCTCGATGAGATAAATGCAGAACTTCCTGAGGGTGTCCATCTTGCGCTTCTGAATGATCAGACTGAGATGATAAGGAGCACAATGAGCGAGGCTTTCAATTCCCTTCTTCAGGGTGTCGTTCTTGCTGCTTTGATTATATGGCTATTCCTCAGGGGCATTAAGACAACAATCATAATCTCTCTGTCAATGCCTGTCTGTGTTCTCATTACAATGATGATCATGTCCATCACGGGCGTAACCATCAATACCATGAGTATGGCAGGTCTCATCCTTGGTATCGGTATGATAGTCGATGCTTCAATCGTAATCCTTGAGAATACCTATTCATACCGTCTTCTTGGAGAGAAGAGCGCTGTCGCTGCAATTCTCGGAAGCAAGAATATGTTTGCTGCGATCTTTGCATCAACCATGACAACAATCTGCGTCTTCATTCCGATCATCATCTTCAAGAATGATCTGGAGATGCTTGGCATGATGTTCCAGGATATAGTCATCACAATCTGTATTTCGCTTGCCTGTTCGCTCTTTGTTGCAGTAACACTTGTACCTGCACTCTGCGGTTCTATTCTCAGGATCAATACGAGAACTCAGAAACCGCTGAAGATAAAGTTCATGAAGAAGATTGATGATGCATGCGTAGCCTTTGAAAACTCAATGAAGCGCGGCTATGTAAGGGTACTTGCATATTTCATGCGCCATCGCTTCCTTCTTATCATGCTGCTTGTGCTTCTGCTGCTTGTTATGTTCAAGCTTTTCCCCCTCCTTGGATTTGACCTGATGCCAGAGCAGACAACCGATGACGAGGTTGAACTTGATCTGGAACTTGCAGAGGGTACTAGCATAGATGTGACAAGAGCATACGTGTTTGATATGTACAATAGGATTCTGTCGGCTCTTTCTGAAGACAGCTATGAGAGCATACAGATTTCAATCGGTACAGGAATGCTTGCCGTTTCCGAGAATTCCGGATCGATTCTGATCAAGCTGCCGGATATCACAGAGCAGACAATGTCAGCTTCTGAGATTGAGGATCTCCTCAGACCGTATCTTGATATGGATCCAAATGCTGACTGGACGTTCTCTTCCTCTTCAATGGGTGTAAGTGCTCTTGATGTAGAGATCCATAGCGATGATGTAAATGATGCAAAAGCTGCTGCTGATCAGATTGTCGCTATTATGCGCGAGCATGTTCCTGGTGCTGTTAATATCGCAAGCGACGCTGACAATGGTTCACCTAAGGTGAATATAGATATAGATAAGGATCTTGCTGCTGATTACGGCATTTCAATGTCTACGATATCCTCTGTGCTTCAGGCTGCAATAAGCGGAATGACAGCGACGGAAATCGCGACTTTCAGTACCGATGAAACATATGATGCGGTTGTAGAGCTTTCTCCTGATACTGTTGCGTCAATCAGCGATCTTGGGCAGATTCTGGTACCTACAGCTAATGGAATGATAAGGCTTGATACAATAGCGGATTTCAATCTGACGACTTCTCCTGTCTCGATTACAAGAGAGAATAGGGTAAGGATCAATCATGTTACTGCAGATCTTGCCACCGGCTATTCTTCTTCTGATGCACAGGCGGAGCTTGATGCCGCACTGGATGAGTATCTTGTTCTTCCGGAGGGTGTTTCGATTGAACAGGCAGGACAGATGAGTGAGATGTCTGGCTATACCGGAACACTTGTGATGATTGTCCTTCTGGCACTCTTCCTTGTCTATGCCGTGATGGCAGCGCAGTTTGAGTCGCTTATAGATCCTTTCATCATATTCGCGACTATTCCTCTTCTGATGATAGGCGTAATCGGTATCCATCTTGCATATGGTCAGTCCTTCTCGCTTTTCTCAGTGGTTGGTATTGTTGCTCTCATAGGTGTTGTTGTAAACAATGGAATCGTTCTGATTGATTGTATCAATCGTCTTGTCAAGCAGAAGGTACCGGTACGTCAGGCTTGTCTTCAGGCAGCATATGGCCGTCTGCGTCCTATTCTCATGACGACACTTACCACGATTCTGGGCCTTATTCCTATGGCATTCTTCCCAGGAGAGGGTGCGGAGATGCTTCAGCCGATAGCGCTCACATTCACTGGCGGAATTCTTACAGGAGCATTCCTTACGCTTCTTCTTTCACCTGTTCTCTATTCTATTTTCAATGAAAGAAGGGAGAAGAAGTATGAAGATCCGGAATCCCTGACAAACCAGCTCCGGTCCTATGATGCGAGGAAAATCGGAATAATAGATGATATGCTCTGATGCATGGAAAGCTGCTTGGAAGTCAGATGGCTTCTGGGCAGCTTTTCTTTTGTCTTTGTTCAGCTGGTTTTATAACTTTCCAAATAGAGAGTATAAGAAAATCTGAGGAAACAAGGTTCGGTTGAAATGGACGACTTGGCACATACTGGAAAGCTATTCAGGATAATCCTGATATAGGTTCTGTACAGCCTTTGATGATCCCTCAGAGATTCAAAATATTCCTGTAGTTCCAGTCATCTCTTTCTTCTGTCTCAACTGGATGGATAGTACAGAAGCCATCGGAATCCATCGGGGGTGTATAAGATTATATTCAGTCAGGATTATACGTTCCCGTAGGTGCAAAGAAGCTCGTAATCTCAAGGGAAGTTCCCGTAGAGCAGAATGTCGACTTAGGAAATCCTGTAATTTTCTGAATTGAATTAAATAAAAAAGGCAATTGCTTTTGTATGCAATCGCCTTTATCTATGCTCCCCCGGAGGGATTTGAACCCCCGACAGGGTGGTTAACAGCCACCTGCTCTACCGACTGAGCTACAGGAGAATTAACCTTTTCAGGTTGCCCATAATTGAGCACGGACATATTTATAAAACTTTCAGGAATTTATGTCTAGTACTTCTATATCCTTTTTCTCTTTCTTTTCTGAAATTTCTTTCAAAAGAGTGAACACTATTGAGAAAACAGGTACAGCTATGAGCATTCCCCATATTCCGAAAAGCGCTCCGCCGATTGTCACGGAGGCAAATACATATACAGAAGGAACTCCAGTTGAAGTACCTACCACTTTAGGGTAGATGAGGTCTCCTTCAAGCTGCTGCAGCACGATTATGAAAATAAGGAAAAAGAGACCTTTCCATGGAGCTATCATTGCAATCATGAAAGCACCTATAAGCGCTCCGATTATTGCACCATATATAGGAATCAGGGCCATAACTCCTGTAAGGACACTGATGGTAGGTGCATATGGAAAACCAAATAGAAGCATGCCTCCCAGACAAAGCACTCCTATTATTACGGCTTCTGTTACCTGTGCTGTAATGAAGCGGGAGAAAGCTGTGAAGCTTATTGAGGCAGCGTGCCTGATATACTCAATCTGGTTCTTCTTCATAAACAGAGCAAACAGTTTCAGAATATGGTTCTGAAGCCTCTTCTTGTTTGAAATGAAATAAACGGCAAAAACGAAAGAGACGAAGAATGTGACAATAGTAGAAATCGTTACCTGGATTGTCGAAATGGTATAGGAGATTATAGAAGGGGTGAATTCGCTTATCTTCTGCTCAATTGCTTCTGCCAGCGTAAGGATGCCGGAATCCGCATTATCGAAGAATGTATTCAGTACTGGAATTGTTGATACATCGGTTTTATGCCAGAAGTCATTATTCTCTGCAAAATCGCGGAGTGATGAGACAAATAATGATATCGCGTTTATGAATTCAGGTATCACGAGGGTGAACACGAATGCAACGAATATGATCAGCAGTAATATTGAAATAAGCAGGGCTATTCCCATGCTGTGCTTTGATAATATCTGGGTCCTGCTCTTCCTGATATGCTTTTCGATGAATGAGGCGGGGATATTCATGATAAAGCCGATGCATATTCCTCCGATAACAGGAAGAAGAACAGAAGCTGTCTTTTCCTTTATCCATGGAATTGTCGTTTTGTAATTCCATATAAAAGTCACAGCCGCCGCAAGAAGAATACCAAGCAGAAGATATGATAGAAAATCCTTTCTTTTCACATTAATACTCTATGCTATCAGGTGAACGGAATCAATTCTTTCCAGCCGCTTTTTTGACCGACCCATATCCTTCAGTTATATCAAGCTGTATGTTCCTGATCTTGATGCGGCCGCTGAAAGTCCCGAATATTTCCTCGCTTTCGCTATGCATCGGATATATCTTTTCTCTGGCTTTAATTGCTGCAAATGGTTCGAAATGCATTGAAAGCATGCCATCACTGTCAGCTATTTCCCATGCAGATGAAACGAGGTCCCTGGGGTAGGTGAAATGACAATTGCCTATTTTATACAGTTTCTTATCAACGATAACGCCATTTAGCAGACTGCTGTCGGGAGAAAGGGTAATAGACCATTTCATTGTTCCCGCATAGCCGAATGCTGCTATCCACATTGCTTCATTTCTTGCAGTTCCGCGGTTTCGTATCGCGGACACTGCTGCAAGTGTTCTATCGCTGAGTTTCTCTATCCTGTCTCCGATGAATATGATTCCATCTGCTGAGAGCGGAGCAAAACGTGTTGTGCAGCTGATGCCTTTCCCGTCATTTGTTTTCAGCAGGGCTGCCATTGTCTCTTCGTCTTCTTCATGATGGATTGTAACGTCGGCCTTGAATCCTTTCTCTCCCTGCGGCAGTTCAAGAGAAGGCGCTGTTATGAGGAATCTTCTTATTTCTTCTCTATCCAGCATCGACAATGTAATAGAACTGTCATAATACGTTAAATTTCTTTCAGTTGCATGTGTCTTGAATCTGGAGGCTTCCTTTTTCTGCCTTTTCAGCCCTCCGATCGATACAGCTTTTTTTCTGCTGTAATCAACGAATGTTATTGAATGCAAGCCTGTTATGCCGAAATCAGCAAAGACGGAGCTGAACATAAGCTTTTTCTCAGGATCTGCGACTGAGTATATTTCACAGCCTTTTATCTGGTTCTGCTTTCCTTTTTCCTTGTCCACAGTTACCCAGACTGGCTTCCTGCTCCAGCCTTCTTCTGTTCTGTCGTTTATCTCTGTTCTTTCTGTTACTTCATCAAGCATGCTTCAATAATAGCATTAAATGAAAAAAGCGGCATTGCTGCCGCTTCGTGTTTCAGATCACCGGATTTACTGAGCACTTGTCATCATGATATCTGAAAGATATGTAGTGATGAAGTTATCCTCAAAGCCGTCTGCAGAGAGTATTGAGGACTGCAGATCCTGTGCTGCGAGATTAGATGTGCTTGTTGAGTACATCAGGTCCAGATAGTTTGTCCAGGTTGTATTTGCTTCTCCACCTGCCACAGGACGTACGATTATGTAGCTTGAACCTGTCTGCTGTGGCCCGATAACAGTGTTTTCCGAAGCAGAATAGATAGATCTCTGGAAAGCTGTATCTGCTGTTGCAGCGTTGTAGAGGAGCCCTTCCGGATCATTTCCTGCAAGACCGTTGATGAATGATGAGGAACCTGGGTTATAGGAAGAAGCATTCACGTCTGTTACTATCAGTCCGTTATCTGCAGCTGCCTGATCAAAATCAGCTTCTGCTGCAGCGAATACCTCATCAGCTTTTGCAGAAACAAATGCACTCATTGTTTCGCTGTCATTTATTGAGATGTATCTCTTCACATCGGAAAGAACAGCAGGATCTTCAAGATCTGGAAGCACTGATTCTCCATCAGCACGGAAAATCATCCAGCCTGTATATCCCTGTACAGGAGCTGTAAGCTCTCCTGTTGCTGTGTCGAAGACCACTGTCGCATCCTCTGTATTGGAAAGCATGTTCTCAAGGTCGTTGAAAAGAACAGATCCCATGCTGCCGCCATCTGCGCTGTAGCTGTCTGTCGAGCTTTCCGCAACTGCATCTTCGAATGTCTTTTCCCCATTCTGGATTGATGTGATTATATCATTTGCCTCACTTTCAGTAGCGACTGTCAGAACTGAAAGCGCCTTTGTCATGAACGGAGCAGGATCTGCCTCAGCATATGCTCTTGCATCCTCGTCAGGATATGTATCGTAATCGACAGTAATATACTGGAAAGCTCTAGGAGTGCTGTTGAGAGCTGACACGAAATCATATTCAGCATTGGAAGTCTTCACAGAGGTCATATCCTGGAAGACTACCTGAGAAGGAAGCATATCTGTAAGCTGGTCACGGAGAGCTTCTTTATCAAGCTGGGAAGCTGCATTATAAGCTTCCATATCAAATGCTCCATTGTCATCGCGGTAGAGTCCGCTGTTTATGATACCCTGGCTGAGCATCCTGTCAGAAACGATAATGGAAGCTGAATCGGCCATCTGCGAAAGCGCTGTATGGAATACAGTCTGGTAAAAAGCCTGAGCATAAAGCTGCATCATGTTCTGAGAACTTGCAGGGTACATCTGGGAAAGCGAATAGAGCTGGTTATAGAAATAGTTATCATAAGCCAGTTCCAGTGAAATCGGTTCGCCGTTATAGCGTCCGAACTCAATTTTCTGTGAATTTCCTACGCTGAAAACAGTTGTTGGAAGGATGAATGTTACGGAGATGAGAATAAGGACAATTACTCCGATTATCCATCCTGCGGATTTCCCGTGCTTTTTCTTATCCTTCCCGTTTTTCTTTCCCTTCTCAGGGATGACTGCACCATTTGCGTTATTGTCCGAAGGCATCCTGAAACCTCTTTGTGTGTAATATTAAAGCTGTTTACAACAAAACAGCTAGATGAAAAATTACCATCGATGGTATATATCTGTCAATTCAAAGCATGCTGCAGGAGGGCTCTTAACCAACACCTAGATCAGTATTATCTATGAGTATTTCAGCCTTTCTGCTCTTTGCAATCTCCGGATAGAGTTTTTCTATGAAGATTCTTGCGAGGTTGTCGTTTCTTTTCTCTATGGATGAATTCGGGCAGAACAGGTTTACAGAGTAGTAGTCAAATAAGCTCTCAGCAATTTCTACGGAGGAGATTATATCTTCTTCTGTCTGTCCATCCATTCCGACAAGAAGGCATACGCCATCGAAGTATTCCCTTACCATTTCCGGAGTCACATCAGCTCCTATCCCTTTATGCCATTTTTCCCTGAGTTCAGGATTAAATGATTCTATCCCGATTCTATAATGGACCCGGCATGGAAAATTCCTGGAGAAATCCGAAAGCTTCTTTCTATATATCCAGTGTGCCTCAAACCATAGATCGGAAATATTCTTCTCTTCAGTGATTTCTCTTATCAGGCTGATTGTTTTCCCGTCAAATTCCATTGCTGAGCCTGAGTTTATGATATCTAGGACTCCATACTTTCCTGTCACCATTCTGAGTATCGGCTCATTGACTGCAAATGGATTTTCGGATTTATCCAGATAATAGTCACAGAAGCTGCATTTCCTCCATCTGCATCCCGTTCCCTGTAGAAGAAGGAATTCCCTTTTCATTCCTTTCTGTATTTCGCTATACCTAACAAGTTCTGTCATGAATACTTCCTTTTGATATATCCGATTGCGGCATATGCAAGCGGAGTTCCCGCAATTGCCTCGATCAGAAGCTTCGCAGCATATTGGACTACTATCATGGAAAGAAGATCCTTTGCTGGAGCTGTTCCTGTGAATGCGATGAGCACGAAGAACACTGTGTCGAAGAGATATCCGACAGCAGAAGATCCAATGGTCCTCATCCAGAGATTCCTGCCATTTCCCTGTCTGTCGCGCATCCATACAAGAACTTTTGCGTTTGCAAGTTCTCCAAGAAGAAATGAAATGAGGGAAGCTGCGACTATCCTTGGTACATAGGAATAGATTGCTGCATATGCATTCTGGATATTCTCCATGTAATCAGGGTAGGGCAGTATGATCCCGATGGAAGTGAAGATTACAAGCATTGCATTGGCGATGAATGTCAGTATGATAACCTTCTTCGCAGTTTTGTACCCCCATACTTCTGCAAGTACATCTCCGAGCATATATGCGAATGGAAATGTAATCGTGCCAGCATCGAAGAGCGACAGGGAACCGACAGTAATGATTTTGACTGCCATCAGGTTCGCAATAAGATAAAGAGTGACCAGAAAGGCTGTAACTGCTACAAGAGGCGAGAAATCACCTTTCCGGTTTTTTGAAGGGTTTTCCGGTACCTTGTTTTCCATAATGGCTGGACTATACATTAATCCTCTGCTATGTACAAGGGCGATGCATAGATGGTACTATTACACAGATGCGAAAGATAGCTATAACAATACTGATTGCATTGTCTGTTTTCCCAGTTTCTGCGGAAGTTTTCTATTCAAGCATAATAAATGCAACCTATCTTTCTGATTTCGCTATGAGTGCATTCCCGGTAAGTTTCTGGGGAGAGTTCGGTATTGATGACCTTGGCCTGATGGAGGACCTTAATACCAAAGTGCTTGTCCGTGTTGAGGCGGGTATGGCACAGAGGACTCTCAGGCAATGGCCAGATACTGGTGCTGTTATAACTGATCCGGATGAGCAGAGGCAGTATTCAGCTGTTTTCTCAGAGGGGCTTGTTGGTTTTGAACAGGGCCTTATTGATAACCCTATAGCGGGGAAACGGGATTTCCTGACACTGAGTTTTCTTGTCGGTGTCAGATGGGAACAGGCTTTTGCCTCCTTAAAGGATATACAGAGCGGGAATTATGGCGGAGTATTCTCCGATGGAAATTACTTCCAGGCTGGCGAAGAGGTTGTCGGAATTCCTGAACTTAATGGAAACAAGTATTCTCTCTCCAATTCGATAACAATCGGCATTGATTTCAATAATCTTGATGATCATTATCTTATACCAGAGGGGTATAATTTCTCCTTTGAT
Organism: uncultured Spirochaetaceae bacterium; assembly: GCA_944389105.1. Taxonomy (GTDB): domain Bacteria; phylum Spirochaetota; class Spirochaetia; order Sphaerochaetales; family Sphaerochaetaceae; genus Ornithospirochaeta. The sequence goes on along the minus strand of CALXLD010000037.1, from coordinate 1,246 downwards.
CTGATAATGGGCCCTTGGTGGCTGCTGAATAGCCCCACGATATTCAACACGAGTTCTACGATTGATTATTGGAAAATCCTATATACAGCTGAATACTCGCATACGTTCTTTCAGCAGAACCAGATTGATTCGGATATGAATCTCTATTCCCTGTATATGAATTTTGATCTGGGCTGCCAGATTATGTTCGGGGAGGCTATACCTCAGCATGAGATGTCAGTCGATTTCAGGGATGAGGTAATTCCTCCTCGTCCTTTCATTACGGATATAACTGCTTCTCTTACATTGGTTGGACCGGAATTCATCTCTGTCGGAACTTTCCCCTCGATTACCGTGATTGTTGAAAATGCATTAGCAGCAGGAAGACTGCTGAATAGCAATTCATCGGAGATCGATATAGGTTTCTATGGCACTATCGGGGCCCGTTTTGATTTATATATTATGAGAATGTTCCGTGCGTTTGTCGGGGTCTATTATGATTATCTTGCGCCGGAAGGATACAAAAACGGCTTTGATTATGAAATAGGGGCATATTTTACGGCCGCTTTCTGATTACATAGCTTATGTTTTGAGTTTTGCAGCAATCCTGCTGATATCATCTGCAGAAAGATCTGTGATTGAAGCAATATCTTTTATTGGATAGTTTGCCTTAAGCATTTTCTCTGAAACCTGATTAATGCTTTTAGCTTCACCTTCAGCGATTCCCTCAAGCTTTCCCTTATCCATCCCTCTCCTGAATCCTCTTTCCTCAAACTCCGCAAGATAGCTGTGTGACTTCATCCTTATCTCCTCATTCCCCTTGACCCTGTATAGGGCCTCCTTCATCTCCGGGTTCTCGATCTCTTCCAGATCCTTCCGGAAGAAATCCCTGTATAAGCTCTCCAGATCCGGTCTCATTCTACCATGGCACGCCGTGTTTGCCAGCACTATCCTTACCCTCGACCCTGCAAGAGCTTTACCTTCCTCATCTCTGAATACATATTCATACACATCCCTGTCTTCCCCTATCGCATCCTCCTCGAGTATGAATATCACTATCCTCTCCCTCAGCTCAGAGTACTTCTCTCCCTTTCTGAGGGCCCTTGTCCCGAGCATGGCCTCATAGTAGCTTGCCCTCGCGCCTATCTCATCCCCTGAGGCAGATGAGCGCTGCATCTCCACATCATAAAGATTCCCCTCATCATCATATGCAAGCATGCCGAAGATGCTACAGTGGCTGTCCATCCTCCTCTGGCTTCTCTGGGTA
>CALXLD010000036.1 GCA_944389105.1 uncultured Spirochaetaceae bacterium | reverse complement strand
ATTCGCAGTCTCCCTTATGGAACCTGCGTCCCCAGTCCCTGACTGTGTATACCTTGAGCCCAAGCTCTTTGGAGACCTTTTTGTAGCCGCATCCTGATCTGAAAAGCTCAAGGGCCTTCAGCTTTGTTTCATAGCAGATTTCGTAGGCACCCCCTGATTCTCTCTGATTCACAGACTTTCCTTCCGCTTTCCTTTTCCCTTCTTTGTTCCTCCTGTGAAAGGGCCCATTTCATGTCTACCTTCAGGGGGTTGGTTCAGCGGGGGGGGGTATCTGAAAAGACTACATTAGATGATGTTGTTGCCAATGTTGATACGGCAGAGATTATTCGTGCAGCGGTCGATGGCAATGACAATACTGCTGAGATTGTTTCGGTAGAGTCTGTTACAGCTAGTACAGGGAGTATGTTATCAGCTAGGACTGGATCAGTTTCCTATCGCATTACGATAAGTCTTTCTGGATTTGTGGGAAGTGCTGGTGGTACTGTAGATGGTACCGTTGTATACCTTTTGACAAGCGGAGAATCATCGTTCTCGTATACTGTCGAATCATCATCTGTTATAGTGCGTGCAGAGAGTTCTAACTCAAGTATCTCTGCAACCATTAGTGGATTCACTGGTTCTATTCAGGGAATTACCATTACTGATAATTCAGTGACAATATCAGGTACTGTAACCGTTGAACAGGACGAGAGAGCGGGGCAGTATGAGGCCGGTGGTGAGACTGTTACAGAGGCTGGTAAGAACAATACAGGCGAAGGAACTGCTCAAAACCCATATATTATCAATACCGCAGATGATTTTGCCAATATCGACAGTTATGGCGATAACGTATATCTTGCACTTGGTTCGGATATTGAAGGACAGACGGCTATTACTTCAAAAGGCGTTGTCCTTGATCTTAATGGTCACGATATCGAGTATGAGTCAAACCCAATCAGTGTAATAAACAATGGCGAGCTAACAATCAATGGTAATGGTACTGTAACTGTCACAGCTGGGAATAAAACAGCAGCCTTGCATGTTTATGCCGGTGGTAAAGCTACAGTTAATGGAGGATCATTTGTTGGAAAGACAAATTTAGGTTTGTCTGTAGGTCAGGCAAGTGGTGATTCAGGAAATCAGCAATTCAGTGATGGCCTTCTTGTTATTAATGATGGCTCGGTTACTGCTCAGGAATTCTGTGTTGGTGTTTATGGCCCAGGTGAGCTTATCATCAACGGAGGAACCTTCAGTTCTATTGATAATGCTGTGATTGGTACTAATGGTACCCTTATTACTGGAGCTGGTCAGGGAGAGGATTATTACGGTGAGGATGATGATAGTTATCCTGCATATCGTATTGAAATCAATGGTGGTACGTTTAATGGAAATATAAAGACCTCTGGGTATATAGCATGTGATATCTACATGGCGAATAAGGGAGATGTGTACCTTAATGGAGGTACGTTCAATATCACAAATGGTATTGGTGTACTCGTAAGAAGTGGCTGGTTCTATGGTAGCAATGGGGTGACAATCAATCTCAATAATGATGAAAATTCCTCTGCTGGCACAGTTGGTGATAAAATTCTTGAGATTGACCCTGCTGACGGTTATATCGTTCAGGATAATGTTTCTCCGAATTACAAGGGGGCACATCCATACGTTGTAACAAATGACACTGGGTATACTGTTAAAATTCTTAGCGATACTTCTTCACAGGAGTAATCGAAAATCTATAATCATTTGCCTCGGGAAACCGAGGCTTTTTACTTAATAGAAAGATTGTTGATATAGAGTTCTAGCACCTAGCATATTGATATGGGTAGGGTACATGTAATAGTGAAGCTTCTGTTTCATTAAATGACCTTACAATAACTCTTCTACAGCATGCAGGATTATTATCGGGAAAGGAAATTGCTGAGGCTGAAGCATTCTGCAACAGCCTCGGATTCATTTTCAGAACTCTATTGTATCTACAGAGAGTACCTTGAAATCATACTGGCGTTCGTTGATTTCGAACTTAACATCATCTCCGGCTTTGTGATTCACAAGATGCTGTCCGAGCGGAGCGTTGAAGTCAATGATACCTTTCTCAGGATCAGATTCCCATCTTCCCATGAAAGTATATGTGACAATACCTCCATTGATTCTGTCTTCAAGCTTGACAGTTGTACCGAATCCGATGAGGCCAGGGATAACATCCGATGGTGTCATTACACGTACAGTAGCCAGGTCATTGTTGAGTTCGCCGATTCTTCTCTCGAGCTCCCTCTTGTGCTCCTTTGCATACTGATACTCGCTGTTTTCCCTGAGATCGCCAAGTTCTCTTGCAAAGTTGATTTCCTTGAGAATCTCCGGCATCTGCACAGTATTGATATCCTTCAGTTCGTCTTTTTTCCTGTCGTAGCTCTTCTGGGTGCAGAGGAATCCTGAAACTGATTTTGGAGAAGCAGGTTTCGGTGCTTCCTTCTTTGCTTCATTGAAATCGTAATCTGGGAATCTCTTCAGAATAAGCTCCCTGTATTTTGATTTCTCCTCTGTCTCAAGACCTTCATTGTATAGAATCAGAGGTCTCATCTCATCGATGTCCTCGCGAGATGCCGAGCTTATGAATCTATCAATAGCCCTGTCATCAACAAGGTTCTTCCTCAGGCTCTTGATATTCTTCTTGGTCTCAGCTGTACTCTGCATCTTTGTGATATGAGAAAGAGCGAGAAGCTTTGTGCGGAAAATCTGTTCCTCATTCACTCCTGCTTTTGCCATATCCTGTGCAGAAAGGCTAGCCTCACATGAGAAGAATATGAAAGATGGGATAGAATCCCTGAACGATTCAATTGACCTCTTTATGAGAGCATAGTAATCAGCACCCTTGTTGAGTCTTCTGAGCTTTGAAGGGATGTATGAGCTGATGTAGATAGGGAAGAGGGCTGTAAGTGTTGCAGCTGCACCGCTCTTATCTGCATCTATTGCATGATCGACAAATTCCTTCTTGAGTACAGTGCTGTCGATTGCAGCAAATACATCCTTCTTTTCTCCTTCATCAAGCGGAAGGAAGAGGGATTCGAATGAAACATCGAACGATACCGGGACTTCCTTTTCAGAGAGATAATCAAGAAGAAGAACCGATGCAATGCGCTCAGAGATAGAATTCTTCTCGGCAGCAAGATAATCCTGGAAATAGGACACCATCTCCATGAATGCATCCGATGTCTTCTCTATGCGCGTATTTGCAAGTGCTGTAAGTATTGCATCTACTTTTCCATAGAATCTTGTCTCGTTTCTGAAGACATAAAGCTGCTTTTCCTCCGGTGTTGAAGGGTAAGCTGTCAGCTGATATGTATCTGTTGCTCCAGGGATTATCCTGATGTAGCTATTATCTCTGAGTTCTGTCTTGATTCCTTCAACGATATTCTTCCATTCGCTGTCTGCGAGAACAGAAGGAACAACATCAGCTTTCATTTCCTTCATGGTCTCTTTGTTGTCCTGAGCAGAGTAGAGAAGGGTTCTTACGAGCCAGGCAATACCGCCTTCTCCAAGTATCTTTGCCTTGATCTTCGGTGCAGGAACACCCTTCTTGATTGCCCTTATATTCTGTTTTGAAAGCGGTGTAAGTGCATCGAACGCACTGTCCAGCCTGATTTCCTGTGTATCGGTGGAACTGTAGCGGACAGTTACCATTCTGTCTGCAACCTTGATGATAAGACCAACGCGCCTTGTAGCTTTCTGGAGAACATATGTATTTGCAGAGAACGCTATATCTCTTTCAAATTCATCCAGAACCTTGACCGGATCCTTTCCTGTGGCCATCACGTTGTGATGCTTCATGCATTCCTGCAGACGCTGGGAATCCTTATATTTCAGCTTAAGGGAATCTGAAAGGGTCTTCCTTGTCTCCTGGTCCTCAGGGGATATTGTCAGAATACGGCGTGTAATCTCAATTGTATTCTCTATGTTTCTCTTATATTCCGAAGAGGTCTCAGCATAGCTTTCCCTTTCCTTGAGCATATACTCAAGGAGCAGCCTGTAGAGTTCAAGGGCAAGCTGAGGATTCTTTTCCGACTCCTTTTCAATGAAAGATGAGTAGAAAGGATATCCGCTTCTGCCATTGGATAGGAGCTTCTGGAAGATTTCCTTGATCTTCTGTGCATCTTCTGCTTTCTGAAGACGAAGAACAGCTCTCTGGTAGTAATTCATCGCTTTCTGCTTATCTCCGATCTCATCGAAATGATCAGCGACGATGATTATTATCTCCTTGTCCGAGCTGTCCGAGCGCACAAGACGTTCATAGTAATCCCATTTCTTCTCTTCCTCTCCCTGCAGGTCCGCAACATCTCCGAGGACACGCAGAGCCTTTGATGACTCTCCTGAAGAGAGGATAAGGGCTCCGATGTATTTGACCATGTCCCAGTTGCCGGCTTCATAGAAGGATAGCAGAAGATTGTTCAGCCTCATGCTGTATTCATGTGGACGAAGCATTGTTCCGATTCTTCCTGCAATATAGCTGAGCACCAGTGAGTCCTCATTGTTCTCAAGCTCTGCTTTAGCTGCATCCCTGAGATCAATAAGCTCTTCTTCATCCCCGATAGCAGAAAGATTTTTGTCTATATTCTCAAATGCTGCTGTTTTATATAAGGCAGCAGGGTTCTTTCCAAGATTTCTCTCTTCGTTTATAAGCTGCTTAAAATCTATCATTGCTTGCTCCTTCTGAATTAGAGTCCAGACTGTAAAATAAAAGCCGGGCAGGGTTATTTCCTGCTCGGATACTTATTAGAATATATCACAGCTTATCCCGTTTGGCAAATTATAAAAGAAACTATGGCAATACTCCCATAATCATTATGTCCGGATACATTCATGCATGTTATGTGCTATACTCACACCATGAGACAGCGAAGCTTGATGTTCTCCCCATCTTTACTTGGTAGTGATTTCTCCAGAGCAGGAGAAGAGCTTGCAGCCATCGCCGCATCGGGTGCGGATTATGCGCATTTCGATGTCATGGATGGCAATTTTGTTCCAGAGATAACCTTCGGGGCAAAATTCATAGAGGATCTGCGGCAGGAATCTGATCTTGTGTTTGATGTCCACCTTATGATTGATTCTCCTGAAAGGCATATTGAGCGCTTTATAAAAGCAGGGGCTGATATGATTACTGTGCATGCAGAGTCAACCCACCATCTCTGGAGAGTCCTTCAGATGATCAAGGAAAGCGGCAAGGATGCCGGTGTTGCTATAAATCCGGGTACTCCTGTCTCCTTTATCGAAACAGTTCTCCCGATAGTGGACAGCGTCCTTGTCATGACAGTTAATCCAGGATGGGGCGGCCAGCGCTTTATCATGAATACTGTTGAGAAGATTTCGGAACTTGATTCAAGGCGTTCAGATGGCGGCTTTTCGTACATAATCGGTGCGGATGGGGGAATCGGCAGGAAGAATATTGCAGAGCTTTACAGAAACGGCATGGATCTTGCTGTGATGGGAACTGCATTTTTCTCCGAGGATGATAAAGGAGCTTTCCTACATGAACTTGAGGAGATTGTAGAAGGATGAAAGCTGTCATTCAGAGGGTAAAGAAAGCCTCATGCTCTGTAGATGGAACAGTTACATCAAGTATTTCCTCCGGTCTTCTGATCTATTTCGGTGTTGATAAAGGCGATGATGAGAAAAGCATTCCCCGCTTTATCGATAAAATACTGAAGCTTCGGTGTTTCAGGGATGAGAATGATAAGATGAATCTTTCTGTTCTTGATACCGGTGGAGGAGTGCTGATTATCAGCCAGTTTACATTAGCCTCCGATATCTATCATGGAAACAGGCCGTCTTTCGACTCGGCAGAAAGTCCGGATAAAGCCCGGGAAATCTATGAAAAAGCTGTTGAATATATCAGAGGAAAGGGCATTGAAACCGGCACGGGGGTCTTTGGTGCTCATATGGAAATAAGCTATATTAATGATGGCCCTGTGACATTTGTGCTGGATTCGGAGAAATTTCCTGGGAAAAACTGACCAGAAATGGAAAATCCGGCGTATCTATTATTGGAGGTGCGATTGTGGCGAAAGTGACAGAAGCTGATAATAAAGGCAAGAGAGAAGCTCTGGAGGCAGCAAGGCTTCAGATAGATAAGCAGTTTGGAAAGGGCTCTCTGATGAAGCTTGGGGATAACAGGGAAACGCTTGATGTAGAAGTTATTCCTTCTGGCTCAATTCTTTTAGACGAAGCTTTAGGCGTTGGTGGTTATCCAAAAGGAAGGATTATTGAGATCTACGGTCCTGAATCCTCTGGAAAGACCACGCTTGCCCTCCATGCAATAGCGGAAAGCCAGAAACTTGGAGGTATTGCGGCTTTCATTGATGCTGAGCATGCGCTTGATCCGGGTTATGCCAGAGCACTTGGCGTGAATATCGATGAGCTCTGGATTTCCCAGCCTGATAACGGAGAGCAGGCTCTTGAGATTACTGAATCACTTGTACGCTCCGGTGCTGTCGATATCATTGTTGTTGATTCTGTGGCAGCTCTTACTCCTCAGGCTGAGATTGAAGGAGACATGGGAGATAGCCATGTAGGTCTTCAGGCAAGGCTGATGAGCCAGGCTCTTAGAAAGCTTACCGGAATTCTTTCCAAGAGCAATACGACTATCATATTCATCAATCAGATAAGGATGAAGATCGGCGTCATGTTCGGCAATCCTGAGACGACTACAGGAGGTAATGCTCTTAAGTTCTATGCATCTGTGAGAATGGATGTCAGAAGGATTGAGTCAATTGGTAAGAATGCCGATGAGGTTACCGGTAACAGGGTAAGGATCAAGATAGTAAAGAACAAGGTTGCGCCTCCTTTCAGGAAATGCGAGCTGGACCTGATGTTCGGTACTGGTATTTCCCACACAGGCTCACTGCTTGATGCGGCGCTTAAGTACAACCTCATAGAGAAATCCGGGGCATGGTATTCCTACAATGGCGAGAAGATAGGGCAGGGAAGGGACAAAACCCTGGAATATCTTGGCCAGAACAATGAATTTGCAAACGAGCTTGAGATGAAGCTGAGGGAGATAATGTTCCCTAAGAAGGATAGCAAGACTGAGCCTGAGACAGCTGAGTAATGTCTCAGCCTTCCGGCTCATCCTGTTTTCTTTCCTGCTGAGGATTGAGCAATTAAAACGGGGTAGGTATAATCGCCACTGATGAGCGAAGAACGCGATCGTATTCTGGATCAGGAAAACAGACATGAATTCCATGTAGAGGGCTTTGATGGCCCTCTTGATCTGCTTCTGTTCCTGATAAAGAAGAATGAACTCAATATTTACAATATAGATATATCGCTCATTACGGGCGAGTTTCTTTCATACCTTGAGAATCATGGTGCAGAGCTGACAGAGCTCTCCGATTTCTATGAAATGGCGGCTGAGCTGCTGTATATCAAAAGCAGGATGCTCCTCCCGATAGAGACGGAGGGGGATGACGATGATTTCGAGGATCCTCGGCAGGATCTTGTAGAGAGGCTGCTGGAGTATCAGAAATACAAGAAGTATACAGAGCTCCTGCTTGATGGGAGGAACTCTGATTCCTTCCATGTTGAAAGGAATGAGAATTATTTCCTTATTCCTTTCGAGGGAAAGGATCTTTTCCGTGGCGTAACCCTTGATATGCTCATGAAGACTTTTGCTGAGCTGATAACCAAGGCTTCTCCGTCATCAAAGATCTTCAACCTCTATGAAGAGGTCTCCCTGGATGAGAAGAAAGCCCTTCTTCTTGAGCTTATTGAGAGAAAGGAAAAATTTACCCTTGATGATCTTATCGTGCATCCTGAGGACAGGATGCATATAATCTGCTCATTCATGGCGATTCTTGAAGCTGCAAGGAATCAGATGATTATTCTTTATCAGCCGGAGGAGTATGGAACAATATATATAATGGCACGTCCTCAGGACTGGAATCCTGAACTTGCTGATGAGTATGATGAGGAATATGACGAGATGGTCGATGAGGATCTTGCTGACCCGTCTGACTTCTCGATACTCACTAAAGAAGCCGAGGCGAAGCTGAGGGCTGAAGAGGCGGAAGCGAGGAAAGAGGAGGTTGAGTTCATCGGAGATGAAGAGGAGATTGACCTTCTTGAGGATGAGATAGCAGAAGGAGAGGAAAATGAAGACGATGCTCAGTGATGAGGCACGGCTCTGTGAAGTTGTGCTTTTCATAGAGAACCAGCCTTTGTCCCTTGATAGAATCACGGAACTTACAGGTATCAAGCCAGATCTTGTCGAGGATGCCCTGCAGGAGCTGCGGGATGATTACAACGACAGGGGCAGCGGGCTGATGCTTACGGAGGATGAGGACCTGTATTCATTGGCTCCATCTCCTGATCTTTATCCGCAGCTGAAGCAGAATTATGGAAGGAAGGTTGACAAAAGGCTTTCAAGAGCTGCTCTTGAGACCCTGGCGATTGTCGCATACAAGCAGCCTGTTACAAGAAGGGAGATAAAGGATATAAGAGGGGTTGATTCGGATTCAATCGTAAAGCTTCTGCGCGAGAAGGATTATATCAAAGTTGCAGGAAGAAGCAGGGAACAGGGGCATCCATGTCTTTATAGCACAACAAGAAAGTTCCTATTTGAGTTCAAGCTTACATCAATTGCGGATCTTCCCAAGCTTTCAGAAGTTGATAGAATGAGATTCGAAAAGGAAGATGAAAGCTACGATCTTCTTGATGAAGAAGAGGAAGAGAGCGCCCCTCCTGTAAGACGGGAAGTTGAGACTGGGAATATAGAAAGCATAGATCTTTCCGGTGATGATATTCCGGAGAGGCGGACGAGAAAGAAGAAAGCTGAAGCAAAAGAAGAGATTGAGGAGATGAATAATGAAAGAGATCAGAGCGAGAGTGAGTGATATAGCTAATTTCCCGATGCGGCTGCAGTCCTATATGGCTAAGTGCGGTGTTGGCTCAAGGCGTTCATGCGAGGAGCTTATAAGGGAAGGAAGGGTTATGATAAATAACCAGATAGTCCGCGAGATGGGTGTTAAGGTTAACGAGGATGATATAGTCCAGGTCGATACTGAGACCATCGAGCTTGCTGACAGGCTTTATTACATAGCTCTGAATAAGCCGCGTGGATATGTCTGCACGAATTATGATCCCAACGAAGATAGATATGCCCGTGATCTTATCGATATCAGGGAAAACCAGATGCTTTTCAACGTCGGCCGCCTTGATAAGGATTCAAATGGCCTCATCATCTTCACCAATGACGGCGATTTCGCAAACAAGATGATGCATCCGAAGTATCAGGTGGAAAAGGAATATATTGTCAAACTTGATAAGCCTATAGTCATTGATGATCTCAACAGGGCTCTGGATGGGATCTATATAGACCTTCCCCGTCCATACAGAATCAGACGTTATGATCTTATTCCACGGACAAAGGAATTTGTTAGGATAACGCTCATTGAAGGCAAGAACAGGGAGATCAGAAAGATCTTCTCCTACCTTGGATACGAGGTAAAATCACTTACCAGGATCCGTGTTGGCTGCGTTGAGCTGGAAGATCTCAAGCCGGGTGAGTGGAGAAATCTCACAAGGGAAGAGGTATCAGGTCTGCTTTCTGGAAAAGATAACAGCAGAAAGCCTGTGAGAAGGGTTGTAAGACGAGTGGAGGAAGCTGATGGTAATCGCAATTGACGGGCCTGCAGGGTCTGGAAAGAGCACAATTGCAAGACTCGTTGCCCAGCGCCTTGGATATTACTTTCTGAACACAGGTTCGTTCTATAGAGCCTACACATTATCTGCTCTTGATAGGGGCATTGACCCTCTGGACAGGGAAAAGGTGCTTGAGAACGCGGAAAGAATCCGTATCACGGTTGAAAACGGCAATATCTGCATCGATGGGACTGATAGCGAGAATCGTCTGCATAGTCCTTCAGTTGATGCATTCTGCTCGCAGGTTTCTTCCGATCCAAGAATAAGAGAACTTGTCAATAAAGCTGTGAGAAAGCTTGCAGCGGGGATGGACATTGTAACCGAAGGCAGGGATACCACTACGGTTATATTTCCAGATGCTGAGTATAAGTTCTATTTCGATGCTTCTCCGGAGATAAGAGCCAGGCGAAGGGCGAAGGAACAGAGCGGAGCTGATTATGAGCAGATTCTTTCAGCTATTATCGAACGTGACAGAATGGATAAAGAGAAGGAGACAGGTGCTCTTAAAATAGCACCTGACGCAATTTATATAGACACCTCTCTATTGACCATTAACCAAGTTTGTGAGAAAGTGATAGAAGCCGTCAGAGAGCCACTCTGAGGGTATATCAGTTGGTAGGAGCAGAGAAGTGGAAAATGAAACTCAGATGACTGAACAGCAGTCCTATCTGCAGCAGCATCTTATGTCAATTCCGGAATTAGAAGTCGGTCAGATCGTAACC
>CALXLD010000035.1 GCA_944389105.1 uncultured Spirochaetaceae bacterium | reverse complement strand
AAGCAGCATGGACACTGTGCCCGTTGCCGCCAGTGACGTGTCCTCGGGCTGAGGGCATACCGGCTCCTTCGCCCTTTCTATTTCCCTCCATCGCCTCGTAAAGCCTATCGAACTCAGCCCTACCCTTCTCTTCATCAAACGCATTCATTCTCTCAAGTATCTGCAACTTGAGAGCATAAATCATCAATGCCTCAGAAGAAAAAGGAGAACCATTCTCCCGTGAAGTGAGAAAATCAAAATAGAGTGAAAGTACCGCTTTCTCCCCCTCCAGCGGATCCTTGTTTTCAACAATATCTCTGGCGATGCTCTCAAAAGACTTGTCAACATTCCGCGAATATCCTGAGAATCCCAGATGCTCAGCCCTTACTGAAGAAAGCGCATTATCAAGCCTGTAAGCAAAATCCTGCCATTCCTTGACAATTGGCAGGGTCGCTTTATCATCCTTATGGTCAAAGACCGCAAATGTTAGGTTTTCATAATCACGCTTAGATAGCTGCTCTGCAGCTTTCTCCATGAACTCTGGATAGGATATCGGAATATCCTTGTCCGTTCTAAGCATCGGCAAGGAAGCTGCGAAATAGTAGTATTCCGCCATTATCCGACAATCTCCTTAAGACTTTCTGAAAGATAAGGCAATATGAGTTTCACGCATTCTTCTGCTGAATAATCCACATATCCAGAACCATCTTTCTCAACAATTCTGAAACCGGACGAAACAGACTGTGAAGAGCGTATTGTAATGCCCTTCTCTATTTCGGAAGCGAATATACTGGAGAGATTCTGACGAAGTGTTTCCAATTCTTTAGGAGAAACCTCCACAGCCTTTTCTGCCACATCATCTTTAAGCACTGTCTTGATAAGTGATACAAGAGCTTCTCCATCCATGGCCGCAGCGGCTTTATCGCGGAGAATCGCAGTATATTTTTCCTCGATACTCTTCTTCAGGAGAAGAGAAACATCCCTTGCAGCCTGCTTGATTGAGGCTTCAGCAGACGATTTGCGAAGCATTGTTTCCTTTTCGCAATCGGAAAGAATACTGTCTCTCTCTTCTTCTGCCTTTTTGATTATCTGAGCTGCTTTTTCCTCTGCAGCCTTGATGATTTCCTCGCTCTTAGCATTCGCTGTCTCTATTCCCTCCTTTCTGATGGAGGCAATAAGGTCCTGAATCTGCTGTTCCATTCTAAACTTCCTAAATGAAAAACTAACGAATATTCTAAATCACAGTATAAGCAAAAGCAAATAAATGATTGTCGAGAATATATATTTTACATATGATGAAACTGTGAAGTCGGATGAAATATTCTCAAGCCCCATACCAGTAAGGGGCATTATCGCTATCAGAAATCTGAAAACAGGGAAAACATATCTTGAAAAAACAGAAGACGCTGTAGCCTCTTTCCAGAAAGAAAGATTCAATCTGGACTTGTCGATGCATCCTTCTGCAGAACTTCAAAATGAATATACAGCGCTGGGTCTGGAGCTCTTTACAATTGAGCTCGATACCCAGGCTGAGAACGATGAGAATCTTGATTCCCTCCTGGAAAAGAGGAAAGAAGATTATAAGAAACAGGGAATCATGCTTTATCAAAAGCAATAAGGTTCCGGACGCCTTCAATTGCGACACGGATAGCTGGCTCCGTATCATGAAGCTTTGGATTATCCATTCCAAGCTTCTCCCTCTCCTGATTGCCAACGACAAAGAATGCGGAGCCGCATCTGGCACCGAGTCTCGCAGCTATCGTGAAAAGTGCTGCACTTTCCATTTCCGATGCAAGTACTCCCAGTCTCTTCCATGCTTCCCATTTCTGATTCAGCTCATAGCTTACTGGCATCACATCAGGATCATGCTGGCCATAGAATGAATCCTTGCACTGGACAACGCCAAGGTGACTTTTCAGGGAAAGGCTGTCAGCAGCATTCTTAAGAGCTGTTACGACAAAATAATCTGCAACTGCAGGAAATTCTATCGGAGCATATTCGCGGCTTGTTCCTTCCATTCGGACCGCACCTGTTGCGATGACAACATCGCCACCCATTACAGGAAGCGCAATTCCTCCGCATGTTCCCATCCTGATGAAGGTATCAGCCCCGCATTTATAAAGTTCTTCCATCGCGATTGCCGCAGAAGGCCCGCCAATACCTGTTGACGTAACGGAAACAGGAACCCCCTCCAGTGATCCGGTATATGTCACATACTCCCTGCTATCTGCCACAAGTTTCGCATCTGTAAGATGAGCCGCAATAAGAGGCACCCGTTTGGGATCGCCGGGGAGGATAACATAACGCCCTACATCTCCCTTTTTTATGTGGAGATGATACTGTATTCCGGTTCCATTCATGTAGTCTGACACAACTACCTCCTATTTAGATCAGCATGTAAAAAATACATGATAACATAAAAAGAGCATTTGTCCATTTTTAATGCTCAAAAACACTCAACATCTTTTTTGATTCTAGCTAGAATCACATTCCATGAAAGAACAAAAAGCCATACTTCTACTACTTTTGACTTCACTTATATGGGGACTTGCATTTGTAGCACAGTCCGTATCATCAGAGAGCGTCGGACCATTTACATTCAATGCAATCAGAATGATCATCGGAGCCATTGTCCTCCTGCCTTTTGCGCTTCCTTACATTAAAAAACATAGAGGAGACAGAGAATACTGGAAAAAGGCAATAAGGGGCGGAATCCTTTGTGGAATCTGTCTTGGAGCAGCATCTGTTGCACAGCAGACAGGAGTTGCCACATCAGGTGCGGGAAAAGGAGGATTCATCACATCCCTCTACATTGTCATTGTCCCTTTTATGTCAGTTGTCATCGGCCAGAAAATCAGAAAAAGCATCTGGCTGAGTGCAATTGTTGCAATATGTGGAATGTACCTTCTGTCAATCGGAGAGGGTTTCACGATTTCATCAGGAGACCTGTGGCTCATTGCCTGTGCAATACTCTTCGCACTCCACATCATGGTAATCGATGCAACAGGAAAAGACGTGGATGGCATAATACTATCGTTTTTCCAGTTTCTCACAGCCGGTATTCTCTGTTCCTTTGGAATGATTGCAGAACAGCCGGAGATGTCAGCAATACTCAATGCATGGCTTCCTATACTCTATGCAGGTGCTTTCTCCTGTGGACTTGCTTACACACTGCAGGTTATTGGACAGCGCTATGTACGTCCATCACGTGCAGTCTTTGCTCTCTCCCTAGAGAGTGTATGGGCCGCAATCGGTGGCGTTATCATACTCTCGGAGAAACTCTCAACAAAAGAGATAATCGGTTGTGTATTAGTCTTCCTGGCAGTACTCATTGCAGAGCTTGAACCTCAGAAGAGCTCAACATAAGTCTTACCCATACCACCGTCCTCTGGACGTGCAAACCGGTAATCCTTAATCTCTTTCCTCTTTTTCAGATATTCATGTATGCCTCTAGAGAGAATACCATCCCCATAACCATGGATAATCGAGAATGAAGGAAGAGATGAAAGGATTGCAGCTTCTATCTGATCTTCCACCCTTCTTAATGCTTCCTCAAGCGTCAGTCCCCTGACATCAATTGTATAGTCAGCCTTTCTTGTTGAAACACCATACTCAACTGATGTCTTTTTCTCACTCTTTGGTGCATGGTGAACCATATTCCGCTTTATATCCATTCTGAGTCCATTCTCGAGAGAGACAGTAACACTGTTGGCCTTTACAGCAACGACATGTCCAAGAGCGCGGGAAGAACCACAAAGAACCAGATCACCAGGATTTATAGGAGAAGTATCCTCAACAATCTCCTCTGTATCATCAATAAGACTTTCCTCCCTAGCTTTCATTTCTTCTACAGATTTGATATACGACTTTACCTTTCTGGTTTTTTCCTGTGTGAGATTTCCAGTTCTTACATCCATCACAAGGCGTTCCAGTTCCTTTCTGGTTGATCTAAGGTAGTCGTTTATCTCCTTCACGCCCTCTTTTCTCAGTTCATTCTCTTTTTTCTCAAGCTCCTTTTCCTTCTTCTCGAATTCTTCCCTGCTCTTCTCTTCTTTCTTTTTGAGAATTGATATTTCAGTTATCTTTCTATCCAGGGTTCTTTCTTTTGATATCAGAGCCTTGATTATCCTTCCGGTAGTAGCATCTCCACCTCTGAGCTCTTCAACTGCCGCCTCGATAATCTCTTTAGGTATTCTCATACGCTTTGCAGTTTCAAGTGCATGGCTGTCTCCTGGAATACCTTCCAGTACCCTGTATGTCGGAAGTCCAGACCTTTCATCAAATTCCATCGATGCATTCATCATGGCCTTCTCTGAATAAGCAAAGCTCTTGACCTGGGAATAATGAGAAGTGATGCATGTCAAAGCTGTATGCTTCGAGAAATATGAAAGCATTGAACGGGAAAGAGCAGCGCCTTCTTCAGGATCTGTACCAGAACCAAGTTCATCAAGTATTACAAGGCTATTGCCATCTGCCTTGTTGCAGATTTCAGCAATATTCTTCATATGGGAAGAGAAAGTGGAGGCAGCATCCAAAATGGACTGACCATCTCCGATATCGGTGAAAACAGAAGAATAAAGAGGTAGCACGGAATGCGCGTCCGCAGGAATATACCCCCCTATCTGATTTAGGAGAGCAAGAAGCGCAATTGTCTTCATTGTAACAGTCTTACCACCA